>CAMOPG010000006.1:0-38481 GCA_946622165.1 uncultured Erysipelotrichaceae bacterium
GCAGCCCTTGAAAAACCCGAGAGCCATATTTTCATCTTTCCGTTCAGATGCTTTTCAGAAATATAACCGAACACTCTGTCATACACGAGATGTGCAGCACTGTAAAATCCTTCCGGATTCTTTTTGGTACCGATAGACAGGTTTGACTCCCATTCATCCATATATCCCTGTCCGCAGATGCCTACTGCGATCAGTTCGAATGCGTCATCTCCCTCTCCGACTGTCCGGTGTCCCATGACAGTAGACACAGTATACATGCTGGGATCCTTGTCATAGTCATCGCTGCGCAGGTCCTCAAACCCTCCCTGATGAAGGAAATGTCTCAGGTTGTAGTCGGCAGACCTGTTTTCCACCATGTGGTTTTTATTCGGGCGGAATGCTGAAGTCGCAAGACCCAGGGACAGTTTTGCAAGATCATGGTTATAGATACGCGCATCGTTCTTAAACCATGACGCATTAAAAGGAACATCCAGCATGTGGTTTTCCTGTGTCGTTACAGCATAAAACGTAGCGATCAGATTGATCGTTTCGTCATCATTGCTGTCTTCCGCATGAACAGGAAAAGCCAGATTCAAAAGAACAATGATACTTAACAGAAAAGTATTAATTTTCTTCATAAATAACCTTCCCTTAGTTTTATTGTAGTCTGAATCGTTCTTTACTGATTATGAAGAAATCATTTTTGTGATTATGTTTAAACACACAAACTGTTATGTATAACGATCATTATCTGATTTCGGCAACATACTTCGGAATATATACCATCTGGGTCGAAATGCCTCCGTCCATCCGCAGCGCATTCAGTGTATCCAGTGACTGCAGGAATTTCAGGATCTTCTTGTCATCGACCACCCCGAAGATCTCGATCAGCATATATTCATGTTCGGTATTCTGTGCAAATATCGTAGCAGCCCGTCCGAATGTACGGTAATCAATGATGCCGTAATCATCTCCGGTTATATCCTTTGCCTCTCCGTCAACAATATATGTATATGACCCGGATATTCCGTTTTCCGCATTGATCATATATCCGTATTCATACGTCCAGTCTTCATCACCGGTCCATACGCCTTTCTGCCAGCCATGATACTTCAGCTGCATGGTGTCTCCGGTAAAGTATGCTGTGGCAAATCCGCTGCCGTATGCAGGGGTATTCTCTTCTCCCTGCCATTTGGTCCAGGCGTTCTTTCTGCGCACCGCACCGACCGGTCTGCCGTATTCCTTTCCGGTCAGACGGAAAAAGCCTCCGTTGATCCCGCCGGCGTATTCATAGCCTGCGGCAAGCGTTTCTTCATCCACCAATTCGATCAGAGGTTTCGGTTCTTCCGTATAATCGACCTGAATAAATGTATGTTCAGACGGAATGACTCTCAGAATGTCATACTGGATCCCTTCCAGCATGCCTGTTTCATGAAATACTTCCTGAACAGTCCCGTCAGTATATACATTGATCGCTGTTGTAATATCCCTGCTGAGCTTATCTTCTTTTTCCTTTTCATCCCAGGAATACGTCACAGGTTTATTCTGGAAGTTCAGCACAAAAACAACCGCAGCAGCGATCAGCAGAATGACAGCAGCCGTGATCAGCAGCCAGTATTTCTTCAGGAACTCTTTCATGTGATATATGATACCAGTTTTGAAAGCTTTATTAGAAATTCTTAAAAACAAAACCATGCCCGCTTTCACGGACATGGCATGTACGCTGAATGAATGCTTTGATTATTTCCTGACCTGTTTTTTATATACATTGTTCAATGTATACCGCAGTGCGCTTCCCTGCTGGATATATTTGCTGCAGACAGTCATTTTTACGCCGCCGCGTTCCATTTCCCGCATCTCATTGCAGTTTTCCGGATCCTTCATGACTGCTGTGCATGCATCGAGCAGATACTGCATTACGATCGGATGCTGATCAAGCATACCGTGACCCGGGAATACGCCTGTCATTTCTGCGAATCTGGGCTTCAGTCTGGTCAGCGCATCATACATGGCTTCAACTGTGCAGTATTCACGGAACGGATGTCCTTCGGGTCTGGTTCCCATGCCGGATGTGTCTCCGCTGAACAATGTCCTGTTATGGTGATCGTAGAACCCGCACTGTCCGGGTGTATGTCCCGGCAGAAGCACTGCTTCAACAATGTAGCCTCCGCCCAGATCAAACTCATACCCGTCAGGCACTCCGATGATCTCATACGGCTGATAGGTTTCCTTATGATCGATATCAACGATGATGTCTTTTCTGTCAAACTTTGTGTATACGGGTTCTCCCGGCTGGATCATCTGACCCCAGACTTCGATCGGGTGATCTGTCTGATTGAACAGATAATCCCAGATATCAGGATTGTTCTTTTCCTTCAGATCGGGAACTTCATATTCATGGCAGTAAACTCTTCCGAACTGCGCGCTACCGTAACAATGATCAAAATGCGAATGCGTCGTTACCGCAATGATCTCTTTATCTCCGACCAGATGACGGATCAGTCCTTTCAGATCACCGATGCCGAACGAGCTGTCTATGATCATGCACTTTTCAGGACCATCGATCAGGTACATCCAGACATCGCCTGCACCGTCAAAACTGTCATTATATAAAGCCCATGTATTGTCACGCACCTTATAGCATTCTGTATAAGGATTGATCTCAGGATAGAATTCCTTTAGTGAACTTGTTTCTCTCAGTACTTTCATAAATGACCAGCGGATCGGCTTTTCCGGTTCCCAGACGATCCGTTCTGATTTCAGATCCGATTGAATGGGACGCGGTACTGCGTTGATCGCTGTTCCTTTTTTAAAACTTCCTGGCATAGTTTCCTCCATATTTCTGCAGTTATATTATTCAGCCTTCTGTCGTCATCTCAGTTTCTGCTTTTCCTGTAAACAGACCGCATTTTTTGAAAAAAAGCACCGCATTTCTGCAGTGCATTCAAATTCAGTCTGTAAATACGTATTGATCCAGCCTGTCAAAGGCTTCCTTGACTCTGGAGAAAGGAAGGGCAAGGTTCATGCGGATGCCGTACGGTTCAAAGAACCTGCGTCCGTCCTGCCACATGACGCCGACAGAAGCACCCTTCTTCTGCAGTTCATCGATCGTGATGTTGTGCTCTTTGCACCACTGTTCACAGTTCAGGAACAGCATGTATGTTCCTTCCGGCTTTGCCAGTGTGACACCGGGATAATTCTTCAGAATATGATCATATGCAAAATCAACATTGCCTTTCAGAACTTCCCTCAGTTCATCCAGCCATATTCTTCCTTCTGCGCTGTAGCCGCCGATCAGGGCATGCATCGACATTACGTTCATGGAATTGTAGTGGCAAAGAGAGGATTCCTTGGCCATACGGTCATTGATCCATTTGTTGTAAACGATGTGGTAGCTTCCGATCAGTCCTGCAAGGTTGAATGTTTTGCTGGGTGCGTACATGGCAACTGTATGCATCTTTGCATATTCATTAATGCTCTGTGTCGGGATATGCTTATGATCTCCAAGGATCAGATCAGACCAGATCTCATCAGAGATCACGAATACCTGGTACTTTTCATACAGCTCCATTGCCTTTTCGATTTCCCATTTTTCCCATACTCTTCCGACCGGATTATAAGGTGAGCAGAAGATCGCCGCATGAATGTTCTGTTCTGCCAGCTTCTTCTCCATATCCTCAAAATCCATTCTCCAGACGCCGTTCTCATCACGGTGCAGAGGGCTCAGGACCATATCATATCCGTTGTTTTCCAGGATCGCCCTGAATCCGACATATGTAGGTGAATGCAGGAGGATCTTATCCCCTCTGGAGCAGAACACCCTGAGTGCCGTAGCTACTCCGCCAAGCACACCGTTCTCATAGCCGATGTTTTCCTTTTTCAGTCCTTCAACACCGTTTCTGTCTTTGTGCCAGTCAATGATCGACTGATAGTATTCATCGGACGGACGGAAGTAGCCGAATGCAGGATGCTGTGCACGCTTGATCATTTCTTCCTGGATCGTCGGAACTGTCGCAAAGTTCATATCTGCGACCCACATCGGGATCTGATCAAATCCTTCCTTAGTCAGTTCACCGTTCGGCGGGAAATCAACAGCGATGGCATCCTTGCCGTGTCTGTCAATGATCGATGTGAAATCATATTTCATATTCTTATTCTCCTCTGTTCTCAGCGATGACTTCGATCTCGCATAAGCCGTTCTTCGGAAGCTGTTTGACTGCCACACAGCTGCGTGCAGGTTTGGAAACAAAGTACTTTTCATATACTTTATTGAATGCAGCGAAATCTGCCATGTCCGCAATGAAGCATGTTGTTTTCACAACATTCTCAAATCCGAGTCCTGCTGCATCCAGAAGTGCTTTCACATTCAGACAAGCCTGTTCTGTCTGGGCTTCAATGCCCTCCGGCATTTCTCCTGTTGCAGGATTGATCGCGATCTGCCCCGAGAAGAATGTCAGTCCGTTTGTCTGAAATCCCTGTGAATAAGGTCCGATCGCTGCAGGTGCTTTTTCAGTGTGTATCAGTTTCATTTTGTCCTCCTTATAACGTCTCTTTCATGACACGTATTGCGTTTTTCCAGAAGATCTTCTCGATCTCGTCCGATGTGAATCCATGCCGCTTCAATGCATCCTCGATCAGTCCGAATTTATCACTGGAACCGACTTCCAGATCTCCTCTGATCCCGTCAAGGTCAGATCCCAGTGCAATCACATCAACACCGGCCACATCAGCCATATGACGTGCATGAACTGCCATCAGTTCAGCTCTTGAATCTGTTCTTGCAATATCGCTGTTCAGGAATGCCGGTGCAAAGTTGATGCCGGTGATGCCTCCGCAGTCAGCGAGTTTTCTGAGCTGCTCATCCGAGAGATTGCGCTGGTGCGGCGACAGGTTTCTGCAGTTGGAATGTGTCGCAACAAACGGTTTTGTACAAATGTCCGCAACATCCCAGAATCCGCCCTCGCTCAGATGTGAAACATCCACCAGGATCCCCAGTTCCTGCATATAGCGGACTGCATCTTTTCCGAATTCTGTCAGACCTTCGCTCATAACAGCCGGATCTGTGGAGTTCGGCGCACCGAAGCAGTTGCGGAAATTCCAGGTCAGTGAGATCGCTCTGACGCCAAGGTCATCATGATAATGCCTCAGTTTTTCCAGACTTCCGTTGACGCTTCTTCCGTCTTCGATCGTAAATACGGCAGACATTTTTCCGGCAGCGTCATTTCTCAGAATATCATCGGCATTATATGCCATTTCAATGATGTCGCTGTGTTCTGCTACATTCCGGACAAGCGCATCATGCAGGGTATTGATATAAACGTCATCATCCAGCATTTCAGCGCCGAAGTGCTCATAGGTGCTTGGCTGCGGAAGGAATGCAGCGAAGAACTGCGCCATCTGCCCGCCCTTCTGCATTCTCTTCAGATCGACCATTGTATGAGGAGAATCATAAAGGTTCATCTGATCCCTGTCCTTGAACAGCAGGACCATGAGCGTATCACAATGCATATCAATATATTTCATCATCATCGTCTCCAATCATCAACAGATCATTTTCCTAGTTTTTTGTCTTTTTCAATCACAGCATCCACTGCATCAATGATCATTCCTTTGAAGCTGTTCTGCTCCAGAACAGTCACTCCTTCGATCGTTGTGCCTCCGGGAGAGCATACTTTATCCCTCAGAGCATCCGGATGTTCATTGCTTTTCATCAATGTTGTCCCGCTTCCGCGTATCGCAGCTGCAGCGATCTGATAAGCAGTTGCGCGCGGTATGCCCGCCTTCACAGCTGCCATTGCCAGTGCATCAGCATACATAAAGGTAAATGCAGGAGACGCTCCGGCGATCGCAGAAAATACCGGGAAATGATGCTCGTCGATCCTGACGGTCGTACCGACAGACGCAAAGATGCGTTCAGCTGTTTCTATATCAGCTTCCACTGCATCACTGCCTCCGCAGATGCCGACGATCGCATCATGATATGCGGCATTCAGGTTCGGCATTGCCCTGACGATGCGGACACCGTTATCCTTCAGTTCTTTTTCAAAGTACTCTGTCTGCAGTCCTGCAGCGATAGAAATGATCAGGCAGCCCTCGATATCCAGGGGTTTCAGTTCATCCAGAACTGACTGCATGTACTGCGGCTTCACCGCAAGAATGATGACATCAGAATGTCCGGCAAGATCCTGGATCGAACCGCACAGACTGACTCCTGCTTCCTCATAAAGCTGTTCAGCTTTCACCGAATCTACGTCATAGCCGTAAACTTCATCGTCGGAAAAACTGTCTCCTGACAGAATTCCTTTTACAATGGCCCCGCCCATATTGCCCAGGCCGATAAATCCATAGCGCATATCATACCTCCGCCATAATGAATTTCGTTCCGGAAGTATGTCTGCCCATCCGGACTGAATGATGTCTGCAGTGCGTTCGTCAGCGTTTATCTCGATCTACCCGTTTCAGCAGCAATACCGCAATGACCACGAAAAGAACTGCCATGATGATCATGTTCCGCCATGACAGCAGCAGATTTGCTTTGTCATACAGATAAGCTGCATTCTGGTTATAAGAGCCTGATTCCTGAAGGAACTCATTCAGCCTGCCTTCCTGAATGATCTTGTCTGTAAAGATCTTGATCGGCTGGTGTCCTTCGATCTCCATACTGCGGAATTTCCAGATCTCGTTCCACAGAGATACCATCGGCTGACTGTTGTAATTTGCCAGGGTGCATAACGCAGCCAGTCCCCATCTGGCGATCGTAAATCCGGTCAGTTTTTTCGCTGCTCCCTCCAGATAGATCAGACCGCCTGAGAAGATCAGCTGGAAGATCAGCATGAACGGCATCAGCGTCATGGCTGCTGTTGTGTTTTTCACATAGCAGGAGATCATCAGTGATGCCATGTCCGCAGCATAGGTGATCAGGAACAGCGACAGCGTAAAGTCAATATAGAAACTGTTTGTAATAAGTCCCTGTTTCGGGAAGTTCATCTTTGCGATCGTGCAGATGCTCATCAGTATGCCTGTCTGCATCAAACAGAGAAGCATCTGATAGATCATGTGCGCAGCGATATAAGAAGTAATATGCATGCCGGCACGGTGCTCACGCTTCACGATCGGACGTTCGCGGCACACTACCTGAATGGAATTGAAGAAACCGTTCCAGATACATACACAGACAAGCGCAAAGCATCCGCTCAGCGTTCCTTCCTGTGTTTTGAAGATATTGTTTCCTACGGCAAATGTAACAGCACCGGCAATGACTGCGGCCATCGGCAGCATTTTCCAGTCATTCTGGTAAATAAACATGCGGAAAAACTTTCCGAGGTAAATGCCTGTCTGGGCAATTCTGCCTCTGTAATGCTTATTGCTGGTCATCAGGCAGTCCCTCCTCTTCTTCATTTCCGGAATGTTCATTGACATATTCCGCATACTTGGCAATAAACTCATCAGCACGGCCTTCTCCGCCCTCATCCTTGCGGTTGATCGCCATGATGATATTTTCCATTGAGTCTTTACCGAAGAACTTCAGTGCTTCATCAGGTTTTCCATAGAATGCCAGACGTCCGACTCTGCCGGAGTCACGTGCAAGTACGATGACTTTATCAAACATTTTGATGACACGGTCAGGTGTATGCGTGATCGCTATGACGATACGTCCGGTGTGCGCGATCTTCTGCAGTGTCTCAAACAGTTCTCTCGCAATGACGCCGTCCAGACCGGAATCCGGTTCATCAAGGATAAACAGTTCCGGACGGCAGACCAGTTCCGTTCCGATCGAAATGCGTTTCTTCATGCCGCCTGATTTCTTTGACACAAGTCCCGATTTACCGGAAACCAGGCCCAGCGTATCAAGCACTTCATCGATCGCATCCGCTCTGTCTCTCCTGTGCATGGAAGTCGGAAGCCTGAGCTTTGCGGCATCTTCCAGTGTGTTCAGCACCGTATCGTTGTATCTCAGCAGGTCCTGCTGCGGTACAAACCCGATCTTGTACTTCATCAGATCATACTGTTCATAGACATTCTGACCATTCAGGAATATTTCCGCATTTGCCTTCTCATAACCGGTGATCGCATTGACCAGGGTCGTTTTTCCGGAACCGGAGCCTCCAAGCAGAAGCACCAGTGAATTATTGGGAATCGTGAAATAGATATCCTTCAGCAGATAACGCTTTTTATTGAAGTCACGGACAGTCCTTTCTCTCAGCATGACCGTCAGACCGCCATCCTGAATATGTTTCATGTAATGCCTGATCGTTCCGATCGTTGCCGGATCAGTACCGGCCTTCATGTCGTCATCCGGACGGATGCCGAGATTGACCGGCTGGAATTTAGGGCTGAACCCGAAGATCAGTGCAGCAAGCCAGTTGAACGGAACCCATAAGAACATCCAGTGCCATGATTTTCCGAACGTGAAGCATACCCCGGTGTAGATTTTGAAAACAAACGCAAACTGGACCAATATAGTGACCAGCTGCGCCAGACCGAGATAATTAAAATAGATCGAATTCTTTGGCACAAAAATTACGGCAATCCTGCACCCTTCGAAAAACAGTTCAAGGAACATTACAACAACACCGGCGTTATCGCACTCAACGACATCACCCAGCTTGAAGTATCTTCCTCCCGGCAGCAATGCCCACCAGCCTTTGGCACCGCACTTCACAAGGATCTTCCACAGTCCGATTGTAAAAAGAAGGACTGAAATAATATGATAAATATCCGATATACTCAGAAAGTTTTCAGGCATAATGTAATCTCCATCCGAATCAGGTACATAAAAGATACCAGCTGTTAGTCTGCTGATTTAATGATACCGCTTTTTCACTTTTCATGATATCGGGAATGCTATGCAAATCACGCTAATTTCCTGCTGAAAGCAGTCCGTTTTCATATCTGTCTCTTAGATGCGCAAAAAAACCGATCGAGATGTTCTCTCAACCGGTTTTCTCAGATTTTGCTTATTCAGCAGATTCCTCTTCTTCTGCGTGGACTTCTTTGTCCGCATCAGAACGGATCACTTCATCCGGAAGCCTTGTTTCTGTAGCTTCCAGAAGTTCTTCTGCCTTTCTGCGGCGTTCAGCCTTCATCCATTCAGCCTTGGCAACAATGCGGTCAGTTGTTTCACGCTTGTATTCAGGGCGTCCTGTTCCGGCAGGGATCAGCTTACCGATGATGACGTTTTCCTTCAGTCCGCTGAGTGAGTCGACCTTGCCTCTGACTGCAGCATCTGTCAGGACACGCGTTGTTTCCTGGAATGATGCAGCTGACAGGAAGGAGTCTGTTTCAACGGCAGACTTGGAAATACCAAGCAGGATCGGTCCATACTGGATCGGAGCTTTGTCTTCATCCAGCAGAGCTGCGTTGCGTTCGTTGACGCTGTTGATGCTGAGAGTCTGGCCGAGTGACAGTCCGGAGTCTCCGCCGTCTGTAACAACGACCTTCTTCAGCATCTGCTTGATCATAACTTCCAGATGCTTGTCGGAAATATCGATGGACTGTGTAGCGTATACCTTCTTGACTTCCTTCAGGATATACTCTTCAACAGCACGGACGCCGGCAACTTCCAGCAGTTCTTTCGGAGCGATCTGGCCTTCAGTCAGTGTATCACCTGCTTCAACAAGTGAACCGACTTTCAGGTCGGAAGATACAGCCTGTGTCAGGTCGCACTTATGCTCGATGGATTCCTGATCATTGGATACAGTAACGATCATACCCTGATGATTTTCCTGTTCACGGATATCAGTGATCTCACCGGAGATCTTCGCAACGACTGCAACTCTCTTCGGAGTACGAGCTTCAAACAGTTCTTCAACACGGGGAAGACCCTGTGTGATATCACCGCTCTGGTTCGCAACGCCGCCGGTATGGAAGTTACGCATGGTCAGCTGAGTACCGGGTTCACCGATAGCCTGTGCAGCCATGACGCCGATCGCTTCACCTGTCTCAACAGGATTGCCTGTAGCCATGTTGCGGCCATAGCACTTGCAGCAGATGCCGTGTGCTGATTCGCAGGTAAATACATTGCGGATGTATACCTGTTTCACACCTGCATCAACGATCTTCTTAGCAAGCTCGCTGGTCAGATATGTATCAGCGTCAACAATGACTTCTCCGCTGTTGGGATCAACCACTGCTTCAGCAGTATAACGTCCGTCAATACGATCAAACAGGCGTTCGATCATGGAATTGTTCTTCGGATCAACGATATCTTCTACCAGATATCCCTTATCTGTTCCGCAGTCTTCCTCGTTGACGATCACTTCCTGAGCAACGTCAACCAGACGTCTTGTCAGATAACCTGACTCGGCAGTCTTCAGAGCTGTATCAGTCAGACCTTTACGTACACCATGGGTGGAAATAAAGAACTCTGATACGGTCATTCCTTCACGGAAGCAGGAATAGATCGGGACTTCGATGATACCGGGCTGGTATTCTTTACGTGACTTGGACTGTGTAGGACGAGCCATCAGACCACGCATGCCGGCGAGCTGTGTGAAGTGGTTCTTGTTGCCGCGGGCACCGGATACAGCCATCATGTTGATCGGGTTCATACGGGGCAGAGATGCCATCAGTGTATCACCGACGTTGTTCTTGACACGGTCCCACAGAGAGGAGAACGCACGTTCCCATTCCTGCGGTGTCAGCATGCCTCTGTCACGCAGTGCGTTCAGCTGATCGGACTTCTTACGTCCTTCACCGACGATCTCATCTTTATGAGGTGCGACAGAAATGTCACTGAGGGCAACTGTCATACCTGCTGTTGTGGAATAGAGATATCCCATATCCTTGAGGGAGTCCAGAATATCACTTGTTCCGTTGATGTTGTACTTATCAAATACTGCGGCAATCAGATTACCGAGGTCCTTCTTCTTGAATTCGGAAGTTACCCTGCGGCTCTGGATCTCCTTGCGGATATCTGTTCCCATCGGAACAAAGTCATCGTTCGGAGTGACTTTCAGATTGCTTTCCGTTGCTTCATTGATATAAGGGAAGTCAGCGGGCAGTACGTTATTGAAGATGATCTTACCGACAGATGTCAGCAGATAGCAGTCATTCTGATAACTGTTGAAGCATGTCTTCTTCAATGTCTTTGCGGGCAGCGCAATTCTTGTATGAAGATGTACTGCACCGGTCTGATATGCCATCAGGATCTCATTGACATCTTTGTAGATATGTCCTTCGTTATCACCGTATCTTCTCCACTTCGCAGCTTCATTCGGCAGACCCAGCTTTTCGAGCGCATCAGCTTTCGCATAGAACTCTTCAGCTGTTTCTTCCATGTTCAGATAGAAGTTGCCCAGAACAAGGTCCTGTCCGGGAGTAACGATCGGTTTACCATCCTTCGGACCCAGAATGTTGTTGGCACCGAGCATCAGGACTTCCGTCTCAGCTCTTGCCATTTCACTCAGAGGCAGATGGACAGCCATCTGGTCACCGTCGAAGTCAGCATTGAATGCCGGACATACGAGCGGATGTACACGGATTGCATGACCTTCAACCAGTTTCGGGAAGAAGGACTGGATACCCAGTCTGTGCAGTGTAGGTGCACGGTTCAGGAATACAGGGTGTCCGTTGATGACCTGTTCAACAACGTCCCATACACGCGGTTCCTGTCTGTCGATCAGCTTTTCAGCTGTCTTAGGGTTGCTGGCAATCTGCTGGTTGACCAGTTCGTTGATAACGAACGGCTTGTACAGCTGGATAGCCATTTCTCTCGGCAGTCCGCACTGATTCATCTTCAGTGTAGGTCCGATGGCAATAACGGAACGGCCTGAGAAGTCAACACGTTTACCGAGCAGGTTCTGACGGAAACGTCCCTGCTTACCCTTCAGAGAGTGAGACAGTGACTTCAGCGCACGGCCGCCTGCACCGGTGATCGGCTTTGAACGGCGACCGTTGTCGATCAGAGCGTCTACAGCTTCCTGCAGCATTCTCTTTTCGTTCTGAACGATGATCGCAGGTGTTCCGAGTTCAAGCAGCTTCTTCAGACGGTTGTTGCGGGTAATGACACGACGATACAGATCGTTCAGGTCACTTGTCGCAAATCTGCCGCCGTCCAGCTGCAGCATCGGTCTCAGATCCGGCGGAATGACCGGCAGTACTGTCAGGACCATCCATTCAGGACGGTTTTCACTGGTACGGAAAGCATCGACAGTTTCAAGACGCTTGATCAGCTTCTTGCGCTTGTCTCCGTTTGCCTTTTCCAGTTCTTTCAGGATCGCTGTGTATTCCTTTTCCAGATCGCACTGTTCAAGCAGTGTTCTGATCGCTTCCGCACCGGTTGCAGCACTGAAGCTGCCGGGTCCGTAAATAGCCGTATTCTCACGGAATTCACGTTCGGAAAGGATCTGTTTGTAGCTCAGCTTTGTATCGCCCGGGTCAGTTACGATCCAGCTTACAAAGTAAACTACTTCTTCCAGCTGTTTGGGCGGCACGTTCAGCAGCAAGCTCATGCGGGAAGGAATTCCCCTGAGATACCAGATATGTGCTACCGGAGCAGCCAGTTCGATATGTCCCATACGTTCACGGCGGACGCTGGATTTTGTGATCTCAACGCCGCAGCGATCGCATACAACGCCCTGATAACGGATCTTCTTATATTTTCCGCAGGCACATTCCCAGTCCTTCTGGGGACCGAAGATACGCTCGCAGAACAGACCGTCACGTTCAGGCTTCTGGGAACGGTAATTGATCGTCTCAGGCTTCTTTACTTCACCATAAGACCATTCACGAATTCTTTCAGGAGAGGCGAGTCCGACTTTAATTGCGTCAAAGTTATTGATATTCATCGCTTATACCTCCTTAGTACTGATCCGTATCATCGAAGTCATCAAATCCGACAGCTGCTGCCTCGGGAATCTCTTCTTCAAGGCTGTCAGTGATCGTCAGATCGGACTGTGCTTCAGCATCGTTGACAATGTTCTGACGGCTCAGGTCGAGCGTTGTTTCTTCCTTCAGCTCTTCCTGTTCCATCTGCTTCAGATCCATTTCCTCACCGTCTTCACCGACCATCTTGACGTCGACTGCAAGAGCCTGCAGTTCGTGTACAAGTACTCGGAATGACTCAGGAATACCGGGTTCCGGCAGATCCTTGCCCTTAACGATTGCTTCGTAAGTCTTAGTACGGCCCATGATATCGTCTGACTTCACTGTCAGGATCTCCTGCAGTGTATGTGCAGCACCATAAGCTTCCAGTGCCCAGACTTCCATTTCACCGAATCTCTGGCCGCCGTTCTGAGCTTTACCGCCCAAAGGCTGCTGAGTAACGAGTGAGTAAGGACCTGTTGCACGTGCGTGCAGCTTATCGTCGACCATGTGCGCCAGCTTGATCATGTACATGACACCGACCGCGATGCGCTCATCGTACGGTTCGCCTGTCATACCGTCAGTCAGCAGATATTTGCCGTCTGCAGACGTGTTGGCTTCCTTCATGATATTTCTGAGGTCTTCGTTGGATACACCGTCGAATACCGGTGTAGCGAACTTGCAGTTCAGAGATCTCGCAGCCATTCCCAGATGTACCTCCAGGACCTGACCGATGTTCATACGTGAAGGAACGCCGAACGGGTTCAGCATGATGTCGATCGGAGTACCATCCTGCATGTAAGGCATATCTTCGATCGGCATGATCCTTGAAATGACACCCTTGTTTCCGTGACGGCCGGCCATCTTATCGCCTTCAGAGATCTTTCTCTTCTGGACGACATATACCTTTACCACTTCATTGACGCCCGGAGACAGTTCATGGTCATCCTTGCGCTTGAAGATACGTACGGAATGAACGATACCTGCACCGCCGTGAGGTACTTTCAGGGAGTTGTCTCTGACTTCTCTGGACTTCTCGCCAAAGATCGCCAGGAGCAGTTTTTCTTCAGGAGAGATCTCACTCTGGCCCTTCGGTGTGACCTTACCGACCAGGATATCTCCTTCTTTTACTTCAGCACCGACCATGACGATACCTCTTGCGTCCAGATTGCGGCATGCGCTCTCTGCAACGTTCGGGATATCTCTCGTGATCTCTTCAGGTCCGAGTTTTGTATCACGGCATTCGATGTCATATTCTTCAATATGAACGGAAGTATATACGTCTTCACGTACCATACGTTCGGACATGATGATCGCATCTTCGTAGTTGTATCCGTGCCATGTCATGAATGCGATCAGGACGTTCTGGCCAAGTGCCAGTTCGCCGTTCTGCATTGCAGGACCGTCAGCCAGGATGTCACCGCGTTCGACACGTTCACCGTCAAAGACGATAGGTCTCTGATTCAGACATGTGGAAGAGTTGGAACGACGGTATTTCGTCAGTTCATATGTTTTCTCTTTGCCGCCGTCTTCCTGAACGACTACTTTTGTAGCATCTACATAGGTAACAACACCGGGAGCTGTCGCAACACAGGCAGCACCTGAGTCACGGGCAATACGGTGTTCCATACCTGTACCGACAAACGGGCTGTGCGGGTTCAGCAGAGGAACTGCCTGACGCTGCATGTTCGCGCCCATCAGAGCACGTGTACAGTCATCGTTTTCAAGGAAAGGAACGCAGGCTGTAGCGACAGATACGATCTGACGCGGGCTGACGTCCGCAAAGTCGATCTCTTCACGGGAAACCATGACAGTTTCACCGGCAATTCTCGCGACGATACGGTCGCCGACCAGGCGTCCTTCTACGATCTCGTTTGCCTGAGCGATAACGTGATCGTTTTCTTCATCAGCAGACATGTACTGGATCTCATCCGTTACATATCCGTCTACGACTTTACGGTACGGCGTCTGGATAAATCCGTATTCATTGACTCTTGCATATGTTGTCAGATAAGAGATCAGACCGATGTTCGGACCTTCAGGTGTTTCGATCGGGCAGATCCTTCCGTAATGGGAGTTATGAATATCACGGACTTCAAATCCGGCACGTTCACGCGTCAGGCCGCCGGGACCCAGCGCGGAAATACGGCGCTTGTTGGAAAGCTCAGCGAGCGGGTTCTGCTGGTCCATGAACTGTGACAGCTGGGAACTGGAGAAGAACTCCTTGATCGCTGCTGTCAGCGGACGGATATTCGTCAGCTGCTTCGGTGTCAGGTTGGAAGCGTCCGCAATGGACATTCTTTCCTTAACGACACGTTCCATACGGGAAAGACCGATACGGAACTGGTTCTGGATCAGTTCACCGACTGTACGGATACGGCGGTTGCCCAGCATATCGATATCATCTGTTGTACCGATACCGTCGAGCATCGTCAGCTCGTAGTTATACAGAGCGTACATATCCGGCATTGTGATGGTGTGCTTGTCATTCAGCGGATCGATACCGATCAGCTTGACAGGGTGACCGTCAGCTGCCAGGATCGTGATCTCCTGTACGCAGGCGCCTACCAGCCAGAGGCTGACAGCTTCGCCTTCCATTACCATCTTTGTGACTGCTTCTTTCTTCGCATTCGTCAGATTCGGAGCAGTTCCGTCCGGAATATAACGGTCCAGGAGGTTGTTGCCTGCGGCATCCGTCACATCAGCACCGTTGACCGTCAGACGGCCAGGTGTATAAAGACGCTGTCCCAGCTTCAGTACTGCTGTGACATTGTCGTTTGTCAGCTTTGCTTCGCTTGCGATGATTCCTGCATAAACAGTAACCTCGCTGAATTCAGCTGCGATCGCTTTGACATCTTCCGGTGTCAGGACTGTGCCCTTTGTGAGGGATACAGTGCTTCCGTCAAGATCTGTCGCAAGGATCCTTCCGGCCAGTGCATTCGTCCAGCTTGTTTTCATCACTGCTGTTACAGGATGGGAGAATGTATGGTTGAACGGAAGCGCACGGCAGTTGATGCCCTTGTTGATCTCAGGGCGCAGTGCATTGCGCTCTGTTTTTCCGATCATGACATCCTTGCTGAAGATGACATTTCCTTCGGCACCGATCAGATCTTCCGCAAGCTTATGGCCTTCCATACGGTCAAGAATATTCAGCTTCTTGCGTACCTTATAACGGCCTGCCTTTGTCAGGTCATATCTTCTGTAGTCGAAGAACTTGGCATCCATCAGGTTGACGGCACCATCGATCGTAGCAATTTCATCTGCACGCTGGTTTTCGTAAACAGACAGCAGAGCTTCGTTTGTTGTCTTTGTCTTATCAGCGTTCAGTGTATTGAGGATCTCCTCATAATTTCCGAATACGGATGTGTACAGCAGCATGTAATCGTTCAGGAATTCTCTTTCTTCCTGTTCAACGATCACATCCGGATACAGCTCGAAACGCAGAGCCTTCAGGAATTTCTGCATCTCAGTCGTATCAAACGGATCATCTGTACGTTCAAGATTCAGGGACATGCCGATCGCCTTGAAGAGGATCGTGCTGAGCACCTTTCTTCTGCGGTCGATCGAAACGTTCAGGATCCTGCCAAGAGCCGCTTTCTTGTCATCCGACATGAATTCCAGCCAGGTTCCTCTGGAAGGGATCAGTTCGCATGTGTATGTATCACGGCCTGTACGGTCTTCGGAAACGATATCAAAATATGCACCAGGTGAACGTACGATCTGGCTGACGATAACACGTTCAGCACCATTGATGATAAATGTGCCTGTCGGTGTCATCAGAGGGAAGTCTCCGAGGAAGACCTCTTCCCACTGCGTCATCACTTCACCTGTATCAGGGTCAACGATCTCAAGTTCCATCTTTGCCCTTAAAGGTGCACAATAGTTTGTCTCTCTGTATTTGCATTCACTGATCGAATATTTCGGTTCACCGAATTCGTAGTCAATGAACTTCAGCCGGATATTGCCGGCATAGTTGTAGATTGGGTAGATATCATTAAATACTTCTTTGATACCTACCGTTGTGAACCACTCAAAGGATGCTGTCTGTATTTCCACCAGATCCGGAAGATCCAGCCCCGCACTTACCTTTGAATAATCGCGGCGGGTTGCTTTGTTGCCATAATTCACAACACGGTAGGTTTCTTTATTCTCCATTGTTCGCCATCCTTTCGCCTGCATCGCCTTATATACGCCGAAAAGGGCATACTAACCCTTACCCTTATTTTTGCGACATTTCTCAACATATAATATTACCAATGTTGAATAAAGCCGTCAATTTCTGATCCCCTTAAGAATCCAGTATCCTTTATCCCTGTCAATTACCTCACAAGACCCGAAAACTTCCGCTATCTTTCGGACAGCGCTTTCAGCGCCTTGTTTTCTCCTGATGACCGCAAGCAGAATACCGCCCCGGTTCAGATGATCATAAGCTTCCGACAGGATCCCGTGCACCACAGCCTTGCCGGCTCTGATCGGCGGATTCGTCAGAATCAAGTCAAAGTGATCAGCCAGGCTGTCGAAGCGGTCTGATCTGACCGCTCTGACAGTCGTCTTGTTTTTTTCGGCATTGAGCTCCGTGAGCTCCAGCGCTCTCGAGTTGACATCGCTGCAAGTGACAGAACATTCCGGAAACATTGTTTTCACAACAATTCCTACAGTCCCGTATCCACAGCCCAAGTCCAGAACACTTCCGGACAATGGCGTGCATACGGCGTTTTTCAGCAGGATCTTTGTGCCCTGATCGACACCATCCTTGCTGAAAACACCATCATCCGTAACAAATGTGAATGTGCGGCCCGAAAACTGAAAGGTGATCTCCCTCCTGTTCGAAGGAAGCCCGCTGTTATCTGTAAAATAGTGAATTTGGCTCATAACGCGGTTCCTTTCTTAGGGCCGAAAAGCCGAAACAGATTTCGGCTTCTCTAAACGATTATTTTGTTCAAATTTTATTTGAACTCAACTGTAGCTCCTGCTTCAACAAGCTGCTTCTTGATGTTTTCTGCTTCTTCCATCGGTACATCCTTCTTGATTTCTGCAGGGACACCGTCGACCAGCTTCTTAGCATCAACAAGGCCCAGACCTGTGATCGTACGAACGACTTTGATAACGCCAACCTTGGAGTCACCGAAGCTTGTCATAACAACTGTTACGTTTGTCGGTGCTGCAGGTTCAGCAGCTTCTGTAGGTGCAGCTACTGCAACAGGTGCAGCTGCGCTTACGCCATATTTTTCTTCGATTGCTTTTACGAGCTCATTCAGCTCAAGAATTGTAGCTTCATCAAGATAAGCAAGAATCTCTTCCTGTGTTAACTTTGCCATGGATTTTTTCCTCCTTCTTCCTTAGGCAGCTGCCTCTGCAGCTTCTTCTTTTGGTGCTTCTGCGCTACCGCCTCTAGCTTCAGCAACAGCATTGATAGCTCTTGCGAAGCCGGAAACAGGTGCCTGTAATACAGATAACAGCATTGACAGCATTCCTTCTCTGTTCGGGAGCTGGGACAGCTCTGCAACTGTTTCAGATCCGATAACACGGCCTTCAACAATTCCGCCCTTGAGAATCAGTGCCTTATGCTTTTTCGCGAACTGTGCCATAACACGAGCCGCTGCGGTTTCGTCTTTGCCGAATGCGATCGCGTTGGGTCCTGTCAGAACGTTTTTCAGGTCTCCATAACCAGCCGCTTCTGCAGCTCTGGCAGCCAGCGTGTTCTTATAGACTTTCATCTCAACATGCTCGGCCATCAGTGCACGGCGGAGTTCAGTGACCTCAGCAACGCTCAGTCCACGGTACTCAGCGACAACTGCAGAACCGGAATTTTTCATCTTGTCTGCAATCTCGGTGACGACATTTTTCTTGCTTTCTAATACCGCCTGATTCATTCCTTCACCTAAACCTTTCTTGTTATCGCGTACCTGAATATATAAAGCCCTCGCTGACAGACAGCAAGGGCATAAAAGTTCAACTAACAGATTGACTTTCTCTACCTCGGTAACCTGATTAAGCTTACGCCGTTACTGTCTCTGGTATTTGATAACGCTAAAATAATACGAGCGTTTAACGTGTTTGTCAACCTTCATTTTATCTTTTCATCAGCGCCTTTGCCGACATTGCGAACAAGGCGCCGCTTGCCAGGAATACACCCAGCCAGAAGAGCGGATATCCGTCTCCGCCTGTTTTGGGAAGAGCTGTCAGAAACTCTGATTTCTTTTTGTCGTACATCGTTATGATCTGTGTCTGGTCGGAAGATGCTGCGGTGAATGTGATCGGTGCGCTGATCTGATATTGATCCGGTGCCTTTTCCTCAATCAGAGTATATGTTTTTCCGGCGCTGACCGACTGCAGCCTGTGTGCTTCTTCCGTACTGGTCCAGCGATCAATGACCTTTCCTGTCTCATCAATGATCTTCAACACTGCCCCGGACAGCGGCTTCTTCGTAAAACTGTCCAGTTTTTCAACACGGATATCAAGCGGCACATTTTCGATTTTCAATACATGACCGCTCAGATCCGCGTCCGAGATCACCGTTCCGTCCTGAAGCACGCTGAACTCAACAGCCGTGCCGTGAGAAGCATATCCGTCCGGGATCTTTATCTCCGTGATCGAATAGCTCTCAGATGCTTTCAGTTTTGAGCCAAGTTCCTCCCGTACTTCAGATGATGTCCAGCTGTACACCTCATTGCCGTGCGAGTCCCGCAGGCTGAGCTGCGCCTCAGGCAGTGCATTGCCTTTCTCGTCCGTTTTCAGCACAAACAAACTGATCTGATGATTTGTAAATACGCTTCCTGTCTCATCAGCTGTCACCGCATATCCCGGAGGAACGACCTCCTTGATCTCATAGGAGATCGGTCTGCCTGCATCATCATATTCATTCAGGCCTTCAAAAACACCTTTCCAGGATGATTCCGCATTGACCGATAAATGCCTTGTGTCCTTGCCGTCCGCATACAATACGAATTCTGCTTCCGGCAGCTCTGCACCATCCCATATCTTTTCGACAGGCATATCCTTTTTCCTGCGTTCATAGATATTTGTGACGGTCAGCTCGACGATCTCCCCGTTGACTTTTACAGCGGGATCGCCTGTGACCGCAAACCGCCTGAAGACATATGCCGGAGACAGGCTGTCCTCCGTACCGTTCAGTTCCGTCAGAATATAGATTCCGTAGGGAATATCATTCAGGACCGTGCTTTGACCGTTTTTGACCTCAAATGTACGGATCAGATCGCCGTCTGCGGTATGCAGGGCAAACCGGTAATTCTGTTCTGTTGCTATGGGATCTCCTTCGATGTCTTCTGTATGTTTCGTGATCTTCAGGCTTCCCTTGATCCGCTCATTGATCACTGTCATTGTCCGTTCTTCCGCATCCCACTCTGCACGCCCGTGTTCCTGTGTTTCCAGGCGGAACAGCTTTCTGAGGAAGCGTATGATCCCGTTTTCCGTAAGCTCATCCCTCAGATACAAAGTTCCATCCTGCAGGATCTCAAAGGAAATATCCGCATCGGATCTTACATAACCGGCAGGTGCCGTCACTTCCCTGAGCACATAACTGCCTTCTTCCAGGGAACCGATCATGACACTGCCCGCTTCTGTTGTGTACTGTCCGAGAGAAACGCCGGACCTGAACAGTTCAAATACCGCCGGCTCATTGATCAGGCTGTGCTCCGTACTGCATTTCCGCAGAGTCATTTCAAACGTGCCTGTCTGTTCTTCTTCTGCAGGGTCCCAGGTATTGATCACTTCCAGGCAGTCTCCGGACAGTCTGCTTTCCGCGATCCAGAGTCCCGGTTCGGATACCGCTTCACCTGTCAATGCAAATACCGTCCTTCCGCCCAGCATATCCCTGCGGCATCCTGATACAGCAGATTCACTGACAGTGTACTGTATGCGGTCCGAACCGTCCTGCCGGTAGACCGGGAGTGCGGCTGTCGTGATCTGCCAGATATCAGTCCCTGATACTGCATCTGTCTTGGTCAGTGTATATGTTTCCAGCAGCTCTCCATCCGCATACAATTCGATCGTGATCTCTTCAGGCAGAACAGTCTGTGCTTCCCTGATCCATGTTTTCCGGATCACCAGCGGCTGATGAGCCGGTGCCATACCAGCATCATTATTTTCCGATGCATATCGGTAAGAACCGATCGATGAAGCCTCCGGCATGACAATACCGGATATTCCGATCCCTGACAGTTTTCCTTCCTCATAAATGCCGACGCCATCGGAATCTGTTTCCGTACTTCCGATATGAAGCGGTGAAAGCAGATATTCCGGCAGACAGTCTGCTTCGATCAGGATCCTGTATGTACCTTCAGGAAGAGACATAAACCGGTATCTTCCGTCTGTATAGGCTGAGACTGTTCCCGTATGCACGTCCATGCTTTGGGAGGAATGAATGACTGCAGGCACTCCATCTGCGGCATATGGTTCATAGTTTCCTGCAGTGTTCTGTTTCAGCAGTGTGATCGTCATATCATGCATCGGCTGTTCCTGCACACTGCGCTGACCATCCAGGTCCCCGTCATTCCAGACAATGCCCTCAATACTGCGCGATACGATGTAAACTGTCGATTCTCCCGTATCAGAACCTCTGTAGACAGTATTCCTGACCTTTTGACCACCCTGACTCCCGGGCATAGCGACACTGATATGGAGCCTGCATGTCTGCTGTCTGTAAAGTGTGCCTACAACTGCTGCAGCCTTGATATTCTTACGTGCTGCCTGGTCCAGCACAAGGACGCGGTCTTCCCCGTCATTCTGTACCGTGCCCCTGATCCATCCCGATGAGCTTCTGATCTGTCCTGCCGTAATGTTCTCCGCTTCCGTTTCATTTATTTCCTGATAGGTATACCATATCTCCCAGTCATTCAAATTTTCGGCAGTGACCTTCGTGCCATCTGCGGAATACTTCAGGATCCTGAATTCATCCAGCAGCAGGTCACCCGTATATGTGCTGTCTGACGCAAATACATCAAGGACAACGGAATCGGTCAGATCGGAAGAACCGTTGTTGCCTGCCGTGACAGTCCATCCCGCGGACTCATTCGGATCAATGAATCTCCGGTCTGCTCTTTTTGATACAGCCATTGCAAGCTGTTTGGATATACGGATCCCTGCTTCGCTGATATTATCATTTGCCGGTGTCAGCGGACGATGATCACCGTCTGCACTGATCACTGCTTTCACGATGATCTGCTGCTGGTCGGCCACCTCGATATATCCGTTTTCTTCGTCGATCACCGTACCAAAGTAAATGTTGTCCATGTTCTGTGAAGGAATGATATTCTCCAGTGTCCACGTCAGGACTGTCTGTCCGTTTTCTCCGGATGTCAGCACAGGCTCAAGCGGCTGACCCGAGCAGCTTCCCTGTTTGCCGATGCCTGCCTGTATGTACTGTGTTCCTGATGCATACCATGATCCGAAGTCACTGTTATACATCAGCTGCGGAGGCAGAACTGCCTTCACGGTCACAGTGACCGGGGTTCCCTCGCCTGTCTGCGTGTATGTCGTTAAAGATGGTCTGATCCGATATTCCACATAGCGCTGACCGCTGTCAAGGCTGTAGATCCTCGCAGGCTCTTCAGAGCCTGCCTGGGTCTGTGCCGCGGTGATCTCGACCTCACTCCTGAACGGAGTCACATATACAGAGTCGCCGTCATGATTATCCCCGGTATGACCGGATACATACGCGCTGTTTTCCCAGACTGCCTTGACATAATCTTCCTTAACATTCTGCTTATCCCCTTGGGGCAGAACAAATGTCAGATTATCGGTTCCTTCCGGACGCAGGGGTATCATTCCGCCGGCAGCACTGACCCTGTCCTTCAGCCACCATGTCGTACTGATCCTGATCTGATAAACATTGCCTGCTGTCTCTTCTCCGCTCGTACAAGGTATATAGGACAGGATCGCCTTTTTCGTAAATTCCTTTTCCGACAGATCCTTGCGGTACTGCGTCAGGATCCCGACACATGTAAAACCCTGATCACGCAGCTGCTGCAGATCGGAGAAATAGATCAGGTCAGACTCCACAGCAGCGTTCATTTCCGCATCATTGTTCCAGCCTGTACCGTCCGGTTTTGCGGCATACATCCAGGAATAGCTGCCTGAAGCATAATAGCCATCCTGATAGACAGAGGGGCTGCTCTGCGCACCGTCGCTGTTCTGCAGAAGTATGCCCTCATCATCAAATTTCATCAGGCTGTTGACTGCATATACGGTATTGTCACTGTCGCCTCTGGGATCGCACCAAAGACCCCATGTGATTCCCATCGGCTGTCCGGCTGCCACAGCATCCTCGCCTGTATGCAGAAAGGAATCCGGTTCTTCGTTGTGGTTGATATCGCCATATCCGTCAGCTGACGCGTAGTGGATATTCGGTGTGTATACGCCACCTCCGGCAATGAATTCCGACCATGTCAGCACATCATCAGAGCTGTTTCCCTGCTCCAGCAGTACACCATCCACCTTCAGCTGCGCATCTGCAGCGCTCAGTTCGACCGTACCGGTATCCTCATACCATTCGCTGAGTCCCGTACCGTTCTGTTCAAACGGAACGATAAAGTATACCTCTGCCGCAGATATGCATCCGACGCGTGCTGTAAACACGCCGTCTGAAGGCTTCCAGTAAATGTTCTGATTTTTTGGGGCTGCACCGCTGTTTCCGTTCGGGAACCATCTCGGGTTCACTTCATAGCCGCCCGGGTGTTCATCGCTTTTCGGATAGATCGTGAAGGTGACAACACTGCCTTCCTGCACAGCAGTCCAGTCCCCTCCGTTCCAGCATCCGTTGGAACCGTCTGCGGGCATAATGTCAGGACGTTCATTCTTCCTGTTCAGCGGTGCCAGCGTAGCGTATGTCAGACCGTAGCTCTTCACATCTCTTGCATCGGTCTGCAGATCGGAATAAGGACGCTTGTTGCCTTCATAGCTCCAGATCAGCGGCACAAATCCGTCATCATTCATCGATACAGGAGCCGAGGAAGCGGAAGACCTTCTGAACACTGCCTGCATATCGACACTGACACTGATCGGTCCCTCCGGCAGCGCACATCCTTTCAGGTCCGCGCCTGTACCGGCACTGCCCTTGCTGTAAAGCTGGAGATTCACGGAATAACCGTAGATCCTGCCTTTGACCTGCCCTGCATCCTTGTTCAGCGCAAGATCGTTTCCTGTTGAAAAATCAAACACATCCAGACCCTGTGTATGCGTATGTTTTGCCAGGGCTGCATTCATCCTGAGCTCGCACGTGACCTCGACCTGCTCCGAAATACATTCTGCCGCACGTTCCATATCGTTATGATCCATCCATGCGCGGAAAACAGGCTGTATGACCTTCCCGCTGGAAGCTCCGAGGATATGGATCACAGCACTGACAGTCCCGCTGCCCGGGAAGGCGTTTTCTGCCGTTTCATTCGGTTCCATGAACCGTTTTACCAGCAGGACCTGATTGCCTTCTCCATCCGTGCTGAGTGTCCATCCTGTCGTACCCGGTGCCAGGGCATCTAGATCACTGCACCCGTTTCCTGCCCAGCCCATGGACTCTGTATCAAAAACAGCTTCTTTTTCCGTGCATGGAAGGATGAATTCATAGAACATATATCCGCTGCCGACACTGTCATAAATGCCGTATGACCTTGTTCTGTAAAACAGGGTATATGTCAGCGTATCAAATGTCCTGATCCTGCGGTTTGAATCCGATGTATCTTTCCCCGCAGTATCTTCTTCATCAAACGGACCGATCCCGTCTTTCATTTCCGAAACGCTTAATGTTTCAACATAGATCAGATCATCATCCAGATAATCATGTTCTCCTCCGGACTGGTCCAGCAGGATCGTGCACAGTTCCTGATAAAGCGCATATTTCTCAGGAACTCTGCTCTGCCATGCGGTCCTGTCTTCTTCGGTCATTTCATTTTCAATTGACCGGATCAGCTGCAGCAGCGACCGTACACCATTCTTTTCCTCATCACTCATCTGAAATACCGAGCTGCTTTCCGGCAGCTGTTCCAGATACCCTGTGATCGTCAGATATTTTTCCACAATGACCGTCATTGCCGGCATATCATCCCAGGCCAGGGATGCATCCGTAAATTCCGACTGGAAAATATAACTGCCCTCGGTGTCTGCGTCATATGTGCTGCACTGCCAGATGACTCCCTGTTCTTCCGGCGTTTCGCTTCCGGCAAACAGAACTGATAAAGTATCCGGAAGATCCAGCTCTTCTGCAGCTGTTCCCGGTTCTGTCCTGATCTGGGAAGGATCAGGCACAGCGACTGCTTCGATCTCCCGCTGTTCCGTTTCCGTCAGTTCCGGCTGTTCCTCCGGTAATTCCGGTTCTTCAGCAGACACGGTAACTGCACAAAGGCAGGTCATTGCCGTCAGCAGCACTGCCTCCAGTTTTTTCCATGATATGCGATTCATAGTTTCCTCCGTTTCGATCGGCCGCAATGGCCTTCTGAAATAACATTCGGCATTTACCATGAACATCCACGGAAAAACAAAAAAAAGATCTGAAACATTCAGATTCCAGATCCTTTAGGTTACATTTGTATGCAGTCTTACTCAACTGTAACTTTAACGCCAGGGCCCATTGTTGTGGAAACAGTGATACCCTTCATGTATGTACCCTTGACAGTTGCAGGCTTGATACGGTTCAGCTGATCATACAGAGCTTTGAAGTTCTCTGCAAGAGCTTCATCAGAGAAGGAGCACTTGCCGATGAGGCAGTTGATGTTTCCATCTCTGTCAACACGGTATGTGATCTTACCTTTTTTGATCTCTTCGATTGCCTGAGCAATGTTTGTTGTAACAGTACCTGTCTTAGGGTTCGGCATTAAGCCCTTCGGACCAAGCAGACGGCCGAGTTTACCGAGCTGACCCATCATATCGGGAGTAGCTACGATGATATCGAAATCGAACCATCCGCCCTTGATCTTTTCGATCATGTCTGCGCCGCCGACAAAGTCAGCGCCTGCATCCTTGGCTTCCTGTTCCTTCGGTCCCTGTGTAATAACGAGAACTTTTCTTGTCTTACCTGTACCGTTGGGGAGAACCATAGCTCCACGGAGGTTCTGTTCAGCCTGACGGGGGTCAACGTTCAGGAAGAAGCTTGCTTCTACTGTAGCGTCGAATTTAACCGTGCTGAGTTTCTTAGCGAGTGCAACGCCTTCTGCATAGGGATACAGTTTGGTGCTGTCTACCTGAGCCTGAGCGGCCTTGAATTTCTTACCTGCCATGATCAGTTATCCATCCCTTCTACTGTGATACCCATGTTGCGGGCTGTACCAGCAATGATCTTCATAGCTGCTTCAACACTGTTTGCATTCAGGTCCGGCATCTTGTACTCAGCGATCTCGCGGAGCTGATCAACCGTGATCTTGCCTGCCTTGACAGTCTTCGGTGTACCGGAAGCTTTTGCGATTCCGGCAGCCTTCTTCAGCAGGAATGCTGCAGGTGTTGTTTTGATGACGAAATCGAAGCTCTTGTCCTCATAAGCTGTGATGACGACAGGAACGATGTCACCCTTGCGGTCCTTTGTTTTGTCGTTGAATTCCGTGCAGAATTTCGGCATGTTGATGCCTGCGGATGCCAGAGCCGGTCCCGGTTTAGCGCCGCCTGCAGGGAACTGCAGTTTGCATACTTTTGCAACTTTCTTTGCCATGTGGCGTTCCTCCTTTTAATAGGTTCCACATGCAGTGGTAAACGGATAAGCTGCTTATCCTCCCACGCATGATCACACACAAAAAAATGTGTGCTCCAACATAATAGTATTAATTGCCTTCCGAGTCAATCATTTTCAGCCAAGAACTACGGACGCCAGTGTAATTACCAGCGGCAGTGCCGCGAGGCAGAGAATCGTTGAAAGACATACCTGTTCTACAGCGTCTGTATAGTTTTTGTCATATGCCTGCGCAAACACTGCGACATTGGAACCGACCGGTGCTGCAGCAGCGATCATCAGCGCAAGCTTCATTTCGGAAATGCCGAACGGAAGGATCCTGAATACGGCAAGCGTAGCCAGCGGGATCAGGACCAGCCTGAGCAGACATACGACATACGTCTTTTTCTTTTTGAACATTGCCAGCAGATCCGACTGGGCAAGGAATACACCGCTGACCATCATGGCGATCGGTGTATTCAGACCTGCGATCGCATTGAATACACTCGTCACAACACCCGGCATATGATTTCCTGCCCCGGAAAAGAAAATGACCAGCGCAGCAGCTACCGAAAGAACGATCGGGTTTGTAATGATCTTTTTCGGTGAGATGACATTCTTGTCTGAAGTGATCACATATACGCCATATGTCCACTGCAGTGCGTTGACAAATACGATCATGACGGAAATGTAGAACACATACTGGCTTCCCATAACTGCTGTAACAAGCGGGATCCCGATGAATCCTGCATTGGAGAATGCTGATGAGAAGCAGGAAATACCGTCACGCTTGCCGAAGACGATGTGTGAGATCACGATCGCCGCCAGCATGGCTGCGCCTGCAAGCACTGTTGACTGCAGGAGCTCTGCTGCTTTTTCAGCAGTCCGCTCAATGCAGAAATTATTGATCACCACGACCGGGATGACCAGATACAGCAGGATCTTTCCAAGCTCCTTAGAACCCTGGTCTGTGATCATTCCTTTTTTGTAGAACACATATCCTGCCAGCATCAGCAGAAACATGACGCAGATCTGTTTCAGCAGCAGAAAACCGATCTCCATATGTTCAGTCCTCCTTGAACGCCAGCATAGCGTTCGTGTAGTAAGGATCGTCCGTCACTTCCGTGCCGAACCACGCCGGCACAGCAAATGCATTCGCTTCTTCCTCACTGCTGAATTCCGTTTCCACCACAAGCAGTCCGTCAAGCCTGCCGTGATAAACATCGATCTCCGCATGGTGTCCGTCCGGCAGTCCCATTACATACCGGCTCTTCATGACCGGATGACCGATCGTTTTTTCACACAGTTTTGCATAGTCTTCTTCAGAGATCTCAAATTCTTCTTCCTGTCTGATCATTCCCATGCCGCTTTTATATGTGAAAATGTGTTTATCATCCGCTTTCCGGATCCTGAGGACCGGATCGACTGAAAGATACCGCTGTTCCATCCTGATCATGACAGTTCCTGTCAGATCCGGAAGTTCCTTTACAAGGAATTTACGTTCAATTTCCATAATGGCCGCCTTTACTTTTCAAAGAATGCCGTGAGATCTTTTTCAAATACCGGCGTCCACCATTCCAGATAGCCTGCTCTGGTCGGATGGATCGGATCAAACATATAAAGGCTGTACGCCTCATCCGTGATCGTATACATCTCCTCATGATTCCAGAGATCGATCAGACCGATATTCCATTTTTCCTGCATGACCGGAAGCAGCTCTGTCATGTTCTGATAGAGATCGGAAATGAATCTTGTGCCGCTGTAAAACAGCACAGGACAATTCCATGTGCTCTTTGCATACGAAATGATATACTCCATAGCTCCTGCGATCGTCTGCAGGTCAAACGCTTCCGGATCTCTTTCGTCTGTCACTTTGCCCAGCGGCATGCCCTGTGTTGCATCGTTGGTGGAAAGCTGACAGATCAGTGCATCAGCCGGGAATGATTTGTCGATCGTTCTCAGGCGTTTGATATAGGACGGTCCCTTTGCGTCAACATCAACCAGTGTTGTGCCGTTGACCGCTTCCTTGATCATGACGATTCCGTCAAGATGCTCCAGATCGTCCGCAAACGACTGATTCATTGAAGCATATCCAAGCGTGACGGAACTGCCGAGAAATATCAGATGTTTTCCCTTCAGCGGGCTGTTTTCTTTAGCGGGGTATTTGTTGACGTCATACTGTCCGGCGTTTCCCGGATGGCCCTCTTTGGTATAACCGTGTTCAGGCATTTTCAGTTCAGGTATCTGCATCGTTATTCCTCCATGATTTTTTCTACTACAACATCATATCAGACAAAATAAGATCCTGCTGATACATTCAGCAGGACCTTATTTTGTCAGTCTTCTACTTTCTGCAGATCGTTATAGTTGATATCGGTCGGTGTTTCACGTCCGAACAGCATTGTCATAATGCTTGCGACCTGTGTCTGGTCATTCATTTCGCTGACTCTGCCTTCCATTCCTGTGAACGGTCCGGTCAGGATACGTACTGTATCGCCTACCGCAAAGTCAACAACGACTTTCTTGTCGCTCTGACCCATTCTGCGCAGAATGGACTCGATCTCATCCGGAGAAACAGGGAACGGTTTTGCACCGCCGCCTGATGAACCGATAAATCCGGTAACACCCGGCGTGTTTCGTACAACATACCATGCTTCATCTGTCATCTTCATCTCAACGAACACATAGCCGGGGAAGATGTTTCTCATCTTCTCAACTTCCTTGCCGTTTTTGATCTCGATTTCAGGTTCTTCCGCAACAAGTACACGGAACAGTGAATCCTGGATACCCATGGATTCAACACGCTTTTCCAGATTTTCCTTTACGCGGTTTTCATGTCCGGAGTATGTGTTGACTACATACCAGCGTTTTTCATGTTCATCATCAATAATAGGATTGATCTTCTTTTCGTCGCTCATCTTATCCTCCGATTCCAATCAGTGTCAGAAGGGTCGTGCTTAAGAAATCGCACAGTACAAAGAACAGCGCAAAGAATGCTGTAAATGTAATCACTTCTCCGGAATTGGATACTACGTCGGCGCGCTTCGGCCAGCGTACACGTTTGGCTTCCTTTTTGATACCGCTCCAGCTGAATGTCTTATCCATAGAGTACCTCCTACTTTGTTTCTTTATGGAGTGTTTTGCGTCCGCACTTCGGACAGAATTTCATCAGTTCCAGACGTTTCTTCGCATTTTTGTGTGAAGTTGTATAATTTCTGGACATACATACACTGCATGCCATAATTACTTTTTCATCTTTCGCCATGACAAAAACTCCTCGATTGCCTACCTAATTTAACACAAGAGACAATGCCAGTCAATTATGTTCAAATACGCACCGCTTAATTTTCAGCTGAAAAAAACCGGTTCATTCCGGTTTTCCCATGTTTCTCTATCTGTGCTTTCATGCTTTTTCAAGTATGCTTCTTCTGATCTTTTTCCGCACTCTCTGTTTTCTGCCGTCAAACTGCTTTGTTGTGATGCCCATTTCCCGGGCGGACTGCGTATAGGAATTTCCGTTCATCCAGTTCAGAAGGACCTGCTGTTCCCTGGGGTTCAGTTTGCTGATCTGTTCCATCAGCTGATCCCTGGCCTGGTTCATCCTCAGCACATATTCCGGATCGGTCAGCCTGTTTTTCTGTTCCAGAAGTTCAATTGCAGGATTGTTTTCACTGATCATACTGTCAAGTGAATACATGTGATTCACACGCCCCTGCTGCTTCCGCTTCACAGTCCTGGTATATGTGATCATCGTGTTTTTGATCACGATCGTCAGAAATGTTGCAAAACTGCTTCCCCGGTCCTCGCGGTATGCTTCAGCGGCTTTGTACAATGCCAGCATCCCTTCCTGCATCAGATCATCCCAATAGATGTTCAGGCACGGACATACCTCGATCGCATTTTTGACCTCATGGATCAGGATCGGCTTGTAGAGATTAAAAAGAGCGCGGACAGCGTACGTGTCTCCTGTCCGGCTCATATAAAGCAGTTCGTATGGATTCATAAGCTTTCCTCCTTATCGGAAGAAACGCCCGTCTGTGATCTGATACATCAGAATACCGGCACTGACTGCCGCGTTCAGAGAAGAGATTTTTCCTCTCATCGGAAGCGAGACCAGATAATCACACTTCTCTCTCAGCAGTCTCGAAATGCCCTTTCCCTCATTGCCGATCACAAGTACGGTGTTGAAATCGTACTTCAGTGATCTGTAGTCCTGTCCGTCCATGTCGGCTCCGACGATCCAGTACCCCTTTTTCTTCAGCTCTTCTGCTGTACGCGCAAGATTTGTGACCGATGCGCACTTTACCGTATCGATCGCTCCGGCCGAGACTTTGGCAACTGCCGGTGTCAGTCCGACCGCATGCGTCTTCTTGAAGATCACACCGTCTGCGCCAACCGCATCCGCAGTACGCAGAACAGCACCGAGGTTATGCGGATCCTCCAGTTCATCCAGAAGGATCAGGAAACCATAATCGGAATGTCTCTCATTGACAAGATCATCCAGTGAATAAAGACGGTACTCTTCAACTTCTGCCGCGATCCCCTGATGGTTGTCGCTGCCGGTCATCTTTTTCAGGTCATTGCGGCTGACATGCTTCAGCCTGATCTTGTTCCTGGCACATTCTGCTTCGATCTGAGGGTCCTGGATGCACAAGTATACACAGTTTACTTTTGAGGGATTCTTAAGCATCTGCTTTACGACGTTTTTTCCGTACATCAATTGTGCCATAACCCTTCCTCCTTCAGTGTTATCACTTTGTCCCATATCGTCCCGATCCTGTTCCAATTGTTCTCAAGTGACAAAGCACCCAGAATCGCTTCAAATCCGGTGGACTTCCGGTAGATATTAACGGGTGTATTCTTCGGAACCGTACCCGCATTGGCATTGCGCCCTTTGCGGTACCAGTCCTCCTCTTCTTCTGTAAAGAACGATGCTTCATGCAGAAGGTCATACAGTTCTGCCTGTGCTTTTGCGCTCACATACCGTACGGAATGCTTCTGCAGATCATTGCCTCTGCCGTATCCCTTTTCCACCAGATATGTTCTCACGACAAGCGACCATGCAGCATCTCCCAGAAATGCAAGCGTCCTGCCGGAACATTCAGACGATCTCACAGCAGACCTTTCTCAGCAAGCTTGCCGCGGTAAACATCAGCGCTTGCAAAATCCTTGTTCTTCTTGGCTTCATTCCATTTTTCAAACAAAGCAATATCTTCATCGGTAACTTCCGGCTTCACAACGACAACGCCGAGAATATCCAGCATCTTTTCAACCGCATTGCGGTATTTTCCGACTGCAGCAAAATCGATCTCACGCTGCCTCAGGGCACCGTTCAGCTTCTTTACGGTATCATAAATGACCGCATAGGCGTTCGGTGTATTCATGTCATCGTCCATCTGATCCAGGAACGCTCTGTAGGATTCTTCATCATACGCATCCGCAAATACATAGCGTGCCATAGCAGCCTTGACATCCGCCTGTTTCAGCGGCGTCATGACACGGTCCAGCTCTTTTCTGGCAGTTTCGATCGTCTCATCGCTGAAATTCAGTTCCTTGCGGTAATGTACGGAGCTCATCAGCCATCTTGTCAGATTTGTACCCAGACGGTCCACGATATCCTTTGCCCACAGAACATTTCCCAGAGACTTGGACATCTTGATGCCGTCAATATTCACCATTGCGTTATGGATCCAGTAATTTGCAAGGCAGTTGCCGTTGCAGGCTTCCTGCTGTGCCGCTTCATTTTCGTGGTGCGGGAATTTCAGGTCCATTCCGCCGCCGTGGATATCGATCATTCTGCCGAGGTTGTTGTTGATCATGACAACACATTCCGTATGCCATCCGGGTCTTCCCTCACCCCAGGGGCTGCTCCACTTGATGCCCATATCTGTTTTCTTCCACAGCGCAAAATCATACGGGTTGCGTTTCTGGTCATTCGCTTCAATACGCGCACCTGCTTCCAGCATGTTCAGCTTCTGATGGCTGATCTCACCATAGGTAGGAACAGAATCAACAGAGAAATACACATCACCGTTTGCCTCATATGCATGTCCCGACAGCATCAGTTCATTGATGAACGCAATGATCTCATCCATCGTTTCCGTAACACGCGGCGTAATGTCAGGGAGCTCTGTATTCAGGAGCTTTCTGACTTCCTGATAGGCATCGATGTAGCGTTCTGCGATCACAGCCTCGGTCGTTCCTTCATCGGCAGCCTTTTTGATGATCTTGTCATCTACGTCCGTAAAATTAGACGCATAGGTAACGGTGTATCCTTCTGCTTCAAACAGACGTTTGAGCACATCAAACACGACCATCGGTCTGGCATTTCCGATATGCGCATAGTTGTATACGGTCGGACCGCAGACATACATATCGACATGTCCTTCTTTGATCGGATGAAACTCCTGTACTCTCAATGTTTTCGTATTGTAAAGTCTGATCATATTCCCTCCCACAAAAACAGGGACCCGCAAAAAGACACCTTTGGCGTGGTCCCACTTTTCTTTTTACTCTGACAGATTAACGCACTGTATACGTCCTGTTTTAAAGGCCCTCCAAGGTGCATCTTATGCAGAACATACCGGACAGTTTCACCAAACCCTGTCCTCTCTATGCGTCATGTTTCTGCTTTCTTTCCTCTTCTCCGGTTTCCTACACATTATAGAACATCAGCCAAGCATGAAACAAGGCATATTGTTTCCGTATCAGGAAACAGGCTGCAGTGTTTCCAGCAGCGCAAGCACTCCGTCAACATCGGGCATATCCATCAGATGTTCCGCATAATGGCTGTACAGTACCGTCCCCTGATCATCCAGGATAAACAGTGCGGGCAGCTGGAGTTCATTTCCTTCATAATCACCATGCGCGAAGCCTGCGCCCCTTGCGGCAGCACCTTTTTGTTTCAGCTGTTCCGAACCTGTGCCAAGAAGTTCTTCTTTCGAGCCTGCCGCATTGATCCCCAGTCTTCTATAAATGTTCTGACCGGGATCGGCAATGATCTCAAACGGCAGAACTGTATCAGACTGTTTCAGGTCATTCAGCAGATGTGCAGTGTCGCTCTGCATCACGACGACCACCTTTGCGTTCCTTGCCGCAAATTCTTCATACCGTTTCTGGATCATGTGAACATCATATCTGCAGACCGTGCATCCGATGTATCTCAGCACCCACAGCACGGTCTTCCCTTTCAGCATGTCATGAAAATGGTCATAATGACCGTTCTGTGTATCCACGATGAAATCAGGGATCCTGTCTCCTTCCTTCATACGGCAGGACAGGTCTTCCGTCTCATCCAGTATTCTGAGCGTTTCCTCTGCCATCGGCATGTCCGCTACGCTCCTGGCATAGTGCGCATAGCTTACCAGCCCGTCAGGTTCAATGATGAACATTGCCGGCAGCTGCAGTTCATTGCCTTCAAAGTCACCGTGTGCATATCCGGCATCCTCTGCCGCCTTCCTTTTGGCCTGGAATTTTGTCAGATCACTCCCGCGCAGTTCTTCTTTGTTTTCTGCGGCAGGAATTGCCAGTGTCCGGTACAGCACTTCATCTGTATCCGATATGATCTCAAACGGAAGCGGTTCTTCATTCAGAACCGCCTGCAGATGTTCCTGATCACTCTGCATCACAACGATGATCTGTGCATTTCGTTTTTCAAACTCCGCATATGCATCTGCCAGAACACGCATATCGATCCTGCATGTCGGGCAGCCTGCATAGCGCAGTACTCTCAGCACGGTACGTTTGCCTGCCAGAAGCTCATTCAGCCTGACATCTGTGCGGAATGCGGTATTCACAGTAAATTCCGGGAATCTGTCCAGTTCATTCAATCTGCTCATATAACTCTCCTGTATTAAGTTTATTGTTTCAGATATCTGCCAAAAATACAGTGAAATGCACAAAAAAGCGGAGAGTTTCCTCCCCGCCGTTATTCCGTGATGATATAGCTGCTGTAGATCGAATTTCCGAGTCTCAGCCAGTCTTCCAGATCCATCATCCAGATGTAATCATTTTCCGTCAGGATCCCCTGGCGGATCAGACGGATGAGTTCATCATCCGTATAGGGACCGTATTTCTCGGTATCTCCCGCTTTGTTGTAATACCAGAATTTTCCTGCTTCACTCATATTCTTCCGCCCTCATCAATCAGCCACACAGGCTCCGTCAGACCAGTGGAAGCCTTCCTGCTCGTCACAGATCTGCTGTTCCGTCTTGCAGGCTCCGTCAGACCATGTACCGCCGTTTTCAAGGCAGTCACGTTCCGGCGTGATGCAGGCGCCGTCCTTCCAGACATTTCCTTCATCCGAGCAAGCCTGTTCCGGCGTCTTGCAGGCACCATCCTGCCAGATATTTCCGTCCGCATTGCATATGTCTTCCTGAGAGACCGTATGCACATCGCTGACCTCAGTATTGCTGTTGACATTAAATGTTCTTGAAGGATCGCTCAGCATATTGCCGTCAGTCAGATATTCCGTCAGAACATCTGAATATGCATATGTGCCTTTCTTCAGATACAGCTCAACTGTATTTGTCTGGGCACCGGTGAACTTCACGGTAACTTTGTACTGATATGCACCGTATGTCAGTCTTGCGACTCCGGGCTCACTTGCTTCATATGCATCAGAACCGCTCTTGGGCAATGCCGTGACGCGGACTTCATATTCTTCGCCGTCCTTCAGGCTTCCGATATATTCCGCACGGTTTGTCGTTACGAGCAGGGACTGTGTATCAGATCCGACTGTTACTTTATATGAATCCGCATGCTCGACCTTGTCCCAGGTGATGATCCAATGGTTCTCACCGGATTCAGCCGTGATATTAGCCGGCGTATCAAGCTGCACAGCAGCAGCTGAATACTTCAGCTTGGCTGTCAGCGGATCGCTGTTGTTTGCGTCATCCTTGCCGTCGGACGCAATGACAGAGATCTTATACGTGGATCCGTTCTTTAATGATGATGCCGGAATGGAACAGCTGTTCTTTGTCGACGTCATCTTAGTGGCAGGATCCGTGTTGACTGAAATAATATACTCTGCTGCATCCGTAACAGCATCCCAGCTCAGATTCCATGAATCTTCTGTTGCGGAAGCTGTCAGGTTTGTCGGAGCCGCAAGCTTCACAGGTGCTGCTGTATATTTGAATTCCAGCACTGTCGGCTCACTGCTCTCTTCTTCAGAGCTGCCATACGCTGTCAATGTGACTTTATATACCGTCCCGTTCTTCAGATTCTTTGTCGGAATGCTGGTAGAGTTCTTTGCGGAACGCAGTGATGTTTCAGGCATTGTATTGACCTTGATCATGTAATACTTGGCACCTGTTACGCTGTTCCACTTGATCGTTACATTTTCTTTGCCTGTCTCAAAGCTGACATTCGTCACTTTATCCAGCTTCACTGTTTCTTCAGAAGGCTCCGGCGTCTCGGAAGCTGTTCCGTAGACTTTATTGGTATTGTCACCGGCGCCGATGATGTCTCCGTTGTAGTTGACAGCGACCAATGTGCCTCCTCTGGCTGCGATGTAGCGCACATTTTTCAGCGCGGCTGCCTGCTTGGAGAAAGCATCATCCGTCGAGGCTGTGGTCACCTTTCCGTCAGACGTCAGTCCTGCCGCAAAGCCGGAACCGGCTGCTGCACTCGTCATGCCTGACCAGGACGTCGTATTCAGAGAGGATGCAGAACCCGCCGCATAGCAGGTCACGCCTCCTTTATCATCAATGACCGTCACATAACTGTCAGAGGCGCTGAGTGATCTGACATTGGTCAATGATTCAAGCACGGAAGCACAGGAGATATTGCCGGAAACGACCAGACTGCCGTTCTTCTTCTGTCCGACAGTATACCCGTTGCCTGCATATACATATTTGATATCTTTCCATTCTTCGACCTTGCATGCTTCATCACTTCCGGTACAGATCACTGTTCCGTCATCCTGCAGACCGGCAATATGCGTATCCGCCGCAGCGATCATCGTGATATTCTGCCATGTTTTGGCTTCTGTATAGGAACTTGAACCGGCAAGCATGACCGTTCCGTCGTTTTTCAGTCCGGCAAGCCAGCTGTTGGCTGCGCTGATCTGCACAAGATCGGTATACTGACTGATATCCAGGTTGCCCATGGACTTGATCCTGCCATCGTCATCAATGAATGCCGAGAATGTTCTTCCCAATGCAAGACGGTTGACATCACTGATCCTGACAGTGATGGAGCTGTCGTCCTCTTCATCGTTTCCTCTGAACATGCGGCTCAGACCAAACAGCATCAGAATCGCACATAATGCGGCGATGCCGATCAGGATCCTCTTTTTGATCGGTGACGGTTCTTCATCAAATCCATCCGGTCCGTATTCCTCTGTTCTCTCTGAAACGGGTTCTTCAATTGCTTCTGTACCGAACTCGATCGTTCCGGTAACATCCGGACGGCTGATATCAAGCGTTCCGCCATCAGATGCCGGATAAACTGTCTGCGGGGCAGGAACCGGCACCGGTTCAGGCTGCACAGAGGGGATCGGCAGAATATTATCGGCAATGTCCTCTTCCAGTGTTTCCTCGGAAGCAGGACGGTTCAGATTCTGGAACGGGATCTGAACGCTGTGATATATCTGATCTTCTCTGGGCATACGGAGCTCTCTGGTATTGTCCAGAAAGTCCACAAGCGGAATGGAATACAGCTGCGAAAGCTTGCGAAGCTGTTCGATCCGGCAGATCATAGCGCCGTTCTCCCAGCTCATATACTCCGCAACCGAAACATTCAGCTTCGATGCGACATCAGCCTGAGCATAACCAAAGTGCTTTCGCACTGCTGTTAATTTTTCAGGAAGTCGATTGTTCATTTCTTTTCACCTACTATAACCAGTTTGACTGGTTAGCATTATTTTATACAACTCATCCGCCGAGTACAAGTGAGCCCTGCTGACCGTACTGTTCATAGAATCTGTATAACGCACCGATCAGGTTCGCGTCACTGCGGTATCTGCAGACTCTGATCACCGGCTCAGGACAGAGCGGCTGGTCAGACGGTACGTATGCTTTGACCGCTTCTTTCAGCATATCGATATAGCTGTCCTGTTCGCTGATCCCGCCTCCGATCGCGAAGGCATCCGGATCGATCGTGCACTGGATATTGAAGATCATCATGGCAAGATCCCTTGCGGCATCCCTTACAGCCAGCCGTGCATTTTCATCACCCTGGTTCATGCGTTCAAAGACCAGTTCACAATCAGTGCGCTTCAGTCCTGTTTCCCCGCTCAGCTCTGCATAACGCCTGACAATGCCTGCAGGTGTGCATACGGTAGAATAGCGGCTGTCAAACACATCGTGATCTTTGATATGTTCTTCACCGAACAGCTGCTGATTACGGAGATAGTGGTAGGACAGTTCTCCGGCCCAGAGATGGTTTCCTCTGATGATCTTCCGGTTTACAAACACCGTGCCGCCGATCCCTGTTCCAAGCAGGATGACGACACCCGTGTCCGCATCCTTCAATGCGCCGCTGACCATTTCAGCTCGTGCTGCAGCTTTCCCGTCATTCTCCACGGATACCGGCAGACCTCCGCACTGTTCCGAGATCATATCGCACAGACAGGTCCCTGCACAGCAGCGGATCGCCCCGGCATTTCTCATATATCCTTTGTCAATGTCGATGATTCCCGGCATGGACAGCGCAATACCGGACACATCAGGATATGCCTCATATATTTCCCGGATCTTCGAAAGAAAAACATTCAGATCATCTCTCGGGGTTTCGTACTTTGATCTGCAAAGCACCTCTCCCTCTCCGGTCATTACGGCATATTTCACATAAGTCCCGCCGCCGTCAAAACATAAAAACGTTTTCACAGATACCTCCGTTCTTCACCATTATAGCAACCATTCCGCAGACATGCTGTAAGAGTGCCGCCGCATTTCTTAAGAATATTACAGTGTGTTTCCTTAAATAAAGGCCGCTGTGCCTGCTGCTCATCAGGCATACAGTCCCCGACGCATGACAATCACAGCACACATCGTAAAAAAAATCCCGCATCCGCGGGATTGGTGAAGTCAGCCTTCAATCATAATAGT
>CAMOPG010000007.1:0-37659 GCA_946622165.1 uncultured Erysipelotrichaceae bacterium
TGTCTGCCTTCATGTCCGGACTGTTTCCGGCAATAAAAAAACACGGACCCTGCAGGGCTCCATGCATGTTTTCAGTGGTGGGGACGATGGGACTTGAACCCACACGATGTTGCCATCAACGGATTTTAAGTCCGTTGCGTCTGCCATTCCGCCACATCCCCTTACTAATAAAAATGGAGGTACCTGCCGGGGTCGAACCGGCGATCACAGAGTTGCAGTCTGTTGCCTTACCACTTGGCTAAGGTACCATATCCATTTTTTGCTGTTCATCAGCCCACTCATTATATAAAACCGGCAGAAAAAATGCAATAGACTTTCGAAAGGCTGCAGATGATGAGATTCATATGCAGTCTGAATTCTGTCTTCTGTTCAGCTTTTTCCGTACTGATCTCATTCATTGATCTGCCTACAGCAGAACCATATGATCGCGCACAGAGTTCATGCGGTCTGTCTGCTTGCGGCCAGACATTTCTTCTGACATAATGAGGTTGCCCAACAGATCTGAACGCCATTTGTCTCAGCAGTAAAAGGAGCATCACATGTTTGACTATATTACCAGATATCAATATGTCAGGATCCAGGGACAGGAGCTGGCGGAAAACACCATGTATGCCAAAGGGATCTTCAGTATGTGCTGGCAGCTCATTCAGAATGACGCCATGGAAGAAGAGGACGCCGCTCTGTTCAAAGAGATCGATGACTGGTTTGCTGAAGCGCTGCCATGGCCGCCCCAGTGCAAAAACCGGGAAAAAGTCGTGTGTTTTTTCAAAACAGCGAATACAGAAGAAATGATGAAGATGATACGTCCCGCCCTCTGGCTTCTGGAAAAGTATCATCATCCGTACTATCTTGTTTTCACAAACTCACCCGGTGAGATCGTATATGAAGACCAGTATCAGGTAGCGGTCAAAGTCCCCGGAGTACTGCAGATTGAAAAGATACAGGAGTCCTGGAGCAGATAAAGCGTTCCATGCACGGCATATCTCCCGAACATCGAAAAAGGATCCCCGCTCAGGAGATCCTCCGCATCAGTATTGATCAGAAACCCGGCATGCCTTGTGCCCGGTTCCGTAATAAAAAGCCCGACGGGCTTTTTATGATTTATTTGATGGAATCAATGACAGTCTGCAGATCGCCTTCAGGACGGTAGCCGATCACTGTTTCAGCGACTTCACCGTTTTTGATTGCCAGCAGTGTAGGAATGGACATGATGCCGTAACGCTGTGCGAGTTCCGGAACATCATCTACATTGACCTTCACAAACGTAACTTCTGTGTTCTTTTCAGACAGTTTTTCAACGATCGGGCTGACCATTTTGCAGGGTCCGCACCAGTCTGCATAGAAGTCTACAAATACTGCTTTGTTTTCAGCCAGCAGTGCATCATATTCCTTTTCTGTTTCGATAATTTTCATACTCTTTTTCCTCCGTAAGTATTATGTCATCAATTGATATGCCGTAAAAGCAGAATGCTCAGAACAGGATCCTCTGGGCAGCCGCCTTGTCCGCAATGACCGTCAGTCTGGGATGAGACTGCAGGATGCTTGCAGGACAGCGCGATTTCATCGGGCCCTTGATCATGTTATAGATTGCGTTTGCTTTTGACTCTCCCGTGGCGATCACTACAATGCTTCTGGCGCGCATGATCGTAGCCAGTCCCATTGAGATCGCCTGTTTCGGCACAAGGTCTATATTGCCGCCGAAATAGCCGGCGTTATCATATCTTGTCTGTTCTGTCAGCTCTGCTACATGTGTCAGGGTTTCAAAAGAAGTTCCGGGTTCATTGAATCCGATATGTCCGTCTGTTCCCAGACCGAGTATCTGAAGATCGATCGTTACATCCTTCAGTGAAGCTTCATACCGTTCGCATTCTGCGGCCGGATCTTCTGCATTGCCGTTCGGCATATGGATGTTTTCCTGCGGAATATCTACATGATCGAAGAGCTTTTCTTTCATATATGTGTGGCAGCTCTGAGGATGGCTGCTGTCAAGGCCGATATATTCGTCGAGGTTCCATGTTCTGACATTTTTATAGCTGAGGTTTCCCGATTGGTATTCCTCGATCATTTCCCGGTACAGGCCGATCGGAGTGGAGCCCGCAGTCAGTCCCAGAACAGGTCTCTCTTTGCGCAGAACATCACGCACCAGTTTCATAGCCTCATGGCTAGCTTCGTCATAGTTTTCAGCAACAATGATCGTAAACATTGATACACCTCCTTCCGCGCCCGATATATTAGCATACTTTTCGGAAAATGTTTATTTTATCCGACAGTAATTGAATAATCCGTTGTAAATTCCTGATGTGCCTCCAGCGTCAGTGTTCCTTCACGTTTGTCAAACGGAACATTTGTTTCTTCAAAGTCCGCATGGGAATGCCATGGTTCGATACAGACAAACGGTGCTTCGTTCTTTGCGCTCCAGAATGCCAGCCATTCATAGCCTTCCGCATGAACTGTTACACGGTGCTTGCCGTTGGTCAGCGTCGTGTCAGTTGACTTCGGTGCTGTAACCAGGATCGTCCGTTCAAGATACTTGCGCTGCAGTTCCAGCTGTCTGCCGACAGCGATCGTGTCCTTGCCCTGTTTGAAGATCTCGTCCTCATTTGTTTCGATGATATAATCCGACTGCTTCTCGCCTTTCTCCATCGGGCAGTTGAATGCGGGATGCAGGCCGAAGTTGAACGGCATGTCCCTGTCATTATCATTCGTGATGCTGTAATGGATGTTCAGTGTTTTCCCGCTCAGCGTATATTCGATGCGCAGAGTAAACCTGAAGGGATACTGTGCCAGTGTTTCTTCACTGTCTTTCAGTTCCATGACGATCTTATTTTCACTATGCTCTACACATGTAAAGTCACTGTTTCTTGTAAAACCATGATTGCCCATATGATAGAGCTTGCCATCGATCCATATTTCCTTGTTCCAGGTCGATCCGACCATCGGGAACAGTGTCGGGTTTCTGCCGGACCAGAACGCCGGATCACCCTGCCACATGTGTTCAATTCCTGTTGATTTGTCAATAAAACTAGTGATCTCGGATGCATGTTCGCTGACTGCAGCGTATGCGAGATCGTTTTCCATACTGAAAACTGCCATTTATTATGCCTCCTGCGTTATTTCTCTCATTATTATAACATTCTTAATCATCGGACTTCATTGAGTTATTTCCCAATATGATATAATATTGTGCAGGCACGACCTGGATTTTTTGATTATGGCGAAGAAACAGCAGAAGCACAAAAACACCCAGTTCAGAAGCTTTTTGAGGAAAACCTTCATCGTTCTTCTGACCTTGGGCGTCACATTGGCAGCAGCCGGATATCTGGCTCTTTTGATGGTGTTCAAAGGTCCTTCGCCTACATTCAGCACGCTGATTGTCGGAACGTTCATGGAAACACGGCGCGGCGACAAGATCGTGCACTGGTTCTACTCCGACGATGAGCTGGAAGCGATCCTCAACCAGAACGGCGTTGAGAATTCAACCTCCGTCACCGTCGACAACGATTATGACTTCAATATTCCGGAAGAAGAAAAGAATGATCTGAAGATCATCGATGTATCCGGATCGACATTCAACGGCAAGCTGATGATCGTGCGCGATCCTTCAAGGATCCAGCTCGGCGTCAACGTGCTGATGGATAACTATAAGAACAACGGCTTCCTGGTACAGGATTATGTCACGGCTGCCGGAGCGATCGGCGGCATCAACGCCGGAGGCTTCGATGATCCTAACGGCATGGGCAACGGTTCCATTCCCCAGGGCGTCGTGATCAAGGACGGCGAACTGGTAGCCGGCAGACTGACCGACTGGGGAACGATCATCGGGTTCAACGAAAAAGACCATCTGATCGTCGGCAACATGACAGGCTCGCAGGCACTGGAATGGGGACTGACAGATGCGGTCACATTCGGACCTGTGCTGATCGTTGACGGTGAAGCAGTATCGATCACCGGTACAGGCGGCGGTCTGAATCCCAGAACAGTCATCGGACAGGCTTATGACGGATCGATCCTGCTGCTGGTCATTGACGGCAGACAGACGACGAGTCTGGGTGCCTCCTATGAAGACTGCGTCAAGATCATGCTGCAGTACGGAGCTATGAATGCAGCGAACCTCGACGGCGGTTCATCCTCTGTCATGGTATATGAAAACAAGATCGTGAATCATATCGTATCAATGCGCTCAGACAGGACGGTGCCCACAGCATGGCTCGTGAAGTAAGAACAGGAAAAGGATCGGCCAGGCAGAATGCCGTCAGGTTCTACAAGCATCTGACGACGGTCTGGTTCTCACTGGTCATTATATGCGGTGCCGCACTCGGTTACCTGTGGTTCTGGCTTGAGCGCTACGAGGAACACAGCATCAACGGTGCGATCAGTGCATACTTCAGGCTCGTCGACAATGAAGAATGGGACGAGATCTACAATCAGGACTGCCGGCACTTTACGGAACTGAATTCCAGAGAAACATATATCGAATACCTGAAGTCGATCTATACCGGCAGAAAAACATCTGAGATGAAGTATTCCTTCACGGATACCGACGGTATCTCCGAATACTACAACATCCACTATGACAACTATGTCATGGCAGCGCTGGAACTGCGCAGGACCGATGATTCGGATGTATGGCATGTCCGTACGATCGGTTCGACCACCCCGTTTGATTTTGATGTACTGGATGATTCCCTGGTATTCACGATCAACAGCGTACCGGTCGAAAGCTCGTACTATCATGTCGAAGGACAGATCCCGGCGGCGTTTGACGGATATGAACTGGCGTACAGGATCCCGGAAGTCACGCGTTATCCGATCAGTTCCCTGGTCGGAACGCCCGACGTCAAGCCGGCCTCGGCAGATACAGCTGTCGTCAGGGATTATACTTCGCAAAGCTATTACATCGGCAGAAAGCCCACATCCGAACAGGGTGATGAGTTTGCCGAGAATATGTATGACACTGCAGTTGCTTACTGCAAATTCGTTACCAGAGACGGCACAAGATACAGCATCACATCACGTCTGTATCCCGGAACGAACTTCTATGATTTCGTCAGCACGTTCGATAACTCCTGGGTCACAGATCATGATTCGATCCAGTTTGAGAATGTCAAAGTATACGACCTGCTTCCCTTCGGGGATACCGCATTCATCGGAACGATCTCATTTGACTATAAGCTGATCGCAGACGATGTCACAGGCACATACAGCCAGGCTTACCAGATGTTCTTCGTCAAGAACGGACAGAATTACTGGAAGCTGCTCAATATGGCGATCATCAGCGACTCCGTTGATGTAGACGTCACAGAATAACACCTGAACAGCAATGCAGGCACCGGAATGATCCGATGCCTGCGTTTTTTATATCGTTGTGATCTGGAACAGATAGAATTTCAGATACGATGTTTCATCCATCGTCCATAATACCGGATGGTCTGCGTTCTGCTGTGATACAGAGATCTGCTTCAGGATGACGCCTGCTTTTGCGGCTGTCTCCTTCAGCATTGTTTCAAACAGTGCAGTTTCCATATATCTGCTGCAGCTGCATGTCGCCAGATACCCATGGTTCTCTTTCAGCAGATTCATCGCATCCAGGTTGATCTGCTGGTAGCCGTGATATGCATGATCCACCGTACGCCGTGATTTGGTAAATGCAGGCGGATCCAGAATGATCAGATCAAATGATCCGGGTGCGCATGTTTTCAGATAATCAAATACATCAGCCTGTACGAATTCCACATTGTGCAGTCCGTTCAGTTCCGCATTTGCCCTTCCCTGCTGGAGCGCTGTTTCCGAGACATCAACTGCCGTGACATGCGCTGCATTCCCGTATGCGGCATTCAGGGCAAATCCTCCGGTATGCGTGAAGCAGTCAAGGACACGCTTGCCACGGGCAGCACGTCTGATCAGCATTCTGTTTGACTTCTGATCCAGGAAATAGCCTGTCTTCTGTCCGTTTTCGATATCCACGTTCAGCTTCAGGCCGTTCTCATTGATCACGGTCTTTGTGCTGTGTCCTTCGCCGATATAAAACCCTTTGTACAGCGGCAGTCCTTCTTTCTGTCTGATCTTCACATCATTGCGCTCATAGACCGCATTGACGGTCTGATGATCCGCTGCCAGCTCTTCCAGCAGGATCCGGTAAAGCATATCCTTGCGCTGTTCCATACCGTATGAGCTGATCTGCGTTACGATTACATCGTTGTAGCGGTCAGCCAGGAATCCGGGCAGCAGGTCCGCTTCACCGAAGATCAGTCTGCAGTTGTCAAGATTATCCGGCTCCGCTGTCTTCCGGAACATATAGGCCTCATGGATACGCGTACGGAAGAGCGCTTCATCGATCGGCTGGGAGCGGTCCCTGCTGAGTATGCGTACCAGGATATGGCTGTTCAGGGAAACAAGACCTGTTCCGAGATATTCTCCGGCTTCCGTCACGATCTCCGCCGGTTCACCGTTCTCAATGCCTTCATCCATTTTTACCAGATTGCTGGCATACATCCATGCCTGACCTCTGCGCTGGTATTCAGCGCCCTGATCGGATATCACAATGTGCTTCATAAGACTCCTCCCAAAGAAAACCCGGGATCAGTTGCTGTTCCCGGATTCTTCTGTTTCTTCTTCCTGTTCAACGACACGTATGACGCCATAGCCCCAGAACGTCCCGTCATTCGCAAAGACTTCCTCACAGGCTCCTGTGTCAGCTGCCGCATTGATGCAGATCTGATGCCATTCCTCGCCTTCATACAGCAGGTCATACTTCTTGACCGTATCATCCAGCACAGCATTGCACGGCATGCCCGGATCAAGGATATCCGGAACAGAGCATCCCTTTTCCACCGGTTCAGGTGTTGTCTCAGGAACAGCGGTCGGTTCTGCTTCAGGCATATATGACTCAACGACATGGATCGTGACGGTCACCTGCGTTTCATTTCCGGATGTGTCGCTGCAGGAAATGACAAGTGAGTAGTCTCCCGGCTTGTTGTAATTGATATATCCGATAACAGAAACAGGCATCAGACCGTCTACGTCGTCATATCCCGTGACATTTGAAAAATCAACGGGATGTCCGACCGGTGTCGTATACTCGAATACGCTGATATTGATATACGGACCGAAATGGTCATCGCTGTTTGTGATCGCTGTGATTTCTTCTCCTGCCAGACTGCATCCGCTCAGCAGACACAGCCCGAGCACCGGTATCAAAAGTTTTTTCATACGGATTCATTATAACGAAATCATCGCAGGAAAGAAAGACGCACCGGACTTTCCTCCCTGCAATGATGTGATGATCATGAACGTGATGCGGCTCTCCTGGAAAGGATATTCCTGATCCTGACAAACAGCCTGCGGAATGAGCGGTATGCGCATGCATAGATGATCGTCGTAATGCATACAACGATGATGCCCATGACGAGGATGCTGATGAGGAGATGCAGTGTTGATGAGGTGATATACGGCATGAACCTGTTCCACACCATATAGCCTGTTCCGCCAAGCGCAAGCGCAATGCCCAGCCTTGAAGCCACCATCGCATAATAGCGCCAGCTCGGAAGCCTGAATACATTGTCATAAACCAGTCTCGGGTTGTACAGGAAGTCCACTGTCCAGCTGGTGATCAGTGTTGCCAGGATCACGCCCAGCAGACCGAACTGCTGTATCAGGAGCACTGACAGAACGACCTTGGAGACTGCCAGCAGATATGCGTTGTTTTTGGCGTTGACATACAGTCCGTTTGCGTCGCGCGCAATGATGACAGGCTGACGCATCGTCATATAGAAGATATTCAGCGAGAATGCCAGGCAGATCGGTACGGATACCTCATACTCAGGCTTGTTCAGCCAGATATGAATAAACTGCGGCATGGCGATGAAGATGCATACTGCGACGATCGTCGAGACATATGTCGCAAAGTTGAAGAATTCCGTGAAGACTTCATATTTATCGGCACGTTCATCATTGAACAGGTTTCCGAAGCTGTTCATCGGTGACTGCACCATCGTCTGGGTGATCTTGGATATGTTGTCCGTCAGATAGCTGTAGCTGCCGAATACAGACGTCATGGCATAGCCCATGAAGGCTGTGATGACGATATTGTCGGTCTGGGTCGTCGCAAGCTCGGACAGTCTCTGGACGATCGCGTATTTTGCACGTTTGCCGAAGCTGGGATCTGCTTCTGCCTGATCAGCGTCCTTCAGCCAGGGATATGCCTTCATGGCGATCCTTCTGGCTGTAGTGTTGGCAATCAGGATATTGCCGCCTTCGATCAGCAGGATCCAGTAGAACGGCAGCTTCATTCTGATCACAGCCACCATCAGGATCATTCTCAGGATCGAGAATGACTGGATCCAGATACTGATGCGGTACTCCTTCTGATCAGCCATGATCACGAAGTTGGGACCCATCAGGAAATAAGAGATCCCGTACGGTGCCATCAGCAGCACGAACATGCCGACTGTTTTCCAGTAATCCAGCGGAGATTCCGCAAAGAACGGGAAGACAAACGAGATGATGAGACCTGCCGCCAGCACAGCCATTCCGGTCTTCCGGAAGATATTGACGGCCCCGCGGTAGATCTTCAGCACTTCATTCCTGTCATTTTCTGCCAGAGGCTTGAACAGCAGCTGACGGAATGCCAGGGAGTAAGCCATTTCACAGATATTCAGGAAGGTAATCACCTGTGCCATCGTCAGCTGCAGACCGTTCAGACCGCTTCCGTAGAAGTCGATGAAAAGACGGACTTTGATGACCCCTACAAGGGGCAGTATGACCGCCGCGATCGTGCTGACTATGAAGTTGTAAAATGAATACCGTGTACGCGTAATAGCGCTCCTTTCAGCGGATCACCCTGTTGAACAGCCATGCTGTGGCAGGGCTGTAGCACTGCAGGAAGATCCTGTTCTTCAGATTCAGATTGGATATATATTTGTTGTGCTTCCAGCCGGGATAGTTCTCATTCATCACCTGGCTGGTCTTTTCATACAGTTCTTTTGTGTAAGGGGAACGGATAAACCGGAACATCCCGTACAGACGCAGATGTTCAACATGGAGGTACTCCAGTTCGTCCCTGTATGTTTTGTCCAGGCCTGCCTGAACAAAGTTGTTTCTGACCAGCTCCATGATCCCGAAGATCTCTTTGACCCTTGGGCTGGAATTGCTGGACATAATGCTGCCTTCACGCTGACGATAATGGATCAGGCACTCATTCAGATAACCGATCTTCTTTGCTTGGGCAAAGATCATGGTCGTCACAGGTATATCTTCATACCATGTATTGAGCGGGTATCTCAATCCCTTCTCCAGGAACCAGGATGCCCTGTAGATCTTGTTCCAGGCAAACATCGGCGACAGCATCGCACGTTTCTGCATGGTATCCGCCTGCCAGTCTGTCAGACCTTTCATGACAAAGCGTTTTGCCGGATCACTGTACCAGTATTCGATGTCTGTGACAGCCACGTCACAGCCTTCATCCATCAGCCTGACAAGCTTTTCATACAATGACGGCTCCACAAAGTCATCGCTGTCCAGAAATGCGATATACTCGCCCCTGACAAACTGCAGACCGTAGTTGCGCGCATCCGACAGGCCGCCGTTTTTCTTATGGACAAGGCGGAAATGATCCGGATCCGCTTCCGCATAAGCGGATGCGATCTCTGCCGTATTGTCCGTTGCCCCGTCATCCACCATGATGACTTCCATATCACGCAGTGTCTGGGCACGCAGAGAATCCAGGCATTCGCCGACATAATCCTTTACGTTGTACATCGGCACGATCACCGACAGTTTTACTTCGTTTTTCATATGCACCTCATTATAGCATGAACTGCATCATGAATTCGGGCGCTCACTGAACTCCTTCATCAGCTTCTTTTTGATCTGAACAAAGCCCATGTGCATCGTTGCAGAGCCCATCATCATCTCATCCCTGACCTTTTCGATTGCTCCGTTCTTGGAGTATTTTCTGTACAGCGGCGCGATCTTTCTGCCATGCGGCACCAGCAGCTTCAGGAATGTTTCCAGATAATCCAGTGTCTGTTCATACTGCTCCGCATCACAGTTCATTCTTCTTGTCTGATACAGCATGAACTTGAAGCTTTCAAACATACGGTACCAGTACATATCAGGTACGTTCTTCAGGCGTTCTGCCTGAACAACGATGGACTTGAAGACCAGGATCTGGCCGTTCATTGCCTTGAAGGATACGTCCGTCATCGTATTGCCTGTTCTGTTGACCAGATAGTTTGCCAGCGGTTCATCAGTATAGATGACTTTATCGCTGTTCAGCAGACTGATGTAGAACAGCAGGTTATCCGTATAGCCGACCTTTTCCGGGAAGCTGATCCCTTCTGCAAGCGTCTTTTTGTAAAGCTTGGCGTGCGGACTGGGGTCAATAAAGAACAGATCGTTGAAATCATCAGAAGCACGGTTATATACAGTGTTCTTCTTCAGCGTCGCAAACCCTGTGTTATAGGAAGGATCATACTCCGTGGAAGGATCATTCTCATGGAAGATCGTCTTGGCTCCGACGGTAATATCGGCGCCGGATACGCGTGCCATATTCAGCAGGATCTCCACAGCATTGGGCTGCAGCGTATCATCGGGGTCGCAGATCATGAAATACGGTGTTGTGCATGTTTTGATCGCAAGCTCAAGCACCGAGCCGTATCCGCCGTTTTCCTTATGGATCCCGGTGATCAGCCCGGGATAGGCTGCCGTATACTCATCAATGATCTTGCCGCATCCGTCCGGTGATCCGTCATCAACTGCCATGACGACAAACTCATCCGATGTCTGTGCCCTCAGTGATTCAAAGCAGGTACGCAGATACTTTTCAACTTTATAGATCGGTACGATCACAGTAACCTGTTTCATATTACACCTCTTTCGCCAGCTTCCTTCTCCGGTAAGCCAGGTACAATCTGAGAATCTTCTCATTTGCATAGATCCAGTCATTCTTTTCACGCAGTATCGGATACCTGCATTTCGGGAATTCCGGCCAGTTGTTTTTGATATACCAGAAACATACCTGAACAAACTTTTCCGTCATCTTTTTATCATTGACGTTCCTTGTCTTTTTCAGGCATTCAAGAATGTTCCTGGCGCCAAGACATTTCAGTTCTTCATAATATGTCTCATAAATACCTAGATTTTTATAATCATCCAATGTCAGTTTCACCATGTCAAGTACATGATAGACCGAGAAATTGAACTGATGCGTGATATTGCCCGGTCTGTCCTGCAGATAATCATAGAGCGGCTCATTGATGAATGCCACTTTATCACATCTTGCAAGCAGCCTGTATGTCGTTCCAAGGTCCTCGTAATAGCATCCCCATGGATAGATGATGTCATTGTCTTTGAACAGCGACAGCTTATACATCTTATTCCATGCACAGTTCTGAATACTGACGATCAGCTCCGGGTTTGTCCGGATGGAATATACCCCGGAGGCATCGTATGTATTGGCGATGATCTCTTTTTTTCCTGTTGCCAGGAAATACTGGTAGATATCAAAGATGACCATATCAGCTCCGGTCTCTTCCAGCTTCTGCCGGCACTTTTCCAGCAGCTGCGGTTCAACAAAGTCATCGCTGTCGATGAACTGGATATATTTTCCGGAAGCGATCGCCATGCCTGCGTTGCGTGCATCGGACAGACCTCCGTTTGGTTTATCGATCACAGTGATCCGGGGATCTTTCTGTTCGTATTCCCTGAGGATCGACAGGGAATCATCCTTTGATCCGTCGTTGACCAGGATGAGCTCATAATCAGTAAAAGTCTGAGCGAGAATCGATTCGATATTCTTTCTCAGATAATCCCTGACATTGTATACCGGTACAACAACACTGATCTCAGGCATTGGCCTCTCCTTTTTTCAGTACTTTGGATATGACTTTCATGGCAAGCTCTTCCCTGCTGACAAGAATGATCCCGGCATAAACGATGACGCCGATCAGCACCTGTACCAGTGTTCCCAGAACATTCTTGGGCAGATACAGTCCCGCACCCGAAACACACGCGAACATGATCAGTGCACCGCATGCATAGATCAGATAGGAACGGTTTCTGAACCCGAGATGCACCTTCCTGCGGATCAGGTACAGCTGTATGCTGGTAACGGAACATTCCGCGATCAGACTTCCGATCACTGCTCCATAGGCACCGTATTTCGGGATGAGCAGAATATTGACAGCGAAGTTGATCAATGAACCTGCGATCACGGATGTACTGTACTGCTGATACATGCCGGTCGGTACCATATACTGGATACCGGTGACATTGGACATCGATATAAAGATGATGATCGGGCAGCCCATCATGATCAGATTGGCAATGATCGGATACCATGCCGGCAGATACCAGCTGATGAAGTTCGGTGCGATCGCCATCATTCCGAAGCACATCGGGAAGGCAAGCAGGCAGGCGATCTTCATGGTCGTTGAAATCAGTGCCTGTGCTTTCTTGTCGCCGTCTTCGGATGTATAGAATACATTGGTCACCCTCGGCAGCATCACCGAGCCGATGCTGGTGATGAAATAGAGGAACATCTGAACGATGTTCATACTCGTCAGATAGTAAGTGACATGTTCCTCTGAATACAGGTATCCTACCATGGTCTTGTCCAGCATCGTATATACCGAGATCGCGATCGTCGGTACAAACAGCTGGAATGTCGACTTGAAGTGATGTCTGTACGCATCCTTCAGGGATACCTTTTCAAAGGTAATATACTGTTTCAGCTGGACAAACATGATCGCCTGCCCCAGCAGTTCAGCGCCGACATTGATCAGGATGTATTTCCAGAGATCTGCCGGTGTTTTGACCAGAAGGAAGATCAGACCGACGCCGACGCACTTGACGATAATGTTTCGGATGCTGGCTTTTTTGAAATCCTCGACACCGTAAAAGAACCATGTGATATCAAGCATGGATGCCAGCATGGTCAGACCCGTCAGCCTGTAGAAGAACAGGTTTTCTTTTACTGTCAGCTGAATATAGATAAAATACGCAGCTGTCGCCAGGATCATATTGCATACCTGCATCAGGAAGACTTCAAAGAATGTCCGGTTCAGTTCCTCCTTGTTGTCTCTGACTTTGGCGATCTGTCTGTTGCCGTATGTGTTGACGCCGAGAATGCCGAACAGGATGAACCAGTTCATGATCGCGCCGGCAAAGTTGTAGATGCCCAGTGTCTCCGCTCCTACATGCACCGAGGTATACGGCACCAGCAGCAGCGGCAGGATGATCTTCACTACCTGATACAGAATGTTGTATAGATAATTTCTGATTAATTTTCTGTCCATAAACGACTGTATTATAGCATGTTATGAAAACTCATGAACCAGTACAGTTCATGAGTCCAATTCTTAATTTCTGTCTTTGTACATTTCCGCGTAGTAGTTCTGGTATTCACCTTTGATAATGTGCTCCCACCACTCACGGTTTTCCAGGTACCATTCGATCGTTTTCTGAATGCCTGTATCGAATGTGTATTCCGGCTTCCAGCCAAGCTCTGTCTCGATCTTTGTCGGGTCCATCGCATAGCGCAGGTCATGTCCGGGTCTGTCCTTGACAAAGTGGATCAGGGATTCCGGTTTGCCCAGTGCCTTGAGGATCGTCTTGACGACTTCCAGATTTGTCTTTTCATTGTGGCCGCCGATATTGTAGACCTCACCGCTTCTGCCGTTTCTGACGATCAGATCGATCGCTGTGCAGTGGTCGGTGACATACAGCCAGTCACGAACGTTTGCCCCGTCTCCGTATACCGGCAGTGATTCATCAGCCAGTGCTCTGGAGATCATGAGCGGGATCAGCTTCTCAGGGAAATGATACGGGCCGTAGTTGTTGGAGCAGCGGCTGATCGTCACATCCAGACCGTATGTTCTGTGATATGCAAGCACCAGCAGATCAGCAGCCGCTTTGGAAGCGGAATACGGGGAAGATGTATGGATCGGTGTTTCCTCCGTGAACAGCAGATCAGGTCTGTCCAGCGGCAGATCGCCGTATACTTCATCGGTCGATACCTGGTGATAACGCTTCACGCCGTATTTCCTGCAGGCATCCATCAGTGTCTGTACACCCAGGATATTCGTTGTCAGGAAGATACCCGGATCTTCCACGGAACGGTCTACATGTGTTTCTGCCGCGAAGTTGATGACATAGTCGAACTGCTCTTCAGCGAACAGTTTGTCGACCAGTTCCCTGTCACAGATATTGCCCTTCACGAACTTGAAGTTCGGTTCATTCATGATCGATGCAAGTGTTTCAAGATTGCCTGCATAGGTCAATGCATCCAGAACGACATAAGTATCTTCAGGATGCGCTTTTGTCATTGTCAGCGCATAGTTTCCGCCGATAAACCCGGCTCCTCCGGTTACCAGTATTTTCATTGCTCAAGCTCCTTCTGTATTCTTTCTGTTTCCAGTCTGACACCTTCCGTAAATGTTACGCATGGTTCAAAGCCTGTCAGTCTCTTCAGTTTGTCTGTATTCAGCACTGTCGCATCTACGATCGGCATGCGGGCTGTCTGATATTCCATGCGGATCTTCCTGCCCGTACAGCGCTCTGCCTCTTCGATCACCTGTCTCAGGCTCGTTCCGATGCCGGAACCGATATTGACTGTTTCGTTAGAAACATCATTCCTGATCAGCAGACGGAAAGCTTCCGCTACGTCTGTTATGTAAATATAATCCCGGATGCTGGAACCGTCCACCCACATCTGGAAGACTTCCCCGAGCAGTGCCTTGCGGATCAGGATCGGGATCACGCCCTGGCTCTTGTTCGGATCCTGATAGCCTCCGAACGGATTGGCCAGACGCACGATCAGATGATCGATCCCTGACTCACGGATCTTTTCTTCCGTATATGCCTTGGATTTTGCATACAGCGATTCCGGACGGATCTCATCTGTCTCGCGGAAACGTTCCTTGCCGCTGCCGTAAACAGTGCCACCGCTTGAAATGTATACGAACCGCTTTGCACCGCCTTCTTTCAGCACATTGAGCAGATCTTCATATTTCTTCAGCAGGTCTTTCAGAAGCGCTTCTTCATCATCGCTCACGGCATTGTTTGCCACAAGACCCGTACTGTCGACCACAACAGCGTCCCTGACATCGATCTGCTTCAATTCTTCCGGATCGAAGACATTGACCTCCGCAAATCCTTCTGTAATCGCAGTATATGGACTGGGAATACTCAGAACACTGATTTCAAACTCATCTGAAAGCAGCCTGCTCAGATTATGTCCGAGATATCCGCACCCAAGAAAGATTACTTTCATGCTTATTTCCCTTTCTTGTTGTAAGTTGTTTTCACATTGCCTTTGACAATGTTTCTGAGATGATCCCCGTAAGGGCTCTTCCCGTATGCCTCCGCAGCCTTCAGGATCTGTTCTTCATTGATCCACTGGTTGTAGAAGGCGATCTCCTCCGGTACGGAGATCCTGATCCCCTGCACATCTTCAACAAGCTTCACATAGTCGGAAGCTTCTGCCAGGGATTCGATCGTACCGGTATCCAGCCATGCAAAACCTCTGCCGAATACCTGGATATCCAGTTCACCGTTTTCCAGATAGATCTTGTTCAGGTCGGTGATCTCATATTCACCGCGCTTGGAAGGCTTCAGCTGCTTTGCATATTCAACGACCCTGTTGTCATAGAAATACAGTCCTACGACAGCATAATTGGACTTCGGATGTTCCGGCTTCTCCTCCAGGGAGATGACCTGTCCGTTTTCATCGAATTCCGCAACGCCGAACCGTTCCGGATCGTTGACATATTTGCCGAAGATCACAGCACGTCTGTTGGTTTCCGTAACATTCACGGCATTCTTCAGCATCGTCGCAAAATGATTTCCATAGAAAATATTGTCACCCAGGATCAGGCATACATCATCATCGCCGATGAATTCTTCACCAAGCACAAATGCCTGTGCCAGACCATTGGGCACTTCCTGCACTTTATAGGAGAATGAGACGCCGAACTGGGAACCGTCTCCCAGAAGCCGCTCAAAATTAGGCAGATCATGCGGCGTTGAAATGATCAGGATCTCCCTGATCTTCGCCAGCATCAATGTGCTCAGCGGATAATAGATCATCGGTTTGTCATAAACAGGCAGCAGCTGCTTGGATGTTACTTTTGTCAAAGGATATAAGCGTGTTCCGCTTCCTCCCGCAAGAATAATACCTTTCATAAATATCCTCCAAGGACCCTTAACATCATATCATAAGAATTATCATAAAACCCTGTTCATCTTCACAAACAGGGTTCTTTATCGGTTATCAGCCTTCGCCGCCTCCGCTTTCTCCGCCGGCATCTCCGCCGCCGCCATCTTCTCCGCCTTCAGGCTGTTCCGGCTCATCAGGTATGATCACATAGCATGCGCTGTACGGATCTCCTGTATAGCCATCATTGCAGTAGCAGGCTCCGCCGTTTTCATATGCGTTCTCACCGCATGAAACAGGCGGCTGAGTAGGTTCCGCTGTCGGAGTAGGAACAGGTGTCGGCTCCGGTGTCTGAGGATCAGGCGTCGGGGTCGGGACAGGTTCAGGTGTTGTATCGTCCGGTGTCGGAGTCGGGGTAGGTGCAGGTGTCGGTTCATCATCGTCATCAGGCGTTGCCGTAGGTGTCGGGGTAGGTGTTGCGCTCGGCGTAGGTGTTGTCTGAACAACACAGCCGCCGTTGGCATCCATCGTGAACCCGGCATTGCATGTGCACTTCCCGTCTTCGTTCAGGTACTGGTTCTCGCCGCATGCATATTCCGCAGGGATCGTATCGCCCGGGATCTGCGCTTCCGCATAAAGGTCATAAGAGATCGGCGACGGGGTAAATTCCCAGTTGATCGACCACTTGATGCGGTTGGTAACGGCTGAGATCACGCTTGTCATATCAGTATTTCTGTTGATCGCTTTTCTCGTGTCAGCCAGAGATCCGTTCCACAGTCTGTAGATGTAGAGCAGGATCTTGGAACCGGAATCCCAAAGATTGGAAGAATATCCGGTCACTCTGGAAGTTCTCAGCTGGAATACTTTTTCAAGATGTTCTGAATCGTAGTAGCGGTTTGTCTTCTGAAGCGCATAGGAAACAAACGATGTCATCTGATCGACTGTCAGATTGGTCTGGATGTTCTGTCCTGCCGCTTCCAGTACTTTCAGGAATGTATTGACATCTCTTGTTCTCATCATCTTTCTGATGATCGCTTCAATAACTTCCTGCTGGTGTTCCTGACGGGCAAAGTCGCCTGTTGCGAACAGATGTCTTTCTCTTGCGAAAGCCAGTGCCTGCTCACCATTCAGACGCACGTCCTCACCTGCCGGGACATATACCGTGTAGTGTCCGCGCTGGGCAGAAGAGCTCTGTCCGACAAAGGCGATCGGGCTGTCTACAACGATGCCGTCCAGTGCGTCTACGATATCAACGACGCCCTGGAAGTTCGTATCAACGTAGTAGTCGATATCGACGCCTACCAGTGATTCGATCGTATCGATCGTGCACTGCTTGGATACAGCATGTGAAGCATTCAGCTTCGAATAGCCTCCGCCATAACAGCTGATCGGCACATAGGAGTCTCTTGCCAGTGAACTCATCGTGACTGTCATGGAGATCGGGTTGACCGAGCAGAGGATCATCGTATCGGAAAGTCCGTCGGCGTTTCCGATCAGCAGTACCGTAAACGGTTCTTTTGTAATATCCTTATCCGCTCCGGCTTTATTTGTGACGGTAACGGTATCTTCGAAATCAAGGATTGAAGCAGTCTGTTTCAGGGCATCGGACATGCCGCTTTCATTCTGGAAGATCGACGCATAGTTTGTCGGAAGCACCGCACAGTCGATATCCCCGCTGAAGAGCGCCAGGATCACAGCGGAATAATCCTGGTACTCCTGATAGGAAGCACGGATCCCCTTGCTGTCGATCTGGTTCTTTCCGAGTTCTGCCGTATGTGTGCCGCTGGCGTATCCGACCGTTCTGCCGTCAAGCTGTGATACATCGGTCAGGCTCTCGGAACCTTCCCCGTTGTATACAACAAGGCTTGTCGATACGGATTCTTCAACCGTTGTATTTGTGATCTTATCAATGTTTTTGTTGACCTTGGCTGCTGCATAGGCACCATACGCTCCGAATCCCAGAATGGTGCAGATCAGCACGCCGGAGGTCACGAACAGTCTGACTTTTCTTGTTCTGATCGCGAACATTGCAAGAATGTTGATCAGTATCAGCAAAGCGAGCACTGCCACATTGACCAGGATAAACGCTGTCTTGCTGAGGGTAGCGAATCTTGTCGTGTTGAACATGAAGTAGATCACAAGAACATCTGCAATGATCGCCAGCAGTGTCAGAACGGCATTGCCGGCTGTCATATCATGCTTGAAGACGCCCTTCTGGACCTGCTTGGGCTTCATATGCCTGCGCTCAACAGTTTCTTCATTGACTGTATTCTTGTTTGTCATGACTGGCCTCCTTCCGCTGTGGAAGCGAGTCCGTTTTCAACTTCCCACTCATGAATGCTGTCATAGTCATAGAACTCGGCGATCTCCCATCTTCCGTTGTTGTTGACAAGGAAGAATCTTGCACCGTCCACGAACTGTTCCGTATCCAGTGCACATTTTTCATATGTCCAGCTGACATTGACTTCGTATGACTTGTACAGGATGTCCGTCTTGACATCGTCCGACCATTCCGTCGTCGCAAAGTCCGGTGCGACTGCTGTTTCTTTGTCTACCGTAACTTCCTTTACCTGCAGCAGATTGTCTCTGCCGTACTGATTGATATACAGATCCAGGTCGGCATAATAGTTATATCTGCTCCATTCTTCAAATACGGCATACTTGGAGCCGAAGATATACTGCAGTCCGCCGACTTCATAGTTGCCGTCCTTATTCGTCCATGTGAAATAATCCGTGACGAAATTCTTGACCACTGCCTCGCAGACAGCTTTTTCATCACCGCTTTTGACAGCGTCCGTCAGTTCCTGGAAATAAGTCTTTTCAATATCCGTCGGATTGTTTCCGATCTCATACTGATCGTTCTTCATGGTGCGGTCTGTATTGACCGTCATGGACTCCTGTGCACCATCTCCGGAAGAAGCTGAGGATATCCTAACGATATTCACAGCGAACGCAGCAGTCACTGCGACACAGAGAATCATCAGAGCGATCATCAGGGAACTGTTGAGCCCGCCCCGATGGCTGTACTTGCGCACTGCCGTCTTTTCCGATGAACTTTTTCCTTTTTTCTCTGAAGCTTTCATCAGTCTCTCCTTTTGTTACTCATAATACTTTCTGACAATGTAATGAGGACGTGCCCTCACCTCATCATAAGTTTTGGCAAGATATTCCCCTATAATACCTAATGCCAGAAGCAGAATGGATCCCATAAACAGCACGCATGAGATGATCAGTGTCGTACTGCTGATGGAGCGGCCTGTCAGAGACAGAACCAATAGTACCAGAAGTTCCGCCAGCATGATCACGGTCATAAATCCGCCGCCCCATGCCGCGAATGTCAGCGGTGCGTTGGCATATTCAATAATGCCGTCGATCGCATAACGGAACAGTTTCCAGAAAGACCAGCTCGTTTCCCCTGCCACGCGTTCAACGTTCTGATATTCCAGATATTCGCATTTGAAGCCTACCCATACAAACATTCCCTTAGCGAAACGGTTGTATTCTTTCATACTGAGGATCGCATCTACGACCGGGCGCTTCATCAGACGGTAGTCTCTGGCTCCGTCAACGATCTCGACCTCGGTAAAGTGATTCACGATCCTGTAAAATGCTCTTGCAAAGAATGAACGGAGCTTCGGTTCGCCTTCTCTGGAAACACGGCGTGTACCGACGACATCAAGATCCTTTTCCTCCATCAATGCAAACATCTTCGGCAGATAATCAGGCGGATCCTGCAGATCTGCATCCATAACAGTCACGTATTCTCCCTTGCACGCCCGCAGTCCTGCGAGGAACGCACCTTCTTTTCCGAAGTTGCGGGAGAAATCGATCACCTTCACGATTCCCGGATGTGCTTCATACAAAGACACAAGTTTTTCCATTGTGGCGTCACGGGAGCCGTCGTTGACATAAATGATCTCCCGTTCCATTCCCATTTCATCCAGTACTTTCGTCACAGCGTCATAAAAAATTTCAACTGTTTCCTGTTCGTTGTAGCATGGAACAACTATAGACAGCATCGCAGTCCTCCTTTATGTTCTGTGCAATCGGTATTATAACCCAAGCACAGACACAAAACAAATTTCAGACAGATACAGGTATCTGTCAAGCATGGCAGATATCAGAGATTGTCCTTCTTGAAGTTCCTGAACAGCCATGCAAACAGCATGATGTTCCAGCCGCGGACCATGGAAAAATACTTGTTCTTCATGCCGCCTTCGGACTTCAGATAAGGGTTGCGCTTCCAGTCCGGGAATTCCTTGTTCAGAAGCTCCCAGCCCATCATGATCGTTTCCCGTCTGTCGTCCGGATCCGGGATCCTTGCGCTGCGCAGGAAGCTTGAGCCCAGGAAGTAGCGGATATGGATGTATTCCAGCGCGTCGTGATACTGATCATAGTATCCGTGCGTCCTGTAATACTCGTTGATGATATGGAACACGTGGATCATATTCTTGACCTGCGCGTTGCTGGTGTGGGTGATGCTGCTGTGTCCCTGCACATAGCGGACATACGGCTTGTTCGTAAATCCGATCTTCGTGACATGGCAGGTCATGCAGTACAGGTAACAGGAATCCTCATACCGGTCTCCATACGGAAACTTTATATCAAGGCCTCTGATGAAATCCGTGCGGTACAGCTTGTTCCAGAGCACCGCAAACAGATGCACCATCATATCCGGACCGATCCCGTATGGACCTTCCTTTTCAAGACGTTCTCCCTGGGAGTTCTTCCAGTAGAAATCAGAAACAGCTACATCCAGCTGATCCTTCTCAGCCAGTTCATACAGTTCTTCGAACATCTCCGGCACCGTGTAGTCATCACTGTCCAGAAATCCGAAATACTTTCCTGTAACCAGGGAAACACCCATCTGACGCGTTGCGGCGATGCCTTCGTTTTCCTTGTTCACAAGATTGACCCGGATCTCGGGATGTGCGTCTTTCCAGCCCTGGAGGATCTCGGGCGTGTGATCTGTTGAACCGTCGTTCAGGACGATCAGCTCAATATCCTTCAATGTCTGCGCCGCCAAAGAATCCAGGGTATGCCTGACTGTATTTTCACAGTTGTAGCAAGGCACGATAATACTGACCTTTGTCATATCACTCCACCTTCGCTTTCTGTACCTGGTTGAGCAGGAAGGCTACGACCATTGCCATGAATACCGAGGTAATAAACTGATCCAGCATATGCCCTGACAGCCAGGCCGATCCAAGACCCGCACCCAGCGAGACGACCATACAGACGTTCAGCAGATTGAACATCTGTTTCCGATAGCGCAGGAAGCAGTATGCGCCATACAGGCATACCAGCAGCCATGGCAATATCAGCAGTGCGAAACCTGCATATCCGAGTGTATAGATCTGCTGCTTGAAATCCTGTTCCAGAACGATCGAACCGTTCATGAATGTTGAATAGCCGAAGCCAAGGATCTTTTCCGCCGGTGTCAGCAGTTTGTATTTGTAATTGAAGAAGATCGTTTCCATCTGTCTGCCGCTGACACGGTCAAAGACCGGCATAAAGCAGACGTCCGTCCAGAATTCAGGATCATACTGATAGCTGTAATACTCCGTGTAATACATGGAGGGAACAGATTGAATAAATCTGGCTACGATACCGTATGTTTCAAACATGAATACATAGTAGTTGCGCCACTGGTCCGAGAAGCGCTCCATATTCTCCGGCTTGTTGGCAAGTTCCGCACGGCCTTCCTCCGCCATACGGTTGCCCAGCAGTGCGACATCGTTCTTTGCGTCGACTTTCTGGTTCTGTATTGCCGGCGTGAAGTTCAGGATCGCTCCGCAAAGCAGTGCCATGCAGATGCACAATACAGCGGTATGCTTCTTCAGCGGTACATCCTTGAAGAAGAAATGATCGATCACGTTCAGAATCAGGAAGATCGCAGGGATCACGATCGCCCCATACGTAGCTACCCTGGTCGCAAGGATCTGCATGCTGAGGGACTGGATGACGATCAGTGCACCGATGATCTGCTTCAGACGCTTTGTTTCGGCTGTCGCAAAGAAGTAATACATCAGCGGCAGCACCATGAACAGCAGGATGCCGATCGTGTTGCCTTCATTGAAGAAGAACTTCGAGGCAAGCGTCCTGGGATGATACCATTCATAGATCCCGGTAAACCAGGAGAAGATATTGCCGACGGTATAGCCGTAATATGTGCTTCTTGCAAAGACAAACAGGTCACCGATGAAGATCGGAATGGAAATGATCGCGGAGATCCCCATGCAGATGGCACGGATCTCCTTGACGCCGAAGTGCTCATTGAAGCACAGATAGACGATGCCGTAAGGTACGGCAAGCGTCAGTACATATGTCAGTTCCGCCCACAGTGAGAACCGGAAGTTCTCCGTCAGCTCCAGTCTTCCGTACAGTGCTGCAGCCTGTCTGGAATGCAGGATGAAGTATCCGCCCAGCAGGACACCGTAGATCAGTGCGAGAATGAATGTCTTCTTTTTATTTTTATCCCTCAGGAAGAATGACCAGAGGATCAGCGCCGGCATCACAAGGAAGCGGATGATCGTCGAGATCCTGGGAATGCCGAGGGAATTCAGAAAGTCATAGCAAAGATAATCCAGATCGATCAGAGGCTGCAGCATGACCGCGAGGATGACACAGATATGCAGTAATTTTTCATTGAACAGTTTCTTCATGTGTCCTCCTTTCATCCGAACACCTTGATGAATTCATCAAGGATCTGATCATTGGGATATTCATATCCCGCCAGCTGCTGTTTCATCTGAGCAAGACGGGCAGGATCAGATAAAGCGTTCAGCAGCCCCTGGTCCAGGCCTTCCTGCGTATTTTCCGTGATCCATCCGTGTTCCGGACGGACGATCTGTTCCTTCGCCCCGCTGACATCCGTCGTCAGTACGGGTGTTCCGGCGATCAGGCTCTCACTGATGACTGTCGCAAAGCCTTCATACAGGCTGGGCAGCACAAACAGGTCGCAGTCCGCCATCATACCGTACGGATTCTGACGGTATCCAAGGAACACAACGGTATCCTCCAGCTGCAGGTCTTTGACCTGCTGTCTGAGCTCTTCTTCCAGCTCTCCGCCCCCGATCAGATACAGATGATGTCTGTATCCTGCTGAAACAGCTTTGCGGGAAGCGTTGAGCAGACGGTCGATGCTTTTCTGCGGATGAAAACGCGCAACAGTGATCAGATTCGGAAGTCCGTCATGGATGATCTCGGTCACGGGTTCTTTCATGCCGTTTTTCACCAGGTCCACATCCATCAGATTATGGATGGCAACACCATTGCGCACTCTGAATACCGTCTGATAAGCGATCAGTGCCTGTTCGCTGTCAGCGACATTCAGATCGATCTTCTGCAGGGCGCGCTTGACCAGGCCCATATGGTTGCTGGAATAGTTGCAGACACTGTAGTCTGTCAGCACCCAGTTGATCTTTCTTTTGGAATCACCATATGCCGTAAAGATCGTGCAGAAGCCTTCTTTTGCGGCAACTTCCACATCATACTGTCTGTCCAGGATCTTCTTCCGCTCTTCCTGGATCTTTTTCACGATCAGTCCGGACTTCATATAGAACAGCAGCTTTGTCTTGGCATGAATGCCCTGCATATCCTTTTTCTTCCAGAGATCGGCAAGGGACAGATCGACCGCGCTGAAAAACGGCGTGCCTTCCAGTACCCTCACGCCTTCCGGTACCTTTTCCAGCAGCATCCCTCTTTTATGGAGAACGAGCAGATCAATATCATATCTGTCCTTGGGAAGCGCAGCCATCAGTGTGTTGAGCACCCTGGCAACACCGCCCATTCTCATTTCGTCGTTTACAAACAATATCCGTTTTTTATCGGTCATACAGTTTCAGCACCATGTCGTATTTCTTCATATTCAATAGGGCGAAGATCAGTTTTTTCTTCCACCCTGCTTTTTTCACTTTCTCATCTTTCATATAATCCGGGCATGAAGCAGCGAGGCGTTTCATGTTTTCGGCAAGATATTCCTTCCGGATCGACTTGTCGTCGAAATCACGGATCCTCAGAGTCGTCAGCTCCAGCCCGTGCACAGCATACAGGGAATGGATCGCGGAAAGCACCTCCGGTTCATTTCCGTTTGCCTTTACATAATCCCTGATCGTATCCAGTGCAGTGTAAATATCAAAGATCCTGCGGTCCGCACTGTGTGCGATGCTGCCGCTGCGCTGACGGTAGCGGTACAGCGCCTCATTGACCTTGACAACAGAACCGGCTTTATAAAGCAGGATCGGAATCGTCGCAAGGTCTTCATACCACAGACCCTTCGGGAATCTGACATCCCGGAACAGTTCTGAGCGGAAGAGCTTGTTGCACGCACTGTTGTTGATCGCGATCAGACCCGGCGTTTCCCGGACATTGGTGCAGGTGAACTGCCCGCCGTCCGAATATCCGGTACGTCCGTCTTCGTAAAAATATTCCATATCGCTCACAGCGATATCACTGCCTGTCTTTTCCGCAGCCTCAAGCAGATGTCCGACCATATCCGGATCAATGACATCATCACTGTCGATGAAGACAACATACTCCCCGGTCATATGATCCATGCCGCAGTTTCTGGCATCGCTCAGTCCGCCGTTGGGTTTGTCCAGAACAGTGATCCTGGGATCTTTCAGGGCATAGGCATCCAGGATCTCTTTGGAGGAGTCCTTTGAACCGTCATTGACTGCCAGGATCTCAAGATCACGGTATGTCTGGTTCACGACGCTGTCCAGGCATTCCGGGAGATACTGCTCTACGTTATATACAGGTATTACAACACTGACTTTCTTGTTCATAATTCACCATATGACAGTATATCAAATTACCATCCGCAGTACACAGGGCAATCATACCCCTCACAGCTCAGTTCCCAGAACCATCTTGTCGCATGGTTGATGCCGACGGCGTTAAGCCAGTCAAGGTCCTTTGCCATGAAATAGATCTCAAGCTCACCGGGTTCCGTGTCATAGTTGACCCCGTCGATCTCAATGCCGCTGTATTTCAGAGCGACCTCGGATCCGCTGTACTTCACCGCAAAGGCTTCATTGCTTTCCTGCACCAGTTCACCGTTGATCACAAATGCATAATAATCATCGTAGGGGTTGCTGACAAAATCCCTGGTGATCCCGATGCCGCGGAAGAGCTTCAGTTCTTCTTCGGTGATGCTTGTTTTCGCGCTGCCCAGATACCTGAACGCGACTGCGCAGGGATATTTGGAAGCTTCTTCCAGCAGACGGTAGATATCAATGTTGTACATGCTCATCAGTGACTTGACCGTGATCGACATGGCATTTCTGCACAGGGATTCCATTTTCTCGTTGACCGTATGTTTTGTGACAAGTCCGTTGTCTTTTGCATAGGCAGCCAGATCCTTGGTAATGATCTCGGCACCCCAGCTGTTGTTGTGCCATGTATCACCGTCCATATTCATATACCACTTCAGTTCTTCCGCCTTCTGCAGATAGTCGATATGACGGACATTCTTCGTATCCAGGTAGTCCCATACAGCCTGCAGCTTATTGGTGTTCTCCTGATCCAGGATGCACGGTGTTTTGATAAACACAGGTGTGATATCGTGCTGTTCGCACAGACCGATCACACGGTCCAGCTCAGCCTTTTCCTTTTCCGACAGTTCGACTTTCTGATCTGCTGTATATACGATCAGGGGCGTCGGTGTATAAATATACGGTTCCTGTCTGACATATCCCATCTCAAAGTTGACATATTCATCCAGTTCCTTTTTGTAATTCAGAACACTGCCGGGGTCTGTCACATCCATATTCTTCCAGTTTCCGTGATTCATCAGGAAATCATACTTATACTGCGTGATCAGATCCGGATTATCGATATCATCTGCCGCTTCCAGTCTGTTCTTTCCGGTCATTTCATCGATCGCAACATAGAAATTACCGTCCGCATAGCATACTTCGCTTGCCGGCAGCAGCGTGAACACATCGATGACTGCTGTTTCAGGTGACTGTGTCTTGAGCACTTCCTCCAGCATATGGTATGTCATGGACATGGGCTGACACTGGGATCCCATGACATAGCTGTAATATCCTGTTTCCGCATAGAAGATGGCAGGATCAAACGCATACTGGATATGGGAACTGCCCACAGCGATCACATCGACCGTATTCTCCGGCAGATTCCGGAACCCGTCGCCTTCCGCATTATGTTCCGTTCTGAAATACGGCGTCAGGAAATACCATGCGCACGCGAAAAGGCAGACAGCCAGCGCTGCCTTCAGAATGATCTGCAGTGTATTGAGCAATACCTTTTTCATCATCCGCCTCTCAGAATGTTACATAGATAAAGTCCTGGGGATCGTATCCCGGACCGTAGACGCCGAAGATCATGGCGATCACCATGATGCAGATATAGACTGCCCAGCGTACGATGAACGGGCAGTTCGCGATAAATTCGATCATATCCGTGAAATACCGCATGATGTCAGTCACGATGATCATCACTATCATACACAGGATCCACCAGCCTTCCGTCACAGTGATCCCGACCAGTTCATGATCAAATGAAGACAGCGGCGTCCTGACGCATGACATAAGCGACTGGATGACCAGGCTTGCCTCTTCCATTGAACCGGAGCGGAAGAAGATCCACAGGAAAGAAACGATCAGGAAATTCAGGATCATTCCGGGCACATAGAGAGCCCTGCTGAGCGTCTTGTTCTTGCCGGTCAGCTGACGGATCATATCCTCCAGCACACTGATCAGACCATGTCCCAGTCCCCATATCACAAACATCATCGTTGAACCGTGCCATATGCCTGACACAAGGAAAACAATGATCGTATTGATCCATTTCATGACAAAGCCCTTCCTGGAGCCGCCCAGGGGGATATATACGTAATCCCTCAGCCAGCTGCTGAGGCTCATATGCCATCTTCTCCAGAATTCCCTGAGGTTATTCGCCAGATAAGGCGTGTGGAAGTTGCGTTCCAGATGAATGCCCATCATGCGGGCAGCACCGATCGCCGTATTGGAATATGCATCAAAATCAACATAGATCTGGAATGCATACAGCAGGACACCGATCAATGTATACCAGCCTGTCAGTTCGCTGTTCATAAACAGGCTGACATAATTGGACAATGCGTCCGCAAAGACGAGCTTTTCAAACAGACCCAGTCCTGCCTGGATGCATCCGTTTTTCTGATCCCTGTAATCAAACACAAACGTCTCTTCAAGCTGCTGAAAGAACGGTTCGCTGCGGTGGATCGGTCCGGCTGAGAATGCCGGGAAGAAGCAGATGTAGTCAAAGACAAGCACCGGATCTCTTCCGGCAGCCTTTCCTTTATATACATCAGCGATGTAACTGACCGCCTTGAATGTATAGAAGGACAGTCCAAGGGGCATGATGAGTGAAGTATGCGTGAAATAACCGGCATACTTGAACCAGCACAGCCCTCCCACCGGCAGCAGCACGCCGGGGATCAGCAGCAGAATACTCTTCTTTTTCTGCAGCAGGAAACCGAACAGCCATGTGATCAGCGTCAGCACTGCGGCATAGATATATCCCGTCAGGTCCCCGTGCAGAAGATACAGGAACGCAAGATTGCATACAGCGACAGCATATTTCCTGATCGAGGCATGATGAAAGAGCCACAGCAGCAGACTGCTGAGCCCGACCAGTCCAAGATATTCAAACGACAGAATACTCATTTTTTACCCCACGGGAGAAGCTGATCTCCTTTTACCAGAAATGCCTTCTCAGCCAGACGTGCCAGCGGTGTATCGCTGTATGAATCCGAGTAGAACGAATCAATGGTTCCCTCCGGGAACCGCTCATAAAACCTCTTTACTTTTTCTTCGCCATGACAGTTGATCCCGTCATACTTTCCCGTATGCATATCGACCCTGCTGGCCATGGCTGTACGGATGCCGATCTTTCTGCAGAACGGAACGATCACGAACTCCGGCGATGCTGAAATAACGACATCGTCGTCTTTCTGCTGTCTGTTATACCATTCTTTGATGTGATCTGTATGTGAATCTATAAACTGCGCCACAAAAGACTCCATGTCATCGATATAAACAAACATGTGATAAAGGTTCTGCTTGAATGTCAGTTTCGGCATCAGGCGCAGAACATAAAGGAGACCGCAGACTGCAGTCCTGGGCAGGCTCAGCAGGCTTTTCGGTCTGTGCAGATAGCAATATAAGATAAAATCCGCAGTGGAATCCCCGCGGTATATCGTATTGTCAAAGTCATATACGTCCATAGTGAAAATATATCAAAAGATGCCCTTTTCATCAATCACTACCAAAATTACAGTTTGGATTATGGTATACTTTCTTCGATCATGTCCGGAGGCATTCAACGATGAAATATTCATTTGTCATTCCCTGCTACAACTCCTCTCAGTCGATCTCGCTTGTTGTCAAGGAGATCCAGGATAAGATGCTGGAGATGCAGGAAACAGAATATGAGATCATTCTCGTCAATGATCATTCAAAAGACAATACAAAAGAAGTCATTTTTTCTCTGGCGGATCAGCCGAATATCCGGGCCATCTCACTTGCAAAGAATTCCGGACAGGACGCAGCGTGTCTGTGCGGATATAAAGCATCCAAAGGTGATTATGTCATTTCACTGGACGATGACGGTCAGAACCCTGCCAATGAAGTGGATAAACTCATCAACAAGCTGAACGAAGGCTATGATGTGGTGATCGCACATTATCCCAACAAAAAGCATGAGTCATGGCGCAATATCGGATCCAAGGTCAATGACATCATGGAGATCGAAATGCTCGGCAAACCCAAAGAACTGTATGTCGGCAGCTACTTCATTGCCAAGCGGTTCATCATTGATCAGATCACGCAGTATACCAACCCCTATCCCTATATCAGAGGTCTGCTGCTCTCAGCAACAGACAACATCGCAAATGTCGATGTTCATCACAGGAGCAGGGAATTCGGCACTTCACAGTACACATTGAAGAAACTGCTGGGTTTATGGATCAACGGGTTCACCTCATTCTCTGTCAAGCCGCTCAGGATCTCCACAGTCATCGGCGGCATCATTGCCCTTCTGGGATTTGTCATGACCTTGTATGCAGTGATTCATAAACTGCTGCACCCCGAGATCTCAGCAGGATGGGCCAGCCTGATGTCCGTCACCACAATGATCGGCGGTATGATCCTGCTCATGCTTGGCATGATCGGTGAATATGTCGGCAGGATCTATATCAGCATCAACCACACTCCGCAATATGTAATTCAGGAAAAGAAAAATTTTGACCAAAAATAAAGCAACTGCATCGTGCAATTGCTTTTTTCATATTCTCAGTCCTCTTTGTTGACTTCTTTGATGTATGCATCAAAGTCACGGATATATTCCGAGCCGTCATAATGCGTGTCTGTCAGACAAAGCAGCACGGAATCATCTGAGAAGTCATACATTTCCTTCCAGATCATGCGCGGGATGAACACGCCGGTTCTGGGTTTGTCGAGCGAAACAACAGCTTCGTGTCCCTTCCCGTCTGTGATCCTGATTTTGCTGGATCCGCTGACATTGATCAGGACAAACTGGGAATGTCTGTTGGCATGTTTGCCTCTGACCATCGTATTGTCTGTCCCGTACATGTAGAAGACACGCTGGATCTCAAACGGGATATCCTGACCGCCTTCGATTGCGACCAGATTGCCTCTTTCATCACCAAGCTCATTGAATACGAGCATTCTGTAAAGTTCCATCTGTCACTCCGTTCTGAATGCATTCAGTGCATTGATCACATAAGTCTGTTCTTCTTCTGTCATGCCGTTGTACATCGGCAGAGACAGGATCGTATCTGCGTATTTCTCAGCGATCGGCAGATCGCCCTTCACAAAGCCAAGATACTTATAGGCATTGGAAAGATGCGGCGGGATCGGATAATGAATGATCGTATGAATGCCTTTTGCCAGCAGATATTCGATCAGTTCATCCCGGTACGGGCTGAGTATTTCATACTGGTGGTAGATATTGTTTGAACCGGGTCTTGTCGGGAGATACGTGATCCAGGGGTTATGGACTTCTGTATCATAGCGTCTGGCAATGGCCATGCGTTCCTCATTCAGTTCATCCAGGTACTTCAGCTTGACTCTCAGCAGACCTGCCTGCAGTTCATCGAGACGGCTGTTGGTACCGACGACTTCATTCTGGTAATGGACCTTGCTGCCGTAGTTGCGGATCGTTCTGATCGCATCAGCGTATCCTTCGTCATCCGTGGTAATGGCACCGCCGTCGCCAAAGGCACCCAGGTTCTTTGTCGGATAGAAGCTGAAGCAGGCAATATCACCGAATGTTCCTGTCTTTCTGCCTTTCCATTCCGTACCGTGGCTCTGTGCGCAGTCTTCCACGACCTTCAGGTTATACTTCTGGGCAAGCTCCATGATCTTTGTCATGTCGCAGCTCTGGCCGTACAGGTGCACAGCAAGGATCGCCTTTGTCTTATCCGTGATCTTTTCTTCGATCTTTTCCGCATCCAGATTTCCGTACTGATCCGGCTCAACAAATACCGGTGAAGCATTGTTCATCGTGATGCCCATGACACAGGCAATGTATGCATTGGAACTGACGATGACTTCATCGCCGGCTCCGATGCCCAGTGCACGGAATGCGATCCAGAGCGCGTCCAGTCCGCTGGCAAGACCTACACAGTACTTCGAACCGATGTACTGTGCAAATTCCCCTTCAAAGGATCTCAGCTCATTTCCGAGAATATACCACCCGCTTCTCAGGACTTCCAAAGCCTTGGCTTCAAACTCATCCGCGTGCTGATCATACATTCGTTTCAGATTGTTCGCCATGATGTTCATTTGCAGCATCCTCCTTCTTGAGTACTTTCTCTATCACATACAGCGGTCTGTTTCTGGACTCATCCAGATTTCTCCACATGTATTCACCGATGATGCCGAGCATCACCATCTGGAATCCCGACAGCATCAATATCACGACCATGAGTGATGTCCAGCCAGAGACCACATTGTTCTTCAGTTTATCGATAATAAAGTAGATCGCACTGATCAGACCGATGAAGCTGATGATCACGCCTGAACAGGTGATGAAGCGGATCGGCTTGTTCGAGAATACGATGAACGTATCGATAAACAGATTGATCCGCTTGGCATATGTCCACATGGACTTGCCCTTCTCACGGTCGCGTCTTGTATATTCGATGGTCGTTGGATCATATCCGAGCCAGATCAGCTGCAGATAGATGCTGGAATTCTTTTCCTGCATCTCCACCAGCTCATCAGCGACCTTTTTGTCGATCAGGAAGAAATCAAATCCGCGTTTCGGATAATTGGGCTCCACCCATTTCCTGACAAGCTTATAATAGGTATCCGCAAACCAGTTCTTCAGGGCAGACTCTTCTCTGTCTTTTCTGACTGCCAGGTTTACAAGATTTCCTTTTTCCCATGAAGCCAGCATTTCCGGGATCAGATCAGGCGGATCCTGAAGGTCCGCACTGATGACAGCGATGGCTTCACCTTCTGCCTGACTCATGCCGGCAACGATCGCTCTGAACTCACCGAAGTTGCGGGAAAGCTTGACGATTTTTACCCTGGGATCCTGTTTCTGTATTTTGACTGCCTGGAAGAGCGTATCATCACCTGATCCGTCATCCACAAGCACCCATTCAAAATCGATATCCTTTCGGACATCAAATACATCTCTTTTCACTGCTTCGTACGTCTCCGGAAGATTCATTCCGTTGTAGTAACAAGGCGTTACGATAGATATTTTTGTCATATGTTCACCTTACTGCTAATAATCATACGCTATTTTCCTCATTTTATCATCAGCCTTTTCAGCAAGGGCATTCTGCGGCTGCTGTGGTATGCGGAAACAGTCAGGCAGAAAAAGAAAAAGATCCGTTCCTCCGGAACCGGAAGAGCGGATCATGATCTTACTGCATGCCGTTGATCAGGGAATTCAGCTGGTCGGCTGTCATGCCTCTGCCTTCATAACCGGCGTTGTATGTGATTGCATAATGCAGATCACCGGCACTGAATACTGCCTCATTGATCAGCGTTCCGTCACCGCGGCATTCTGCTTTCACGCCTTTGAGGGTAACAGTCCATGTCTTGGAGTATTCATTGTTGTCTCCGGAAAGCTCGCTGCCTTCTGCTTCCGTTGACTTGCGGATGACCATTTCGTCATTTACGCTCTCATACATCGCTCCGATCGTGCCGGGCATTGCTTCATAGTGCCAGAAATTCAGTCCTTCCGGCAGAGCCTGTTCGATCGGCGGAGCAAACTTCACGCCGGAAATTGTGATTGCTTCATCAAGATCTTCTGTAAATGTCCAGGGATTAGGCATACCTGCTGCATCCATGCGGAGGAATACGCCGGCTTCCGTGTTTTCATTTTTATCATCAAACCATGTCAGCTGTGTGCCGTCGATCACAAAGCTTCCTGTACCGTCTGTGTATACAGTTTCATCTGTTTCCTTGCCGTCACTGTCAAATTTCTGGTCAGTCAGAACAGCGTCTTTATAGACCAGCTTGCCTGCATCGTTATCCCAGACAGCTGTCATTTCCCAGTGGTAGCGTTCTGCCGCACTGTTGGGCCAGTCGATCACAACATCCGCTGTGTCACCGGATACCGGTGTCAGGACGATTGTGCCTCTGCCGGCAACTGTTTCCACATAGGTGCCTGCCAGGTCACTTACCATGTCAGGTGCTTCTGCAGCAGGTGTTTCAGGTACCGCTGTTTCCGGAGCTGCTGTTTCTGCAGGAACCTCGGAAGCTGCGGGTGTTTTTTCAGGTTCTTTTGCCGGTGCTTCAGCAGAGCATCCTGCCAGAAGCGCCAAAGATAATATTGCTATAACCTTTTTCATTTCTTTTTTCTCCATTTCATGCCGTATGTAACTTCGGCATTTACTATCATGATTGTTTTTCAGAAAATGTCCATATCAGTCATCAGGATTTTTTTACTTCTTAAATTCTTTTTTCGTATACTCCTCCACGATCTGTTCCGCACATTTTCTTGCGGAGGCATTGAGAAAGTAATACATCGGTACATCGTTCTTCCGGCAGAGATCAGTGATCTTGTAATAATCACTGTGGCTGATGGCGTTTGTCTGGATCCATACCATCTTCGCGTTTTTGATCAGATCCTCGTTGATCCTGACATTGCTGAGTATACGGACGTTGCCGGTGATCATCTGACTGAACTGTCGGATAAATGAGTCATGGCCGCCGCATACAACGACTCTCTCGCTGACTTCAAATGGAAGTTCGATCCGGTGATCAGGTACATCCTCTTCCGGATTCTGTGCCGCAAAGACCACTTCCCTGAGCCGGGAAAGTTCTTCATGTTCCTGCTTGCTTGTGCGGATGAGTTCCTCGAGTTTTTCACTGACTGCCGCATGATCTCTTCTGGATCTCCAGAGCTGTTCGTTCAGAGATTTATTTTCTTTTCTGATCGCAGCAATCTGCTTTTCATAATCAGGAACTGATGGTGTTTCAGTTTCCGGTTCAGCGGATTCCTGGGATTCCGTTTCAAAATAATTACCTGTATACCGGTGCGTTATCGCATGCATCAGGGTCATGCACATACGCATGACTCTCCGGTCCTCTTGCGGAACATCATATTGCTTCAATGATTGTTCCAACCAGTCAAAGCGACCGATATTTCTCGGGAGTACTACACCTGTATGCTCATACATCATCTGAGCAGGATTCAGTGTCTCACGAAAATACTCATCTTCTTCACTGCTTTCATACATAACTGAATACAGATCCAGGGGCGGTTCCGGTGCCGGATCATCTTTCTTCTGCTCAGCCTGGCTGATCGAATCCAGTTCATCGTATTCCACGCTCCATGGCAATGCAAGGGCTGTGATTTTTGCCAGCACCGTCCCGAAATAATACATCCAGATCAGATCATCGCCGCGGTCTGCCAGATAAAGCAGCGCAAAGCACAGACGGTAGGGATTGTCGATGTGAAAGGTCTTTATTCCGGACAGTGCTTCTTCCGACATGAACAGCTCCTGTGTTTTCTTTGGGAGGATCGGATAATTCTTGAACAGCAGTGCATACTGTTCTTTTTCTTCCACACCTTGCGCAATTGCATCTGCACATCTTCCCAAACCATCATCAAGTTCTGTAATCGTATCGAACTGACCCTTGAGCTCACGCAAAGATTTATCCTGTGTGAGCAGACTGTTTGTATTTTCCGGGCCAAGTCTGACGGTAAACTTGTTTTCGTATTGATTCAGTTTTCTTTCCAAACGGTCATGGCGTTTCATCTGTTCGTCACGTTCTTTGTGATTTTCTCTCAGACCGGCAAAAAAGATACGGGCAAGCTGCCAGTATTTATCACGAAAATCATTCACTGCTTCGTTGATCGCCTCTTCCGGAAGTGCTGACAGCAGAGCTTCAAATGTTCTGCGGGACGGTACATCCTTCATGTGTTTTCCACGGATCGTTGCTTCATCCAGAATCGTACGATGCGGTTCTCCTTTGGGACTGTACACTTTGCAGTCATCATTCCTGTGCAGCAGGACATATTTGACCTTCATGATGATCAGAGTGGAAAACGTAAAATCTTCCACAGTCAAACACCCCGGTACATCATACATCTCGTCTTCACTGAGCTGAGGAAGAATGTCCGCTTCTGTCTGCCACAGTTTTTTTGCGTCCTGCAGAGTGTCCAGGATCCATAGAGATGCTCCGAGAAGCAGATCCATTTCATCATCAAGAGTGTCATAACTTTCCTGCAGAATGGAATTCAGATAGGACCAATCATCCTCAAAATAAGATGTTCCGGGATAATCCGGATAGGCTTCTCCGATCATTTCCCGCGCATAACCGAGATTCTTCAACGCTGTCTCCATGCGTTTTTTCATTCTCCGCTGGTCAAAATCCTTGTCATTAAAAAAACCTTTTTCCTCTGTATACGCTCTCCGTGAATCATCAAATGCTTGTTTAAATACTCTTCTGACTGTTTCCGGATCGGAATAATCCTTTGCGCCAACCCAGAGATCCAGTTCCCTGTCCATATATCTTTGCATCTCCTTCTTATTTACGGCATCACTGCCGGGAATGAATGTGTTTGCTGTTTGTAGATCAGTTTAATCATATTGTTTTTATGATAATCAGGCAATTATGCTTTTGCGCATGCACATACAGTTCAATGCTATAATATTGAAACATGAAACGAAAAGAAAACAACATAGTGACGATCGTGCTGCTGGCAGTACTGCTGAATATCGTATGTGCGGTGATCTTTGTACCGTATCTGAGGACAGGACGCGCATTCATTCTGGACTGGGATATGCGTACTCTGTATGCATCGAACTTTGAGAATCTCAGAACGATGCTGGTGAAATGGAGGGACAGCGGAACGCTTCCTTTCTGGAGCTGGGCAAGCTTTCTGGGGAATGACTTCTACTCCACCAAGCTGTTCTACTTCCAGGATATATTTGACTATCCGTTTGCTTTGACGGATCTGCCGTATACGGATATCATCACGATCCAGACATATCTGAAATTCCTGACTGCGGGATTCTGCTTCCTCTATTACGCGTCAGTCAATCATTACAGCAGGAGGACGAAACTGACCGGATCATTGATCTTTGCGTTCAGTGCCTACAACCTGCAGACGATGATGCATCCGTTCTTCGCGTCGTTCTTTGTCTTCCTGCCGCTGTACTTTGCAGGGATCGACCGCTATATCATGAACCGGAAAAAAGGACTGTTCATCCTGATGGTCTTCTTCCTGTTCGTCAACAACTATTATCTGTTCTATTCCGTATCGCTGTTTACCGTCCTGTACTTCATCTGGAGATGGGACCGTGAATATCACTCCATGAAAGGCATGTGGGCATCCGCCTTCAGGCTGATCGGCTGCTATCTGATCGGATTTGCCATGAGCGGCGTCGTAGTCCTGCCTGAAGCGATCTCCATTCTGTCCAATTCCCGTGTCGGTGCCAGAAGCGCGACGCTGGTCTTTGACTCTGTGCTTCCCTATCTTGATTACCTGACGGGACTGTTCACACCCACCAGCATGCTGGCAAACAGGGGTGCGGAAATATCACAGCTGTATTCCTACAATACAGAGAATTATTCCGTTATGGCGGTATTCCTCTGGGGATCATCTCTCTGTTCCCTGATGGTGCCGCAGTATCTGTTCGGCAAACACAGGGAAAAGAGCTCTGTGATATCCGTGATCGTGATCACGCTTGTCGCTCTGATCCCGATCCTGTCCAGCGCAATGCACGGGTTCAGTGAACCTTCCTTCCGCTGGCTCGGTTCTGTCAGTTTCTTCCTGATCGCAATGATCCTGCCGCTGATTGAAGAACCCGACATGGATCAACGGGTACTGTTATGGTCACTTCTGGCAGCTTCCATCGTGCTTGCAGGAGGAACAGCCCTGATCGCTCTGGCAGACGGAAAAGAACTGTCATTGATCAAAGATGACTATTACCTTGTACTGATCTGCCTGCCATCCCTGCTGATCACCGGAGCAGCCCTGTATTACCGGATGACCAAAGTCATCATGCCTGTCATCCTTGCCGAGCTGTGTCTGGTATCGTGGTTCACCTATTTCGGTTCACCTTCCTTCAATTATCTGAACAAGGTGGATATGGACCGTACAGCATCCATTCTCGGTGAGAAAGGCTATTATCAGGATTGGGTTGCTCAGTTTGACCCGGAAAGCCGTCAGGAAGTGGTCAGACATTATATTGATTCCTGGGGCGTTTACTGGGGTTTAAGTACAAACTTCAATCTCTATTATGATCTGATGGGACTGATGTCCTATGACAGTACCTATACAGCAAGCACGAATGATCTGAAGCTTCTTGATCAGGACCATGTACAGGACTACCTGCCATGGACCTTCAATATCACGAATCCCGACATCATGACGCTGGTCTCCACGAAATACGCAGTTGTCGCTGAAGAAAGCCAGGTTCCGTTTACCAACGCAGAATATATCACCGATTATGCAGGCATGCCTGTATACAGAAACAACGACTACTATAACTTCGGAAAAACCTATACAGACATCATGACGTATGATGACTATGATCCTTCTATGACAGGTCTGCTGAGATCCAGGCTGATCGTCCATGCGGAAGATTATGATGAGATCAAAGCACTGCTTGGAAATGAAGAAGTCACAGGCTTTGAAGAAGCAGTCCCGGACGGGAACAACTATTATGCAACGCTGACGGTCAATGAACCAGGATTTGCGGTCATGTCTGTTCCCTGGCATAAAGGATGGTCTGTAACAGTCAACGGCAAAGAAGTCAAAACATATGCTGTAAGCGGCGGCCTGACCGGTATCCCGGTCGTCTCCGGAACAAACAAGATCGTCGGCACATTCACACCGGTCGGATTGAGAGCCGGAATGTACGCAACGATCGCCGGTACAGCAGGATTCATCCTGCTGATGATCATAGATACGATACTGAAGCGCAGAAAACAGTAAGAGACGGCCCGATCGCCGCCTCTTTTATTCTGTTCTTGTAAATGTTCCTGTATATGTCTCGT
>CAMOPG010000008.1:0-36676 GCA_946622165.1 uncultured Erysipelotrichaceae bacterium
TGCATGATAAAAGCCTGCAGAAAAGGAGGCGTCGCCTCCCCTGCAGGTTTTTTTCTGTTTCAGATCAGTCCGTAATGCTTCAGACCGTTCCAGACACCGTTGTCATTGATATCTGTTGTTACATATTCAGCTGCTGCCTTTGTCTCATCGATCGCATTGCCCATGGCAATACCGTGTCCGACAGCCTTCAGCATGCAGATATCATTTCTTCCGTCACCGAAGCCATAGGTGTTTTCCAGCGGTACGCCAAGCACTTCCGCCACATGAACCAGTGCTGTTCCTTTATCAACGCCAAGCACGGTGATATCTGCGCTGGGATGAGGTCCGTGCGGATTGGCGATTGCAAAACCATCCAGTGCTTCCTGGATGACGCTGATCCTGTCCGGTGTGCCCAGATATGCATCAAATGTATAGACATTCATATGTTCTGCCAGACCGTTTTTCACAAAGCCTTTATCCTGTACACGGGACATGACTTCATATCCTGCCGGATCTCCGCCGTAATACCCTTCATCAGTTCCGAGGAACGCATATCCTGCGCCGACCGCATCCATGCGCTTCACGATCTCCCTGATCTGCTCATCACTGAGCGGATGGGAATACAGGACCTCCCCGCCTTTGACAGCCAGTCTGCCGTTGCAGCAGATAAATCCGTCCGCGTACTGTCCGAAATTCTTCTCTGCGTATGCCGGATTGCGTCCGGTACAGATAAATACAAGGTTCCCGTTTTCACGGAGCAGTCTCAGTCCTTCAGCAGCGCTTTCCGGGACATGTTTTCCCGTTGCCAGTGTTCCGTCAATGTCAAAGAAGACGAGATTCATGGGTTGTTCCTCCTGTCAAAGCATACGCTTCTGTTTACCGGTCTTTCCGGCGTTTTTCCATTTCTTCATAATCATCCAGAAAACTGTGCAGTTCACCGTCTGCCTTGTATCCGGGGAATGATTCGATCTGTACAGCATGAATGGAACGGAAGATATTGTCATCTACATCCGGATGTGTCTTTTTCAGTTCCGCGATCAGATCTTTCGCCTCTTTCCGTTTCGATGATACTTCCCGTTTGGCAATGCCGTCGGTAAATCTGCATGCACACTGTATGAATTCCAGGCCATTGTATCTGCACCAGTTCACGATATCCTGTTCCTTGATCCTGTACATCGGACGGATCAGTTCCATTCCTTCAAAGTTTTCACTGTGGCATTTGGGAATGATCGTCTCCAGTTTGGAACTGTAGAACATTGCCATGACTGTTGTTTCGATCACATCATTCAGATGATGACCGAGGGATATCTTGTTGCATCCGAGCAGTTTTGCCTGGTTATATAAATGACCCCTTCTCATGCGGGCACAAAGATAGCAGGGATTCCTGGTCTGCCTCTCCGCTACAGCGAATATGTTGGTCTCAAACACCTGGATGGGAATATCCAGCAGCTTTGCGTTGTTCTCGATCTTCTGCCTGTTTGCCTCATTGTATCCCGGGTCCATGACCAGAAATACTGTTTCAAAAGGGATCTCATTGATCTTCTGATAGCACTGCATCATCTTTGCCATCAGCATGCTGTCTTTCCCGCCTGAAATGCAGACCGCGATCTTATCGCCTGGCTGGATCAGATCGTACTGATGGATCGCTGTCACAAAAGGACCCCATAATTCTTTCCGGTATTTTCGGTAGATCGTACGTTCGATCAGCTGTGCCTGTGTGAATTCTCTTGCCATATGAAAAACTATACTATAAAAGTCTGAAATCCTGCAAAAAAATGAATGTCAGTGCTATCATGAAATTATGGAATTCAAGGAAGAGTATTACACGGCAGAAAAAGAAATGCCGCTGCTTCAGCTCTTACTGGAACACTACAGGCCTTATCGTGCGAAGGAGCTGATCAGAAATAATCTGGTTCTTGTGAATGACCGTGTTGTCAGCAGAAAATCTTTTATCGTGGTTCCCGGTGACCGCATTATGGCCAACGTTCCCCAGGGAAAAGCACTTGATCCTGTCCCGGAGGATATCCCTGTTGACATCCTTTATGAAGATGATGAAATGCTTGTCATCAACAAGCCCAAAGGCATGCCGGCTGCAGTGTGTCCGGGACATTATACCGGAACACTTCAGAACGCCCTGCTGTTTCATATGAATGAGGATTTCAGAACACAAAGCTTCCATTTCCCGCACAGGATCGATATGAATACTTCCGGATGTCTACTGGCAGCCAAAACAAAGAACGCCCGCAGAAGTCTTTCTGCCCAGATCAATGAGCATACATGCTGCAGGGAATATATGGCTTTAACGGAAGGGATCGTTGAGAAAGACAGCGATACCATTGATATGCCGATCGGCAGAAGTATTGAAAACCGTCTGAAGTTCAGCTGCACAGACTGCTACGACGAGAAGGACTGCATCACGAAATACAATGTACTGGAACGTTTTGAAGACAGTACGCTGCTGCATATTACACTGGAAACAGGCAGAACACATCAGATCAGGGCACATATGGAGGCGATCGGCCATCCGATCATCGGTGATTCGCTCTATGGAAGCACCACAGAACCGGAAGGTCTGCCCGGACAGACGCTTCATGCGGAATGCATATCCTTTGCGCATCCTGTTACCGGTGAAAGGATGGTGTTCCATGCACCGCTTCCTGATTATTTCCGTCACATGATCGAAGTCAGAAGATCATCAGCAGACAAGAATCAGGACATATAAAAAAGGATCACTGCGATCCTCTTTTATTATAGGGGAAAGAAATTATCACTATCCTCTTCAGGACACTTATAGAATAATTGTCCTTTGTGATATGGAGACGCTGATTCTGTGAAAGATTCATGAAATTCTTTCACATTTCCTGTCAATACCAGCCAAACAGTGAGCGATGCTCGTCCAAGGCAGCGATCTCTCTCAATTCCTCCTCTGTCAGTCTGAAATCAAATATATCCAGGTTTTCCTTCAGACGATCAGCCTTTGATGATTTGGCGACCGTACAGATCCCGTTGTCCAGCAGGCTGCGCAGAGCGATCTGAGCAGCTGTTTTATGATGCTTTTCAGCGATCCTCTTTAAGACCGGATCAGCAAAGATCTTTCTTCTGCCTTCCGTAAACGGTGCCCAGCCCTGCATGACAGTTCCGTATCCGCTCATCAGCTTCTGCAGATCCTTCTGCATGAAATACACATGGCTTTCCACCTGATTGACTGCCGGGATGATCCCGCAGGCTTTTACAAAAGCGCTGTATCTTTCTTCGTGGAAGTTGGAAATACCGATGGAACGTACTTTTCCTTCCTGCTGTGCCTGCTTCAAAGCCGCATACATTTCCTGTGCCGTGTCATACGGTTCATGGAGCAGGTAGAGATCAATGCTGTCCAGACCAAGTGCTTCCAGTGAACGGTCTACCGCTTTGATGACAGCATCATAGCTTCTGTCAGGACTGATGACCTTGCTGGTAATGAACAGTTCATCACGGCTGATGCCGGATGCTCTGATGCCTTTTCCGACTTCCTTCTCATTTCTGTACATCTGCGCTGTATCGATCAGACGGTAACCGATATTGATCGCCTGTATGATCGTTTCCGTACATGCTTCACCCCGCAGATCCCATGTTCCAAGACCGAACACAGGCATACGGGACCCGTCATTCAAAACCGCATATTCCATATTGTTTTTCCTCTTCTATTCAGTGTGCTTACAGCCTGATATTGACCCACTCGCCTTTATTGACCCTGACTGTCAGCATCGCTGCCCTGACAAGGGCATCAATGCCAAATGAGATCCATGGACCGGTAAAGCCGAACATCATGTCCGGGAACATATTGTTGACAGGATAGCAGAACAGCCATGTCATGAGCGGTCTGATGATCAGTACGCTGATCAGGGAAACGACCGCAACAAACTTCACATCTCCTGCACCGCGCAGGCAGCCTGACAAAACAACTCTCAGGTTCTGCGGAATAATGCCGACCATCAGTATCAGGAAGCATAATGAGGCGGCAGTGATGATCGTTTGATCTGTTGTAAAGAATGTCGGGAAGATATTTCTTCCGAAGAATGTCAGCAGCATGATCGCGATCGACAGGAACAGGGACAGTCTTCTGACAACATCCACATACATCTTTGCCTTCTCTTTTTTCTTAGCGCCAAGCGACTGGCCGACCAGTGAGGTACAGGCAGATGCTGTTCCATCACCGACCGTGAAGGCAAGACCGGATATCTGCTGTACGATCTGGTTGGTCGCATAAGCGGATGTGCCGACTCCCGCGATCAGTCTGCCGTTCAGCAGGAATCCGATACGCAGGAATACCGACTCGGCGATCGTGCCGCTGCCGACCTGCATCAGGGAATTGACCGTTGCCCTGTCAAACGAGAACTTTGTAAACGGTCTGAGGGAAAGGTAATCCCCTTTCTTCAGAACGACTCTGACAGCCATGATGCATGAAACAAGCGTACCGATCGCTGTTGCGATGGCTGCGCCTCTGACACCCAGTGCCGGGAATCCGAAATGTCCCAGGATCAGGCAGTAATTCAGGAATACATTGACGACATTGGCTGTCATATTGACAGTCATCGTCACCTTGGTGCGGCCGATACCGCGCATCGCTGCGCAGATGCATAACGCCCAGCAGTTGAAGACAAAAGCCAGTGAGATCGTCTGGAAATAGATCACTGCATTCCCGACAGTCTCTTCAGAAGCCCCGGCAAGAAGCACCAGCCATCTGGCGCCGAAAAATCCGCAGAGTGTGATGGCAATGCCGATAAAGGTAATGATCACCAGAGACTGCTTCAGGCATGACAGCGCAAGATCCTGTCTTCCCTCGCCCTTTCTTCTGGCAACCACGGCAGTCGTTCCGACACAGAGTGCCTGTGCCACCAGCAGCATGATCATTCTCGGCTGTGAGCACAGTCCTACCGATGCGATCGCAGCAGGTCCGATCTGTCCGACCATCATCGTGTCAAAGCTGTTCATCAAAGTCAAAAGCAGGCCTTCCAGAGCAGCAGGCCAGGCAATGGAAATCAGCTGTTTGTACATATCAGCTGTGGTATCCGAATCTTCAAAGTTCTGTCTTTTCAGACCGAAAAGCGTCCGGTACAGGATGTTCTCTTCACTCATAATGCCTCATTTCCAAACCATTATATATCAAATGCTTTCTGTTTTGCGGTCTGTGACTCTCATGAAAAAAAGACTGTACAGCAATTTCTGTACAGTCGGTCCTCATCAGGTCAGACGATAATGCATGGGATCACTGAGATAGCTGATCAGCAGCTCCATTTCCTCATCCGAGATGCATGTATCCGCCATGACGGTATGCCGTTCATCATCAGCCGCAAAGCTGATCAGATGCTCACCGCATGACCGTATGACTGAAATGCTGACCCGGTTCCATTCATCATGGAGCCTGTAGAGCACATCGCTCGATGCCCCATCCAGTTCCTCCCGCATATAATGCTCCAGAACCAGACACAGCCTGCAGATATCATATTTTCTGATGTCCGCATCCCATGAGCAGATCGTTCTCTCATCCTCATTCAAAGAGATCTCACAGATATATTCATCTGCTGTTTCGTCCAGGATGCTGAGATCAAATGAATGATCACTCATCGGCACACTCCATCATCCAGATGAGCTGCTCCAGCTCATCATACGTCAGCGGATACTCGGCAAATCCTGCATCCTGATCCTGTCCGTACTGCAGGACAAGCCTCAGATCATCATACAGGGTCAGCTTCAGCGCAAATGTGTCACCCTGCAGTTCGATCTGTATGTCCTCTTCGTCATTGTCCAGCCATTCACGGATCTGTGAAGCTGCTGACTTCAGGCTGTCCGGTACAAAGCACATGCGCCATACAACGTATCTTCCCTTGCCCATCCAGAGGATCATGGAATACTCTGCATACAGTTCATTTTCTTCCCTGTGTGCTTCGAATATGCATGATTCATGAAATGTAAATCTGATTGTGTCCATACAATCACCTCCTTTCGAAGTGATCGTACGGCAAAATATGCAGTCATGCGCGTCCGGTATGCACATTGCGCACGCATGATAAAAGAGGTCCGAAGACCTCTGGTGTCCTGAAAAACGCTGATCAATCTGTTCCCAGCGTCCATGGAAACACTCTGCTTTACTTCTGACGTTTTTTGAAATCTTCCTCAATATCTTTTTTCCAGGCTGCGCTGATCCTGGTTCCCTTCGGAGCTCTGCGCATCTCTGAGACAGCTTCTGCCATCACGTCGTAATTCAGTCTGGTTCCTGTACGGTCGGAAATAAATGTGACTGCCCTGTCTTCGTTGATGCCGAATCTTCCTGCCGCAGCGATCGCATCCATATTGGCACCGAAGAACAGGAATTCCCAGTTGTACTGTTCCTGCTGACGCAGTACCATTCTGCGTACCTGATCAAACGTGTAATGCCTGCTGGCATTCTCCATGCCGTCGGTCGTGATGACGAAGATCGTATGTTCAGGACGGTCTTCTTCCCTGGCATATTTATGGACATTGCCGATATGATGGATGGCTCCTCCTAATGCGTCGAGCAGTGCCGTGCATCCTCTGACATAGTACTCCCGATTTGTCATCGGGCTGATCTTTGAGAGCTCCACCCTGTCATGCAGGACCTCCGCTGTATCATCGAACAGCACAGTCGATACAAGCACGGTTCCTTCTGTCTTTTTCTGACGTTCCAGGAAGGAATTGTATCCTCCGATGGTATCCTGTTCCAGGCCGCACATGGAGCCGCTTCTGTCGAGTATCATGACGATTTCTGTTGAATTCTTTTTCATGGCTGTTACCTCTCTTTCCGCTTTCATATTACGTCCGGAAAGAAAGGCAGGGGTCGCCTGCAAGGCGACATCTTCAAAGTGTTTCCTGATCGAATTTAAACAGCAATGCGTTGACTTCAAAGATATTGTAGATGTCATTCTCCAGGCAGTACCTGATGACCAGATCAAAGACCACGGAGGGCGACAATGCAAAGCCTGCCCTGGACAGCAGATCGACCGTGTCATCCAGACTCAGATGAAGAGCCAGAGCCAGTGCGATCACTGTCTTCTTGGAGGGCTTGTAATTCTCATTCTTGCGGATCTTTGCGAACAGTTTGCGGTCGATATTCGCAGCTTTGTATACATCCGGGTCTGTTCTTCCGCTTGCATCGATCAGATGGAGCAGCCGCACCTGGAATGTCTGTTCCTTCTTCGGTGCCCATGCACCGCCCATTGCAGGAGACAGCATCGGCGAAGAACTCAGACCGGAGTTTTTCATGTATTTCTCTTCCCGCCGTCTTCTGTACTGATATTCCCGTTCTTCCGCCGCTGCGACCTGATGATCCTCAATGTAGCTGGCTACACGTTCAAATACCTGTTCCGAAAGCTCAAAAGACTGTCTGTCAAATACGACCAGTGTAATATCCATTTCATGATCCATCAGATATGACTGGATCGCATTCAATGCTGTTTTCAGCGCAATGTCATTGGGGAACCTGTTTGATCCTGCAGCCATCAGCGGAAAGGCAATGCTCTGGCAGCGGTACTGCTCGGCAAGCTTCAGTGACTTCTCATAACAGCTGCGCAGCTGTTCTGTCTCGTGGTGCTGGCCATCGATCCATACAGGGCTGACCGCATGCGCGATATATTTTGCGTCCAGACCGTATGCCTTTGTGACAGCCACGTCACCCGGTGCGATCGTTCCGATCTGCCGGCGTGCCTCCATCAGCTGTTCACGTCCGGCTGCCTCATAGATGGCTGTATCTGTTCCTCCCCCGATGCGCGGCTCGGGATTGGCTGTATTCACGATCATATCCGCTTTGACCTGGATAATATTGCTTCTGATGATTCTGAAAGACATTTCTACCTCTTTTCATGATCGGGCCGATAAACTTCATACATTGTGCACAACCGGATCATTACAACTTTTTTCTGTCTTTGATTGTAGTACAATTGTTGGCAAAAGGAGAACTCTGATATGTATAAAACAGAAAGTTTCAAACCGGATGATTTCAAGCCTGCACGCTTTGAGTCAAAAGGTACCATCACACTCCGCGGAAATGAGATTCCTTACCACACCGTCAGTGAAGACAATGTGTTCTACGGAAAAGACGGAAAAGCCATCGCTTCCATCTTCTCTTATTCCTATTTCCGTTCCGATGTTGAAGATACATCAAGACGTCCTGTAGTCTTCGCCTATAACGGCGGTCCGGGCAGTTCTTCCATGTATGTGCATGCCGGATTCCTCGGTGCCAGAAGAATTACTTACGGTGAGCCTGACCGTCCCAGCGCATTCGGTCCGTTTGAAGTGATCGACAATCCCGACTGCCTGCTGGACATCGCTGACCTGGTTCTGGTAGACCCTGTCGGTGTCGGCTATGGTGTGCTCATTGATGAAGAAGAAGGCAAGAACTTCCTCGGCATTGAAGAAGACGCAGAAGCACTGCTGAGCTTCATTGAAGCATGGACGAGAAGATATAACCGTTCACTTTCACCCAAATATCTGGTCGGTGAAAGCTACGGATGCACACGCAGCGCAACAGCTGCAGGCATCGCTGCCAACGGCGGAAAAGAACGCGCATACGGCGTCGCGTTTGACGGAATCGTCATGATCGGCAATACCGTTACAGTCGGTGAATATTTCGGCAAGGAGATCTATGTTGAACCTTCTGTTATCGGATTCCCTACCTATGCCGGCGTCAACTGGTTCCACAACCATCCGACAGATCAGACTGTTGAAGAATTCGTCAAAGAAGCGAAGGCATTCGCTGATACGGAATATGTACTTGCGCTTTACAAAGGCGAATCTATTTCCGAAGAAGAAAAAGAGCACATCATTGACCGTGTTACATATTATTCCGGCGTTTCCAGAGAGTATCTGCTGCGCAACGGACTGAAGATCAATGACAACACCTATCGTCAGGAAGTCCTGAAAAAGCAGGGCAAAGCTGTTTCACGTTATGACGGCCGTATGACCAGACCTCTGCTCAGCCCGGATGTTCTGGAAGAAAAAGACGGACTCTGGGATGACGCTACAGCTGACCGCTACGATACATACTTCTATTCCGCCCTCACAGGTGACCTGCTGCCCCGCCTGAATGTCAAGCTGGACCGCAATTACATCAACATGACCATGTACTATAAATCATGGAACAAGGAAGCCAAGATGGGTACGACAGCAGACCAGCTCAGACGTGCAATGACCATGAGACCCGGCATGCGTACATTCTTCGCAAACGGATGGTTCGATCTGTGCACGGAATTCGGCTACGTCTATCACACGCTTGATCATGCAAGTCTGCCCAAGGACAGAGTCTTCGTCAAGGGATACTCCTCCGGCCACATGATCTATATCGGTGAAGAAAACGTGCATGAACTGTGCGAAGATATCCGCAAGTTCCTGGAAGGAAAAGATCCTACAAAATAAGTGATGCAGGCCGGCGCAAAGCCGGCCTTCTGCATGCAAAAAAAGCAGGTTCTGAGCCTGCTTCTGCGGTACGAATTGCTATACTGCGATTATTTAAATCTATAAACAATCCTGCCCGTTGTCAGATCATACGGTGAAAGTTCCACTGTCACTCTGTCTCCGGGAAGGACTCTAATGTGATTCATCCTCATCTTACCCGCGAGCGTTGCGCGAACGACCATACCGTTTACCAGTTCGACTTTGAATGCACTCGGCATGGTATCTACGATGGTTCCTTCAATACTGATAGCTTCATCCTTGCTCAATGTATGCACCTCCTGTCTGCGATGACATTGTAACAAATTCCAAGTGAAGTTCAATAAGTTAACCGTAAATTTCAGTGAAAAAATCATTTTGAACACAGCGTGAAAACAATGTAAATAAAATTTCGAAAAAGGCTATATTTTTCGCCTTTTTTAAAATCATGTTTCCTTTTGCACATGTTTTGCATTATGATTGTTCAGTCCGGAGGTGGATGTTATGACGATCAAAGATATTGCAAGACTTTCAGGCTACAGCATCGGCACTGTATCCAGGGTGATCAACCAGCATCCTGATGTCAGTGAAGCAGCCAGAAAAAAGATCCTTGAGATCATTGCACAGGAGAATTTTCAGCCGAACTCCAACGCAAAGCACCTGAAGCAGTCACATTCAACTCCCATTACCATTATCGTAAAAGGCTCAAGCAATCTCTTTCTGGAAACACTGATGGAGAAGGCGGAACAGTATCTTGCCCAGAGCGGAGAAACAGCCAATGTCGTCTTTGTCAACGAGCGGGACAACGAAGTGCGCCAGGCAGTACAGATCTGCACGGAACGGAACCCGAAAGGCATCATTTTCCTGGGCGGTGCTCTGGAAAACTTCCGGAGTGATTTCGGCTCGATCAATGTCCCCTGCGTGCTGATCTCAGGCTGGGCGAAAGACCTCGGATACAAAAACCTCTCAAGCTTTACAACAAATGACTATGACGGTGCGCGTCAGGCTGCAGAGCTTCTGACAGACAACGGTCACCGCAAATTTCTGATCATCGGCGGCTACCGTACGAAAGAAACAGATCAGGTCTCAAGCCAGAGACTGAACGGATTCCTCTCGGTACTGAAGGAAAAGAACATCCCGTTCGATCAGAACACACAGTATGTTGAAAGCATGCTCACCATGGAAGACGGATATGAAAAAACACTGCCTGCACTGCAGCGGCTGCCTGATACGACAGCTGTCTTCGGCCTGTCCGATCTTGTGGCGGTAGGCATTATGCGGGCTGCGCATGATCTGGGGAAATATATCCCGGAAGACCTGTCTGTTGTCGGCTATGACGGCATTTCCTATACCGGCTATACCGTGCCAAGACTTACCACCATCAGACAGAACATCGACAGACTGGTCAGCGAAGGCGTGGACGACCTGCTGTTCCGGATCAGCTACAATAAAGCCGCTTCACATAAACAGATCCCTGCGGACCCTGTGCTCCACGAAAGCATCAGGGACCTGAGCAGATAAAACTGATGTGTCAGACAAAAGAAGCCTTCCGGCTTCTTTTCTGATGTATCAATGATCTGTCTTTCTCAGTGTTCAGGGTCCTGTTTTATACTTCTTCTTTTTCAAGCTTCCGGTATACAACAAAATACATGGTGATGAAGCATGCCAGACCGCCAAGAGCGTTGCTGACAGGTTCAGCCGCAAACACGCCGTCAACACCCATCAGTCTGGGCAGAAGAACTGTCAGCGGCGCTACGATAAACGCTTTTCTCAGCAGGGAGAAAAAGATTGCATATTTGGACTTCCCGAGTGACTGGAACGTCGTCTGTCCTGACATCTGGAATGACATCAGCGGGAAGCCGAAGAAATAGATCTGCATTGCCCGGATGCCCGGCGTGATCATCGCCGCGTCGGAAGAAAACAGACGGATAAAGAATCCCGGGAAGAGGAACACCACGAGCCATGCACATACCGTATAGGCAGAGCCGATCAGTGTCATGAACCGGATCGCTGATTTGACCCGCCCGTATTCTTTAGCGCCATAGTTATAGCCGATCACAGGCTGTGCACCGCCGGTCATGCCGGATACCGGCAGGGACAGGATCTCCCTGACGGAATTCAGAACAGTCATCACGCCTACATACAGGTCGCCGCCGTAAATGCTCAGCGTGCGGTTGCACAGAACCTGTACAAGGCAGTTTGTTCCCTGCATGACAAATCCTGCCGTACCGACTTTCACGATCTCGGAAGCCAGGGAGGGAACGATGCGGAAGTTCTGCTTTTTCAGTCTGATCGGAATCGTATCCTTCATCAGGAAACGGATGACCCATACAGCAGATACGATCTGTGAGATCACTGTTGCGGCAGCTGCCCCACGCACGCCCATCTGAAATCCGAAGATAAACACCGGATCAAGAACCAGATTCAGTACTGCGCCGATCATGACCGTCAGCATTCCCATCCTGGGGAATCCCTGTGCATTGATGAATCCGTTCATGCCTGTCGCAGTCATTGAGAAAATGGTTCCGAGCAGATAGATCTGCAGATACTGATCCGCGTATGCATAGCTGGCATCACTGGCACCGAATGCGTATAGGATCGGTTTCCGGAATACATAGCATACAGCCATCAGCAGGATGGATGTTACTGCCAGCAGGCATGCGGTCGTTCCCATCAGCCTCTCGGCACGTCCTTCATTTTTTGCGCCGCGGGCGATCGAGAACAGAGGCGTGCCGCCTGTTCCGTACAGATTGGTGAACGCAGCGATCAGCGTAATGATCGGGAATGTAATGCCGACGCCTGTCAGAGCCATACTGCCATGTCCCGGCAGATGTCCCAGATAGATCCTGTCCACAATGTTGTATAGAAGATGCACCAGCTGCGCCACCGTCAGCGGCAGAGCCTGTGCCAATATCAGATTTGATATCTTCCCTTTTGAAAAATCAAGATTCCTCATATTGTCCTCATTTGATACTTCACCATCATAACAAAAGTACCGGAACTTTTTGCCGGTACTTCAGTGTCATTTTCAATTACTGCAGATAAATATATCCAAGACATGTCTGTCCTGTATAAGGCAGTGCATCAAGCGGTACCCAGCGTTCATAGTACTGCCCCATATAATTGCCTTCTTTGATATAGACCATACCGTCGCCGACCTCTGTTACAAACGCAACATGTCCGACATATACCGCTACGGAATATACAGCAGGTTCACTTCCTGTAGGATAGCCGTCACGCTGTGCATACCACAGCCAGTCTCCCGCCATGCCCCATCCGGGCAGTGCGATTCCCAGCGTATCATATACCAGCTGCCATGCACCCCATGTACAGTTGCCCCAGCCGCCGTAATAAGGGTTGCTGCCGCCGCCTGTAACAGGTGCTCCGCTGCCGTCTGTGTACCAGTCCGGACTGCCGGAACCGCCGTCGCTGTTTCCGTTGTCATCACCGGCAGCCGGTGTAGGCGTCGGAGTTGACTTCGGTTTTGTCTTCTCATAAGACAGAGCGATGCTGTTTTTGACATTGTCAAGCACAGCTGTGTTCTGGTTCATTTCCTCAATGATCTGAACTGTCTGTGAGTCAGCGTTCTTCAGCTGTTCCTGATACTGCAGCTGCAGTGCTGAGAGCTCATCCTTGCTGGCAACGAGTGCCGACTGCTGTGCATTCAGCAGGCTCTTGCCGGATTCCAGATTCATCTGAACCACTTTCAGATCATTCTGTTCACTCAGCAGTTCTTCCTGCATCTCATTCAGTTTGGCATAACTTTCATTCATTTCTTCCAGGATCGTCGAATCATATTCATAGATGTCTGACAGACCGCCTGCAATCCTTACGAAATCACTGAAGGACTGTGCACCCATCAGTACATCCAGGAACTGGTTCAGACGCATCGTTCCCTGATTCGCAGACATACGGTTTTTCATACGCTGCTTCAGAGATTCGATCTGAGCCTTTTCAAGTTCGATCTGTTCTTCACTGTCCTGGATCTGGATCAGCAGTTCATCAGACTGTTTATTGGCACCGCCGATCTGCATGTTCAGGTCATCCATCATGCTGTTCAGACCGTCGATCTGAGCTGAATATTCAGCTGACTTTGCTGTATAGGAATCGATCGTAGCAGAAATACCCTGCTTGCTGGAATCCAGTTCACTCAGTTTTACTGTCAGTTCCTTGTTTCTCTGTTCGATAAAATCGGCATATGCCTGACAGGAAGCCTGCTGTTCTTCAGACAATGAATCCTGGTTCATGCACTGCATGTTCCAGTAAGCGGAATCCGTGTATTCAGGCTCAGCTTCAACATTGACCGCCGGCTGCAGGCCGATGATCATTGAAAGCGAACATAAAAACGTTACTGTTTTTCTAAACTTACTCATAGCATTTCGATTATAGCGATTTCAAGCCGAAACGGCAACCATTCCGCCATGAAAAATATGTGAACAAAATCGGTAATTTTGTGTGAAAATGACAATCCTTAAGATTTGTAAATAAATACAGTGTGTATCCGGACTGTGCGGGATCAATGCAGCAGCCAGTCAACCTTAAAGTGTTTTCTTCAGTCCCGACTGATCAAAACAGCCGTGCACTGGTAAAATAAAGATGGAACATCCGTTCCGGAGGTCTAACGATGTGGAGAAGAATTTTAAGAGGCGCTGCAGCTGCAGGTGCTCTGGCAGTTGTCGCATATCTCAGCACAAAGGATGATCTGGTCCTTTGCAATACACCTGAAGTATATTTCGCAGTCACAGGCTTTGATCATGAAGAGACAGGTTTTTATACCTTTGTCAGAATGCGCAATAAAACCGGCAGACGAATGGTCTTCCGCTGTGTCAGACCTTCCGTGCTTGGCTACAGCGTACCTGTTGATTTCACGCAGGAAGTCGGTCCTCATGAAACAGTGAACGGCAGTTTCTGGATCAACATTGAATTCATGAAGCGCTACGGGATCAAAACAGTTGATGAGCTGACATTCTGGCTTGAAGTCAGTGAGCCCTCTGCCAGCAGAACACTGATCAAGGCAAAGCACAGTCTGTCTCCGACCGGAAAAGCCGGATACCAGCTGACTTACCCTGTCAAAAAACATACGGATACGGAAACTGTATTTGCGGACAATCAAGACCTGTACTTCGCAGTTCTGGGATGGCGCATCACGGATACCGGTACATTCGTCATCGATGTACTGACAAAAAACAGGACAAATGATGTCCTGCATACGGAATGGTCTGATGTGATCGTCAACGGAAAACTGCCGAAGCAGATGCTCGTACTGGAGCAGGAAATGGATCCCGGCATCATCAATGCCGCGGCACTGTCATTGTATGCTGATTTCTTCAAAGACAGCGGTCTGAAGATGTGTCAGGGTGAAGAAGGCATTCAGAATATCGCATTTATGTTCAGGGCATATGCCGGTGAAAACAGAACGCCTGTATTTGAGAAACAGGTCCTTTGGACACTTCCTGAACGGTCCGACGGGCTGAATGTCTGATCAAATAAAACAGCCGGTCACATTTGCAACCAGCTGATATCATCCGTGCCGCTGACCGGGCTCGAACCGGTACGGTATCACTACCGGCAGATTTTGAGTCTACTGCGTCTGCCAATTCCGCCACAGCGGCATACGTGTATTTTAGCACTGAGTAATAAAAAGGGAAAGTCCTTTCAGAAGACTTTCCCTTTGCTGTTTCAGAGGCTTAAGCGTCTTTCTTAGCGTTTGCGACGACCTTGTCAGCGACATCCTTCGGAGCCGGCTGGTAACGGTCAAACGCGATGACATACTTGCCGCGGCCCTGTGTCATGGAACGCAGGTCGTTTGCATATGTCAGCATTTCTGCCATCGGTGCTTCAGCTGTGATGACCTGGTCACCATCCTCATTCATTGACATATCGAGGATCAGACCGCGTCTCTTTGTAAAGTCACCCATCAGTGTACCTGTGTAGTCTTCAGGTGCTACGACAGTGACTTTGCCGATCGGTTCAAGCAGAACAGGATTTGCTTTCGGCATAGCGAGATTGTATGCAAGTCTTGCAGCTTCCTTGAAGGCAACTTCCTTGGAGTCTACGGGATGATAGCTTCCATCGAACAGTGTAGCCTTGACGCCGACGACCTTGAATCCTGCCAGAGGTCCTTTCTCCATGCAGTCTCTCAGACCCTGCTCTACAGGCGGGAAGTACTGCTTCGGAACAGCACCGCCGAATACTTCTTCAGCGAATACCATATCATCGCTGTCAGTCGGTTCGAATCTTACCCAGACGTCACCATACTGGCCTGCGCCGCCGTTCTGTTTCTTGTATTTACCCTGAGCTTCAGCCTTGCCGCGGATCGTTTCACGGTACTGTACTGTCGGAACAGTGATGTCTACTTCGACTCTGTACTTGGACTTCAGCTTGGAGATGATCAGATCAATGTGCTGGTCACCCATGACATAGAGGACCTGCTCATGTGTTTCAGCATTCTTGACGAGTTTGATCGTTCCGTCTTCTTCGCACATGTTGCGGATACCGACAGACATCTTGTCTTCGTCAGCCTTTGTCTTCGGCCATATTGCATATCCCAGCATCGGCTGCGGATATTCGATCGGCGGATATTTAACAACTCTGGAAGATGTGCACAGTGTGTCATTTGTCTGTGTGTTCTGCAGTTTGACAACAGCACCGATATCACCTGTAAAGAGCTTGCCCACACCTACCTGGTACTTGCCGTTGATAACATATACCTGGGAAATCTTTTCATTGGATTCTTTTGTGGAGTTGTAGACCTGGGAATCGGATGTCAGGACACCGCTCATGACCTTCAGATAGGAGATCTTGCCGACGAACGGGTCGATGACGCTCTTGAATACGAATGCGGACATTGCTTCGTTTTCGTTTGTTTCCATTTCGATCGGATCGCCCTTGGCATTTGTCCCGCGGATGGAACCTTTTTCCGCATAGCTCGGGAAGTATTCAGTAATCAGGTCGAGAATACGTTCGATACCTGTTCCTTTATCTGCGCTTCCGCAGTATACAGGTCTGATATCACCGCTTCTGACGCCGATACGCAGTCCCTTCGCTACTTCGTGCATATCGAACTTTTCGCCTTCGAAGAATTTTTCCATCAGATCATCATCAACACCGGCGATCGCCTCAGCAATGATGTTGTAGTATTCTTCAGTTTTATCAGCCAGCTCTGCAGGAACTTCCTGAGCTGTATCGTGGTTGTTGTAATACCATGCTTTGTTGCGGAGGATATTGACAGATCCGACAACCTTGCCGTTCTCTACGATCGGCATTTCAAACGGAATGACTGACTGGCCGAACTTATTGCGCAGTTCTTCCAGGATCTCGTCGAACTTAGCGTTGGGATCATCCATCTTGTTGACGAAGAAGATCGTCGGAAGCTTTCTCTTTCCGGCAGCTTCTTTCCATGCACGTTCTGTACCGGCTTCAACACCTTCTTTGGCGTCGACAACGATCAGCGCATTATCGCCGACTGTCAGTCCGGTCATTTCTTCGCCTTCATAATCCATGTAGCCTGGTGTATCGATGAAGTTGATCTTCTTGTTCTTCCATTCTACAGGTGCCAGATGGCAGTAGCAGGAGAGACCTCTTTTGCCTTCTTCCGCGTCAAAGTTCAGGAAGGATGTACCGTCATTTGCTTTTCCGTAGCGGTCGATTGCCTTTGTGAAATACATGCATGATTCGATCAGGGAGCTTTTGCCGGATCCTGAATGTCCGAGGACAACTACATTACGGACTTCATTTGCAAGATAATCTTTCATATATTTCTATTGTCTCCTTATTTCAAAATATCCTTCAGGTCTGCAAGGCATTCCTTACGTACATAGTGGATCGCCTTGTTGCCGTTGTAGTCCAGAATTTCCTTATCTGCGCCATGTTCAAGCAGATAATTTACCAGTTCCGGGAATCCGCTGTATGCAGCTCTCATCAGAGCTGTGCATCCCTTGCCGTCAACAGCGTTGATATTTGCGCCGCTCTCGATCAGGAAACGGATGACGTCGAGCTTGTATGCGTTGACAGCTTCCATCAGAGCTGTTCTTCCCTGTTCATCCTGTGCATCCAGGTTAGCGCCTTTGCCAACCAGATATTCAACAACTTCCAGTTCTCCCAGCAGGGAAGCTCTCATCAGAGCTGTTCTGCCTTTATTATCGTGGGAGTTAACGTCTGCTCCTGCATGTTCCAGCATTTTGCAGATACCGAGATGTCCCTTTTTCGCTGCACCCATCAGCGCTGTCTTGTTGTTCTTGTCACGCGCTCTCGGGTCTGCTCCGTTATCGAGCAGGAAACGTACGATATCTTCATACCCACGCTTTGCACTGCGCATCAGTGCTGTGCGGCCGTCACCATTCTGAATGTTGACGTTTGCGCCCTTTGATACCATAGCGCACACCTTGGCGAAATCACCTCTGGCCGCTGCATCAAAGAATTCCTGATTTGTCTGATCCATAATTTTCCTCCTTATTACGTTTCAGTATTTTTTTGTTCAAAAAAGATGGACACATACTACGCCCATCTAAAAACTACTTTTTTTCAGTATGCACCCCGCCGAAAAGAAGCTCCTCCGTTCCGAAAGAAGTGACAGAAAAAGTAATTGCTGTATCAACAGGTCTCATGATATCAACTCCATTCTGCATACTGTTCTGCCTATATTGTATCGGAAACCTTGAAATGTTCAACCAAAAACCAAGCTATTTAGGTGATTCTGACAAAATTCACATTTTTCATCTGAAAGCATTTTCAGTCAAATTTTATTTCAGATACCCGTTCCAAAGATCGTACTGCGGCATCAGTCTGTAGACATGTGCATAGAATGCGGAAGAATGGTTCTGGACAAGGAAATGAACGTACTCATGGAGCAGTACTGACTCAAACGCTTCCCTTGGATAATGGATCAGTCTGATGGACAGCGTGATCTTGTGTTCGGACGGTTTGCATACGCCCCATCTGGATGTCATGTATCTGGTGTGTATGGAAGGAAGCGGCAGACGGTGTTTCCGGCAGACCGCATCATCCCACTGTCCTCTGGATTCCTCAGCCATGATCAGCAGCTGCTGGGAAGCGTATTTCCGGAATGTTTTTGTAATACGTTCCTCACTGAAGTCCTTCAGATAGAATGTCATGATGTCGCCTTCCATGACGATCCGGTCTCTTGCGGCTTCCACATACCTGACATACTTTTTTTCACCGAGCCACCAGATCACAGGTGATTCGGCGCCTTCCTGATGGACCCGTTCTTTATTTTTCACGCGCATCTGTGCTTTGATGATCCAGCTTTCCTTGGACTCGATAAACTGCCGGATCCTTGCCTCACTGACGGACTTTGCACAGGAAATGCGCAGACTGCCGTCCGGATTCACTCTGAGATACATATTTCTGATGCGCTTGCGCTCCACATGGACCTGTGTCAGCCTGCCGTTGATGTATACTTCCATTTCAGCTCACTTTCGGAAGTATTCTGACACATGAAACCGTCTTTGACAATGCGCAAAGGCACTGAAAAGCAGCCCGTGAGCTGCTTTGATGCATCAATAATCAATCAGGGCAGACGGTTGCCTGCAGCTTTGTACAGGTCGTACCATTCTCTTCTGCTGAGCCTGATGTCCGCAGCTTCTGCCGCATGGATCAGACGCTCTGCCTTTGTCGTGCCTGTGACGACCTGCATCTTTCCGGGGATCCTCAGGATCCACGCATATGCGATCGAATCTGTTCCGACGCCGTACTGTTCAGCCAGTTCGTTCAGCTTTTCATTCAGTTCTCCGAACGCCTCATTTGCCAGGAATGTGCCCGTAAAGTAGCCGACCTGAAGCGGAGACCACGCCTGAACTGCCATGCTGTTGATACGGCAGTATTCCAATGTGCCGCCATCTCTCATGACGGCAGGATCATTGGCCATATCCACATTGAATCCTGCGTCCAGCAAAGGCGTATGGGCAATGGACAGCTGCAGCTGGTTGGCTGTCAGCGGGAATTTCACGGCTGTTTTCAGCAGTTCCATCTGAGAAGGATTCTGATTGGAAACGCCGAAGCTCAGGACCTTCCCTGCTTCATAAAGCTCGGTAAATGCTTCGTTGACTTCTTCCGGCTCCATCAGGGCGTCCGGTCTGTGCAGCAGCAGGGAATCGATGTGATCTGTTCCCAGGCGCTTCAGGCTGCCGTCCACTGCTTCCAGAATGTGCTCCTTGCTGAAATCAAACATTCCCTGGTTGATCCCGCATTTTGTCTGCAGGAACATCCTGTCTCTTAATTCAGGCTCTGCCGCAAACACTTCACCGAACACTTCTTCACTGCGGCCTCTGCCGTAAATATCCGCATGATCAAAGAAATTGATGCCGTGATCCAGAGCAGTATGCACCAGTTCCGATACTTCTTCCCTGGTCATCCTTGCGATCCTCATACAGCCCACGCCGATCACAGAGACATCCCTGTTCAATCTGCTTAATTGTATGTACTTCATAGGTTCCTCCTGTACTCAACGTAACAGAATGCCGCACAAAAAGAAAGAAGTGTGCACTCACACTTCAGCATTTTCCGTATACAGTTCTCTCAGGCGTTCCCTTCGTGCATGATCCAGACCGAACTGTGCTTCAAAATAAGCATCATAAGACGGATATTCCTTCAGGATCGACTTCAGTGCATACTCCGCAGAACTCCGGTTGACGCCTTCGTATCCCATCAGGATCGCACGGAATTCCGGATGCTGGTCAAGGATCTCTTTCCGGTCTTCCAGAAAGCGCTCGATCAATGCCATGCGGTATTCATTTGTCATCATGTAATCATCCAGAACTGTCTGTTCATCCGCTCCCAGTGCCAGCAGGATCAGTGCTGCACCGATCCCGGTGCGGTCCTTCCCTGCGGAACAATGGAACAGTACCGGCACATTTCCGGCTTCGATCTCTTCAAACATCTTCCGGTATGCAGCGGCGAACGGCAGTCCGCCATACATCATTTCAAGAAAATTCGATGCATTCTCGGCATGGTTGGCATGCTGGGTGCTTTCCTTGATGGCTTCCGGGGAAAGATCCACCTCATTGCCGGAACGATCCGTCAATGCAGAGATCGGATAATTGACTGCACCCGGCAGTTCGGGGTCCGGGGTAAGCTTCCGCTCATAAGCAGAACGCAGATCAAAAACAGACCTGATCCCCAGTGTCCTGACAAACGCCAGTTCTTCTTCATTCAGCAGTCCCAAAGCACCTGTACGGTAGAATACGCCATTCCTGACGGTTCTGCCTCCGCTGACCGGCAAGCCTCCGAGCTCCCGGAAATTCATCTCTTTTCTGATCTGTTCCAATCCCATCTGACGTCCTCTCATTTCTTTCCATTATCATAACAAGCTGAATATGCTGAATGACTGTGCTCCGGCAGACAGTTCTCCATGTTCAAGACTGCCTGCTCCGATACCGTATACCATGGATCCGTTCAGACCGCACGGTATCCTCACAGCCTGCAGGGAAGGATTGACTGCGATCAGAAGCGATCCTCTGCGGTATACAAAGGGCAGTTTCCCATGTTCCGCATAAACGATTTCAAATCCTCCGCCTGCATGCAGATCGGCATATTCATGTCTGAGCCTGATCAGTTCCTTTACTGCTGAGTAAAGGGAATCCGGATCATTGATCTGATCCGAAAGGACCGGTGCATCTGCAGAACTGTCAGTCGGCAGATACGGTTCATCCGAATCAGAGAACCCGTGATTCTTTCCGTGATCCCACTGCATCGGCGTACGGGAACCTGTTCTCTGATATCCGCCTTCCTTTGTCCTGACATCAAGGTATTTCATGCCGATCTCATCCCCGTAATAAATAAAGGGAACGCCCGGCATTGTCAGAATAAACGCATATGCCAGCTTCAGTTCACGTACGGACAGCGTTCTTGCCGGCCGGGGCGTATCGTGATTGCAGGTAAACATGGAAATATATCCGTTGTTCTTTGTCTGATTGTATTTCGGCAGCCAGTCATCGAGGAAACGCATGATGTCGCCGTTTCCGTCCTTTTTGAAGAAGCTGTGATCGCCGCCTTCCGTTTCATAATCCCTCAGCAGGGTATTATAACCGTTGTAATGGTGATCCAGATAGAAGTCCATCTCAAACCCTGCCCCGTTGATCGCCTGTGCGGGATTGGACCATTCACTGACCATCGCCGCATCCGGATATTCTTCCTGAAGCATCTGATGGATATTGCGCCAGACTGCTGCTGTGGCGGATTTGTTTTCATCATCGTTCTTGACCAGGGAATCAGCCATGTCCACGCGGAAGCCATCGCATCCGTGATCCAGCCAGAAACGCATGACATCCTTCAAAGCTTCACGTGTTGCCACAGCATCACTGGAGCCTGCGGGCGTCATCCATTCTTCCGTGCAGTGAAGCCATCCGTAATTCAAAGCAGGCTGAGAAGCGAAGAAGTTCAGCATATAGGAGCCTTCACGTTCCTTCATGCCGCTGATATACGGATGATCAGCTATGCCCTGGAATGCATTGGAAGTCCAGACATACCTGCCGCTGTAAGCGTTGGGTTCTGCTTTGCAGGACTCAATAAACCAGGGATGCTGGTCGGATGTATGTCCCGGCACAAGGTCCAGGAACACCATGATTCCTCTTTGATGTGCCTGTCTGAAGAGTTCATACAGGTCTTCATTCGTTCCATAGCGCGCGGCAACCTTCAGGTAATCCCGTACATCATATCCGGCATCCATGAACGGGGAATCAAAACACGGGTTGATCCAGAGGGCATTGCATCCAAGATCCCTGATATAGTCAAGCTTCTCAATGATGCCCTGCAGGTCACCGATCCCGTCATGATCAGTATCCAGGAAAGACTGCGGATAGATCTCATAAAATACCGCATCATCCAGCCATTTCTTCATCTGTTTTCTCCTAGTCATTCAGTCAGTACAGCCGTGCTGTACGGAGGAAGCGTCAGAACATTGTTTTCAAACCTGACAGGCGTATCATTGACTGCCAGAATGCCTCTCAGAGTATGGAATTCCGTATTGGTCACATCAACCGTCTGTTCACTGTCGCTGATGTTCATGATTACTGCAGCCGGCGCATGAACGCCGTCTTCCTTCAGCAGCACGCATACCTGATCTGTTGTCAGGTCCTGGTGCAGCCAGGTCCTGCCCCTTGCGATCACCGGCAGAGCGTTTCTGATCCGTATCGCTTCTTTCACATAGTTATATATGGAATACGGATCATCTTTCTGAACTTCATAGGAAGGGAATTTCATTTCAAAATCCTCCATATACGGAGGACCCTGGGTCATGCCCTGGGCATTTCTGTCTTCGCTCCAGTACATCGGGGCGCGTTTGTTTTCGTCTTTTCCTGAGCCTTTCATGCCCAGCTCTTCGCCGTAATACACAAACACATTTCCGGTCGTCATCAGATTCATGGACAGCGCCATCTTAGTTTTGCTGCCGTCATCCCCGGCATAATATCCGGCTCCTCTGCCCATATCATGGTTTGTATAGAACGGTGCGTTGATATAGGTATCCGAATATCCGGCAAACATCTGCCATTCACGTTCCAGGGTATTTCCGTATTCCCTGGCTGTATAGATCCCCTTCAATGTTCTGGCAATCACCCCATCAGAATCACCGAAGGCAAAGTCAAACATCGAATCGATCCCGCTTGCATAATATGACGCATATTCATCCATGCCTGTCCAGGCTTCGCACACAAAGTAGCAGTCCTGCTTCAGTTCCGTGCCTGCCTGCTTCAGCCAGCGCAGGAATTCAATATTGCGTCCGGGATCACCCGTATAGTAGGAAGTGACCGCATCCAGACGGAATCCGTCTGTTCCGTGTCCGATCCAGAATGACATGATATCGCGGATCTCATCCCTGACCCTTCCGTTATCCAGATTCAGATCAGGCATTCCGTCCCAGAATCTCGCTTCATAGTAATAATCGCTGTCCGCCAGTTTGGCATAACCGTTCTGGAAGTCCTTCCTGAAATGATAATAATCAACGTACGGACATTCATTGACGTTTGCTTCACGGCCGTTCAGCCCTCTCAGATAGGCAGCCGCCTCCTGAAACCAGGGATGACCGGATGCTGTATGGTTCAGCACCAGATCAATGATCACCCGGATCCCTCGGCTGTGGCAGATCTTGATCAGCCGGTCATAATCGTCCATCGTCCCGTACGCCGGATCGATGGCACGGTAATCCTTTACATCATATTTATGATATGTATCCGAAGGCATGACAGGCATCAGCCAGATCTGGTTGAATCCCAGATCCTGAATATAGTCCAGCCTGGAGATCAGTCCGTTGATATCACCGATCCCGTCATTGTTGCTGTCGCAGAACGAATATAAAAACACTTCATAGGTCGTTCGGTATTGATCATCGATCACATCCGCTGTCAGTCCGGAATTCACTTCTGTCATAACATGAACAGCAGATCCCGAAGGATCTGCTGTCAAGAGTCTGTAAACAACTGCCAACAGAAGGATTCCCAGCGACAACAGCCACCGCAGGAATTTCTTCATAGTCTTATCCTTTCACCGCTCCGGTCATTCCTTCAACGTAGAATTTCTGCATATACAGGAACAGAGCTGCGATCGGTATGGAGATCACGACTGCACCTGCTGCGAAACAAGTATACCATTGATTGATATATTCTTTCTGCAGCATATTCCAGAGTCCGATGGCTACAGTGAACTGATCGGCATTTGCGCGGCAGATGACCTTTGCAAAGATGAAGTCCACCCATGGTCCGATAAATGATGTCATGACTGTGTAGATGACGATCGGCTTGGACAGCGGCATGGTGATCTTTGTGAATACCTGCCATTGGGAAGCGCCGTCGATCATCGCTGCTTCATCGATCGATCTGGGGATCGTATCAAAATATCCCTTGGAGATCTGGAATGAAAGACCTGCGCCGGCAGAATAGACGATGATCAGCGCCATACGGATCAGAGATCCCTCCGTCAGTCCCAGTGCCTTCAGAATGTAGTACTGTGCGACCATGGACATGAATCCCGGGAACAGGCCAAGGATCATTGCCAGGTTCATATACGGTTTGCGCAGCTTGAAGCGCATTCTGGACAGGCTGTAGGATACCGACAGCATGAAGAATGTGGAGATCACGCATGATATGATCGCAATGATCAGTGTGTTCATGAACATCTTGGGGAAGTTCAGAACATTTCTGTCCGTGAACAGCTTGATGTAGTTGTTCAGCGTATATTCCTTCGGGAAGAATGTGTTGACATAGGAACCCGGTTCAGCACGGAAGCTTGTCAGGACGATCCAGACGATCGGCATGACCCATATGAATGCAAGCACTGCAAGCAGAAGATGAACCAGGATATTGATCACACGGCGTCTGCCGCTGATCTTATTTTTCGCTATAGATTGATTCATCGCAGTCATCACATGAACGCCTCCTCATTCTTATAGGAACCGGAATTGCGGTATGTAACAAGCGTAATGATGGTCAGGACCACGAACGTCAGGATACCGATTACCGCACCGATGTTGTAATACTGCTGGTCAATGGTCAGCTTATACAGCCATGTAACGAGCAGGTCTGTCTGTCCGGCTGTGTCTCCGACATATGTTGGTCCGCCGTTTGAGAGCAGATAGATAACATTGAAGTTATTGATGTTGCCGACAAATGATGTGATCAGGTAAGGTGTTGTCACAAACAGCATGTACGGGAGCGTGATCCGGAAGAAGATCTTCACAGGACCTGCACCGTCCATCTTTGCGGCCTCATACAGTTCTGCAGGGATATTCTGCAGAATACCCGTGATCTGCAGCAGTGTATAAGGAATACCTACCCACAGGTTGATCACGATTACCGTGATCCTTGCCAGCATCGCGTTGGTCCAGAACGGGATGGGTTCTTTGATCCACCCGAGATTCTGAAGCACAACATTCACTGCACCGTACGGCTGCAGCATCGTATTCATGACCATCAGAGATACGAACTGCGGTACGGCGATGCTCAATACAAAGCAGAATCTCCAGAATCCCTTCCACTTTGTATCCTTGCGGTTGATGATCAAAGCCAGGATCATGCCGAGGATATAGTTCAGGAATGTAGCGAAGAATGCCCAGACGATCGTCCATGCCAGTACATGCCAGAACTGACGTCCGATATTACCCTGCATGCTGAGAACTCTTGCGAACTGCGTCAGTCCGTTCCAGTCAAACAGCATCAGATGATTGCCTTCTTTGGAATAGCTTGTGAACGCCATGCAGATCATGAAGACCAGCGGAACGATGTTGAATACCAGGATGCCCAGGAACGGCGTTGTCATCAGCAGCATGTACAGATTGCCGTTGAGCAGCGATCTCAGATCTTCCTTGAATGAATTGACATGCCTGCCCTGTTCCAGCATTCTCTGGTTTTCATAGGACTTCTTCATCTGAAGGATCCACAAAAGTATGAACGCAGCTACCACGAACAGTGTCACGACACCGTACAGCAGCATCAGCAGCGAGTTGTCGCCCTGCGTATATTCGTAGATTCCCTTGGCTTCATTGTAGACTTCGCCGGCTTCCAGACTGCCGAGTCCCGGCAGATTTGCCAGGTGTGTCAGTCCGGCTGACGCCATGTAGAAGATAAAGGCTGCCTCAAGAAGCAGTACCAGAAAACCTTTTATCTTCTGGCCGTGCCCGAATAATCCGGCACCCATCAGAACTGCAGACAGCTTTGTCCACAGGTCACCTTTTATGATTGCCTGACCGGCTGTAATACGGTCTTTCTGTGCGGCCATAAACCCGCCTCCTTTTTACGTTTGGAAACATGGCTGAGGGAAAGATCCCTCAGCCATTTATCAGATCAAGTTGATTATGAGAAATCAGTTGACAGTAGCTGTGTTCATTCCTTCGTTCATTGCTTCTGTCTTTTCAGCAGCGTTGTCATGAGTAACTGTCTTAGCGACGAGTTCTTTGCCCATGTTCTCTGCCGGAGTCCAGTACAGACCCATGTCAGCCTGCAGCGGCTGGACGATGGAAGCGAAGCTCATAGCATCCATCTGTGCAGCTGCCAGTGCATCATCGACCTTCAGGCTTTCATCTGTCGGGATGATGTTTCTCAGATCATAATGATCCTGCTGTGCCTGTGTGCTTCCCAGGAAGGCTGCCAGTGCAACCGCAACTTCCGGATTCTTGGAGTTTGTATTAACGCCGATCGCCTTGGAACCTGCAAATGCCTTGAGCTGCTTTTCTTCACCGTTCAGTGTATAGGTAGGAGCTGCGCAGATACCGACATTCTCTTCGCCCAGTGCTTCAACGACAGCGTTGTAATCCCATGTGCCGGAGAACAGGCAGTTGATCGTTCCGTCTTTCAGTGTGCTAGGTGTCAGGCCGTTTGCGTCAACGAAGTTCGGGTTGGCAGCCAGATCGACCAGATAGTTTGTAACAGCGACAGCTTTGTCACCGGAGAAATCGATACCGGCATCCGCATCATCACCGTTTTCGCCGAACAGTGTGCATCCGTTAGCTACATAGAAGGAAGCGATATACCAGGAATTGGACAGCGGGAATCCGACTTTGCCCTTTTCAAGCATTGTATCGAGGTTCTTGACATCATCTTCGGAGAAGACGCGCTTGTCATAGTACATAAACCATGTATTTCCTGTGAACGGCACGCCATAAACGCCGCCATTATAGGAAACTGTGTTCAGAGTTGTCTGTGAGCACTGTTTCTGGACCTGTTCCAGAGTAGCGCCGCCCAGTCTTGCCAGAGCGTTTGCAGCGAGCAGATCAGGGATCTGGTCGTTTGCAAACATGAATACATCAGCTGCTTTTTCAGGGTCTGTCTGAATGTTCTTCAGAGCGTCGCCTTCAGAACTTACGCCTGTTTTGAATTCAAGGTTCCATTCCGGATGAGCTGCTTTGAATGCATCGAGTTCTTTTTTCAGCCAGTTGCCGTTTTCTTCTGACTGATCTTCGGACGGTGTCCATACTGTCAGCGTGATAACTTCGCTTGAAGCTGCCGGTTCTGCCGGTTTGTCAGGTTTGTCAGAACTTCCTGATCCGCCGGAAGATGAACCGCCGCCTGAGCACCCAGCCAGCATGCTGAGGGAGAGCAGAGCTGATAAGCCTGCCATAAAGAATTTCTTGCTTGCCATATCTTTCCTCCTAAACTAAGCAATTTTTATCTAATCCTTCATTCTTCAATGAACTCCAGATTATTTCCGTTTAAATCAAATACATGTACAACGTTTCCGCTGAATGTGAACCGTATCCCGGAATTCATATCCAGTGACTGATTTCCGAGTTCCAGGGTCGGTACGATAATGATGCTGTCCTTTCCGCATGCATTGACATGCAGGTGGACGGAGCTGCCCATCATCTCACTGACATCCACCGTGCCTTCGATCATGGCTCCGGGTGTCTCCTGCAGTGTGATGTGTTCCGGTCTGACACCGATCACGATATCCTGTTCGGGTGTGCTGCGGGCTTTCAGGTTTTCCTGCTTGACGGCAGACAGTGCAACCTCGGCATCTTCGATCCTGACGGCATATTCACCTTTGTCATTTTTGACCAGGCGTCCGTCATAGAAGTTCATCTGAGGAACTCCGATGAATCCTGCCACAAACTGGTTTTTCGGATGATCGAATACTTCCTGAGGTGTTCCGATCTGCTGGATCTCTCCATCCTTCATGATGACGATTCTGTCACCGAGCGTCATCGCTTCTGTCTGATCATGCGTGACATACATAAATGTCGTATTGATCCTCTGACGGAGCTTGATGATTTCAGCTCTCATCTGGTTTCTCAGCTTCGCATCAAGGTTGGACAGCGGCTCATCCATCAGAAGCAGCTTCGGTTCACGGACGATCGCACGCCCGATCGCGACTCTTTGTCTCTGGCCGCCGGACAGTGCTTTGGGCTTCCTGTCAAGATACTCGGTGATACCGAGGATCTCCGCAGCTTCATTGACCCTGCGGATGCGTTCCTGCTTCGGCACATTTCTCAGCTCCAGCGGGAATTCCATATTCTGTCTGACGGACATATGCGGGTACAGCGCGTAATTCTGGAAAACCATTGCGATATCGCGGTCCTTCGCATCCACCATGTTCATCAGCTTGCCGTCTATGTACAGTTCACCGCGGGTGATGTCTTCAAGTCCTGCCACCATTCTCAGTGTTGTTGACTTTCCGCAGCCTGACGGTCCGACCAGCACGATGAACTCTTTATCCTTGACCTTCAGGTTGAAATCATCTACAGCAACCACACCTTCATCAGTGATCTTGAGGTTATGCGTCCTATGGGCGGGTTCTTCACCCTTTTTCTTTTTGCCGGCAGGTTCCGCAAGCGGATAGATCTTCTGAATGTGTCTTAATTCCAGTTCAGCCATATCGTTATTTCTCCTTAATCATTCTGCAGCTTTCTGACGCTTTCTCCCGCAATGACTCTGTGCCTGATCCGTTCATGTCTGGGACCGCGCTGATAACTGATCCTCCAGAGCAGATCTTCAACACTCCTCACTGCCAGTTCCCTGCTGTCCTGACGGATCGTTGCGATCCTCGGAATTGAGAACTGTGTATATCCGATCCCGTCATAACCGATGATCGAAATATCGTCAGGTATCTTTTTGCCAAGGTCCGTGATGCCGCGTACTGCGCCAAGGGCGATCATGTCGCCAAGAGCGAAGATCGCGGTGATCTCTTTATTCCTGCGGATCAGTTTCTGTGCTGCTTCATAACCGCCTTCCATGGAAAACATACAAGGCTCATAGTTCTTCTCAAGCGTGAAGTCCAGCCCTTCCCTGCTGATCACTTCCATGGCACCGCTCAGTCTGTAATCACTGATCTGTCCCTGTTCCCTGTCCAGAGAACCTCCGATCACGCCGATATGCCTGTGTCCGTATTTCACCAGATAGCCGATCGCATCTTTTGCGCCTTCCTTATCATCTGTTGTGAAGCTTGACAGATTATCGAATCCAAGCTCTTCACCGCTGAGTGATGTCAGAACACATGGCACTTTGATCGCAGAAAACCCTTCCCGGAAGTATTTGAGATTTCCTCCAAGAAAGATCAGACCTTTCGGTTTTCTCTCAGCACACACCTGTGCGGCAGCCTCGACCTCATTGGATTTCTCATCCAGAAACAGCACACTGACCTCTTCACCGTTATCCTTGAATACCTGCTGCATGTCCTCCAGTATCGATTCAAAGAATACGTTTTTGGATCCTTTAACAAGTACTGTGACCGCAGATGTTTTGGACTGTTTCAGCAGCTTCGCGTTTGAATTCGGCTGGAAATTCAGTTCCTTGATCACCTGTTCGATCTTTTGCCGTGCTGATGCACTGACATCCGGATGATGATTAATGACACGGGATACCGTTCCAATGCTGTAGCCGGACAATTTAGCAATGTCCTTGATTGTTGCCATGATCTCCTTCTTTCATAAACGGTATCGTAAACATTACCGTTATCATTCCCGTTAACGTTTACAGTTTTAGTTTATGATAGCGCTTACGATTCTGTCAATAGGTTATTGACATTTTTTCAGCTGACGAAGCTTTGATCATTTCATGCGGTTTTGATACTGCACCCGTTTAGGAGAGTTGTCCGGCCCATGCAATTGATACCAACGGACTGCGCAATCTGAAAAAATGCTCTGAATTCGGAGCCTGCCTGAAGGAAAAATTCGGCAGAGGCGGATGCGGCAGATGCTTTGTCGGCGTACCGTGCGAACACCGGAATCCTTCACACCGGCGATCACACGTTCAGGACCGTCAGTCAGCCTTATACATTAAGCACAATTAAAATAACCCGCGGATCGTATCAATATGTATTCCGCGGGTTTTTCATCGTATTTTCTGTGAACACCTGGTAAGATGATCTCTCCATTCATACAGTCAGATGAAGCTTTTCAAACATATTCATCAAAGGATCGAATAAGAACCAGGCAATCAGGAAGTTGCTGATACCGTGAATCAGATCATACGGAATGCCTGCAGTCCACCAGGCAAAAGCAGCACTGAAGCCAGCAGCCAGATATTTTTCTTGTTTTTCATGTCATACCTCCGGAAAATATACTGTTCGCAATTTCATTGTATTACGTGTCCGGCCATGTCATTTCTGAAATGATTGGTGCATAGACCGTGCATTTCTGCAGCGGCCCGTGCCATATGCAGCTTGTTTGTATGTATTATGACTGCTGTGCAGAACGATACATCCTTCTGTAGATCAGTCCGATCAGGGTTGCCGCAAGGAATGCGATGAACGCAAGAATAAACGGATACATCGGGTTTTTGCTGTAGATCAGTCCTGCAAACAATGCGCCGAAGATCCCGCCCAGTGAATTCATGGACTGGTAGAAGCCCATAACGGCATTGCTCGTTTCCGGAGAAGCCTGGGCCGCAGCCATCCCCTGCAGCAGCGGGAGACGGAGCACCATGACACTGGAATAAATGATATATACCGCAATGAATACGATCTGTCCGCGGAAGATCAGTACGGAACAGATCAGGGCCGTGCATACAGCCAGAATATAGAGGAATGTCTTGTTGATGTCTGTATTTCTCTGCAGATACATACTGACAGTCGAATTCAGGAAGATCGTCAGAATGGCGATCCCTGCCTTGAACATTCCGTTGTATGCCGAAGACATTCCGTACTGATCCTTGATGTAGTAATTGAAGCACTGTTCATAAGAATTCTGACCGATCGCAGAGATCGCAACGATCATGAATACCATTGCCAGCAGCGGCGTCATGAATCTGCGTGCGCTCAGGAATGCCGCAAACGGGTTGGCATCACGCAGTGACAGCTTCCTGTCCGGTTTGACCTTGGCATCCGTGTCATCAGCACAAAGCAGATAATATGCAATACCCGAAACGACCAGGACAACGACCTGTGCCATAAATGCCGTACGGACTGAAAGCAGACCGAGCATACCGCCGACAAAATACCCGCATGCGCTTCCGACATTCTGCAGTGTTGTCAGTATAACAAGATTCTGTCCTCTGACCTGTGCGTCTCCGCGTGACAGATTGACTACATAGTTGGCCATTGCCGTGAACACGCCGCCTGTAAAAGCTCCGGCAAACATTCTGCCGCCGACGACTGCTGCTTCCGTATAGGCTGAGCCGAACAGCAGCTGCCCGACAGCATATCCGATCGAACAGACCAGCATGATCAGTTTTGTAGGAACATATGCGCACAGTCTTCCCCAGAACGGAGAAAACAGGAAATTCATCGTCATCATAGCAGCCAGGGCGACACCGAACATGGAACTGTCCAGCTGACGCTCTACGATCAGCGTCGGAGTTACGGGATGAACAAAGCTCGCGGCCATGTTGAAACAGAATGCGGTGATAAAGAACAGCAGCAGTTTTTCTTTTTTCATATCCCCCTCCGGCATAGAATGCCTACATCATACACCAACATGCCTGCAGATTGAAAAGAAACGAGCATGCACAGCACGCAAAGAACATCCTGTTTCCGAAAGAAAACCCCGGTCTTTTCATTTTCTGTCAGACCGGGGATATCGGATATGTGGTTCAGAACCGTTTCAGAGTTATTTGATGATTGCTTCCAGCCACTGCTCAGGTGCTTCATAGCCCAGGAGCTTAACGACTGTAGCCGCAACGTTTGCAAGACCGAAGTCGCCTTCTTTGACTTCTGTTCCTTCCGGTCCGTTGTAAACTGCGAACGGAACCCTTGCCAGGGAATGGGATGTCTTGGGTTTCGGTGATCCGTCAGGATTCTTGCCCTTGTCATACATCTCATCGGAGTTGCCGTGGTCAGCGGTTACGATCAGCGTGTAATCCATCTTTTTGCATGCGTCCATGACTCTTCTGAGCTGCAGGTCAACGGATTCAACACCGATCAGCGTAGCTTCATAGTTGCCTGTATGGCCGACCATGTCGCCGTTCGGATAGTTGCATCTCAGGAACTGATACTTGCCGGATTCGATTGCTTCTACCATAAGGTCAGTAACTTCTGTAGCCTTCATCCAGGGCTTCAGATCGAACGGGATAATATCGGAAGGCACTTCTACCCATGTTTCCAGTTCATCGGAGAACTTCTCGGAACGGTTGCCGTTCCAGAAATATGTAACATGACCGTACTTCTGTGTCTCTGAGCATGCGTAGGATACAACGCCCTTATTTACAAGGAATTCGCTTAATGTATGCTCAATGTGCGGCGGTTCAACCAGGAAGTGGTTCGGGAGCTTGAGGTCTCCGTCATACTGCAGCATGCCTGCATAATAAACATCCGGCTTCTTGGGCATTTCGAAGCTGTTGAATCCTGTGTTCATGTAGTCGAATGCCTTAGAGATCTCGACAGCTCTGTCACCGCGGAAGTTATAGAGGATCACGGAGTCGCCGTCATCGACTGTTCCGACAGGCTGACCGTCTTTTGCAATAACGAAGCCCGGCAGATACTGGTCTGTATAGCCGCCTTCAGCACGCAGTGTTTCGATTGCTTCAGTTGCGCTTGCGAACATTCTGCCGTCACCCATGACATGGATATGCCATCCTTTTTCAACCATGGACCAGTCAGCTTCATAACGGTCCATCGTAATGGACATTCTGCCGCCGCCGCTTGCGATCACACCGTGGAATCCGGATTCATTGAGTTCTTTGAGAACATCTTCAAGCTGATCTACATACTGCAGAGCACTTGTTTCAGGAACGTCTCTTCCGTCGAGCAGGATATGAACTCTGACTTCATTGACGCCTTCCTTCTTGCATTCTTTCAGCATTGCGATCAGATGTGAAATATTGGAATGAACATTGCCGTCTGACAGCAGGCCGAGGAAATGCATCTTGCCGTTATGTCCTTTGACAAAATCAACTGCACCCTTCCAAGCATCGGACTCATAGATCTTTCCGCTTTCAATGGACTCATTTACAAGTTTTGCACCCTGTGAATAGATCTGGCCGCATCCCAGTGCATTGTGTCCGACTTCGGAGTTGCCCATGTCATCGTCAGAAGGAAGGCCTACAGCTGTTCCGCTGGCTTTGATCGTTGTATGAGGCCATTTGCTCATCAGTTCGTCGATCTGAGGTTTGTAAGCATGGAGAACGGCATTGCCATTGTCTTTTTCAGTCCAGCCTACGCCATCCATTACCACTAAAACTACCGGTTTTCCCATTTTAATACTCTCTCCTTTTATGCTTTCCAGTGTATTACTTGCATTGTTTTTTCAGATGAGCACTATCCGGAATGTTTATTCCGTCTTTTGAAGGATATCATTCCATGCTCACCAGCACATCTGTCTTTACACCTGCTATTATTTTATAATGTTTTTCCGGAATTACCTATTGTTTTGTTCAACTTTGCACAAACAAATCATATCTGTTCAGGACAGTACCGTGCCTGAGGTACCGAACATCCTGCAATGACCGCATTCCTGTACCACAGTATGCATCAGATCCTGCAAAACAGATCACAACCATATACTTCCCTGCTGTCTTTTAGGATAATATGCATGGAAGGAGTTGTCTTATGAGTGTATTTACAGGAAAAGAAAAACTGAAACTCGGCTTCGGGCTGATGCGTCTGCCCCGGAAAGCCGACGGTACGATCGATGTTGAACAGACTGCCGAAATGACAGACATGTTCATGGCAGCAGGCGGTACATACTTCGATACAGCCTGGGTCTACCCGGGCAGCGAAGAAGCGATCCGCAAGGCTCTTGTTGAAAGATATCCCCGTGATTCCTATACTCTTGCCAGCAAGCTGATCATTCAGCCTGGATCCGGGATCACTGAGGAAGAAGCCAAGCAGGAACTGCAGACCAGTCTTGAGCGCAGCGGTGCCGGTTATTTTGACTATTATCTGGTCCATGCGATCCAGCGCAGCAATTATCAGAAATATGAAGAATACGGTATCTGGGATTATGTAAAACAGCTGAAGGAACAAGGCCTGATCAAGCATTACGGTTTCTCTTTCCATGGCGATCCTGCGCTTCTGGAAGAACTGCTTGAAAAACATCCTGACGCGGAATTCGTCCAGCTGCAGATCAATTATGCCGACTGGGAGAATCCCGGTGTCGCAGCAAGACGCAACTGGGAGATCTGCAAAGAACACGGTAAGCCTGTCACGGTCATGGAGCCTGTCAAAGGCGGTCTCCTCGCAGATCCGATCGATACGGTCAAAGCTGTATTTGACGCAGAAAACACCGGTGCATCCTATGCTTCATGGGCACTCCGGTATGTCGCTTCCAAGGATAACCTGCTTGCTGTATTGAGCGGCATGAGTTCCATAGAGCAGATGAAAGACAACCTCAGCTTCATGGCTGATTTCAAACCGCTGAACGAACATGAGGAAGCAGTGATCGCAAAGGCTGTGGAAGCACTGAACGCTGATAAATCGATCCCCTGCACCGCCTGCCATTACTGTACCAAAGGCTGTCCGATGGGCATTCCGATCCCTGAGATCTTCACGGTTCAGAACCGCAAAAAAGGCAGTCCTGAATTCCGCACAAAGAGAGAATATGCGATCGTTACCGAAGGCAAAGGCAAGGCAAGTGACTGCATCCAGTGCGGCCAGTGCGAAGGCGCATGTCCTCAGCATCTGCCGATCATTTCCCTGCTGGAGGAGTGCAGACCTCTGGAAGGCTGATCTGTTTTCAGCAATCGTAATATCTGCTGATTTAAAAAAGGACTTTTGTACCGGGTATTCACCGGCCAGAAGTCCTTTTTCTGATGTATCAGTTCTCTGATGATCGCAGGATCCGGGAATCGTTCAAAAACGCAATGATGCTGTTCATGCATTTTTGATCACCATTCGGATCATCTGACTTTATCAAATTGAAAGTAAACAGCAGACCGAAACTGCCTGCTTCAGTTCTGACTTTCACTGCATACGTTATTTTCGAATCCAATGGCTGCCTGTTTTGAAACACATCAAATACATATTCATTTCCGTTTATATTGTTCTTCTTCTGCGCAGCATTCAATGGGATCTGCCGATCGATCAGCTGTTCGAATGCCTCAGTGTCTTGCTGTATCGCATATATTTCCACCCATGCAGGTTCATAGGGACTGGATATTTGTCCGTACAGTTTCACCGCTGTATTACGATCAAAAGGATCACTTAAATTCAGCAATTCATATTGAAACCCGAATCGTTTCAGATCAGCTGCATATAAATGATCGATCTCATCGATCGTCAGAGACTTCCTCCTTGTGCCGTAATAAAGGAAAGAAGACAGCAGACATATGACCGCAATTCCCGCACAGATCAGGATCTTCATTCTTTTCTTCATGCGATCCCCCCTCAAGTTGATAGTGCATCAATGATCTGCACTTACAGACACTGCATATAACCGCCGTACTGCCATTGTTCCTGCAGTTCTTTCCTATTCTTAAATCATGCAGGATTCAGGAACCAGTGTGAGGTGCTTTTTCCGGATTTACAAATTCGTACTTCCAGATCTCCCGGACTGTATCAAGCGCGTCCAGCAGTACTTCCCATTCTTCTCTTTGATACGCTCCACGCCATGTTTCTATAAACGTTTCGGTCACGTCTTCACCTGTCTGACGGTCTTCCAGGATCAGATACCGGTAAGTATCAAATCTGCCGTCTTTATAAAGCGGATCAGGCCATATTTTCTGAGGATCATATTCAAAGATATTTCTGAATTTCTCTATCATTTTAGGATTGAGCGTCACATATTCCGGGTAATCATGCACCAGCTTCAATAATTCGTCATTGGCATAATAAACTCCGTAATTAGGCTCATCCAGCAGCCAGCCCATGTTTTCATCTTCATAAAGATAGAAGAATGTTATTTCGTTTTCACTGTTCCAAAGGATCTGGTAAAAGGGTTCTGTCTTTCCCATGAGCTGTTTTACCCTTTTCAGATCACGATCATCCCGGACAACAGACCAGCTGCCTGTCGGCCTGCAATTCAGAATGCTTTCTTTCAGATCACGAATATACTCAGCATCTGATGCAGAATAATAAGTGCTCTGACGGGATTGGGTGAAATCATTCTCCGTTCCCGGCATTTCATCGTCTCGATTGATCACAACAGAAAACGCATCCTCATTTCTGAATACAGCAGTTCCGCGATAAGGATGCGGCATCCATGTATGCGACCAATACATATTTGCTGTAAAAACAAGTCCGAATGATACTGCTGCGCTCAAAATGGACCCTATCACCGTAATTGCCTTCTCCTGTTTTCTGAATTTCTGAGAAAGATAATAAACAATGTCTCTCAGCAGGATCCATATCAGGATGATCCCGGCATATGTGCACATGCCCCTGAGATAATAATGGCCTTCCGTCATATTGTTTCTGAAGCTGGCGATTTGTGAAACATTGCCGCCGGCAAGGATCAGCAGCA
>CAMOPG010000009.1:0-35895 GCA_946622165.1 uncultured Erysipelotrichaceae bacterium
CGGATGAACCCGTCTTTTTCACCATAAGAAGGAAGTTTCCCGATCCCGTTCAGCATAATGTGTGCCGGATCATCACGTTTCAGGATCTCATTGTATGCGCTGCAGTCATCCGGGAAAAACTCCATGACATATTTCGGGTCGTCGTATTCATACAATTCTTCCAGCATCGGGTATTCTGCGACAGCTCTGACCAGAGCGTCATCTGACAATGCGTCCAGAACATCCTGCTTGATCCGGCAGGCTCTGAGTTTTTCTTCTTCCGAGTAACTGTCCCATTCTTCTGAAGCAGTAACAGCAGGATAGATATACCAGCCTCCGGCATCGATCTCCTCAGAAGGAACATAGTCACGCTGTGCCAGATCTTCACAGTATGACTTGAATGACTGCTGTATCTGATAGGAAGCGAATTCAAATTCCTGGATCTTTGAACGGTCTTTTTTCCAGTACAGATACATCCATGGCCCGGAATCACCGCTTTCTGTATGTTCACTCCTGTTTCTTACGGTCCCGTCTTTCAGAAGATCAAAGAAGGCAGTCCATTCTTCATCCGTTAATTCAAAAGTTCCGGTCAATGTGGTATCTTTTTCAGTCGCCGGTCCATAGTCATTTTCCCGTTCCCTTGTTTCATGGAAGAACATATGTTTCCCGTCTTCCACATAGAAGTGATAGCGCTGATAAAAGGCATTATAGTTAATGTTTGAATAGGTATAATAAAATTCTGTCAGATCATCGATCCTGATGTCTTTTCCGACAATGTATCTGCTTTTGCAGGCGGACAGCAGGACTGCAGAAAGCACACTGATCATAATTGCTTTTTTCTTCATATGTTCAACCTCGTAAATGATGATCGTTATTTACTGAATGGATCGGGCATACAGCTTTACATCAGTCTGCCTTCCCTGCTGCGGTATTCTGCAGGCGTCATGCCTAATGCCTGTTTGAACTGCCGGATAAAATAGCTTTGTGAACAATAACCCATCCTGTAGGCGATATCGCCGCATGGAATGGCGGTATAGCGCAGGTAATAACAGGCTTTCTCTGCTTTCCGTTTCCGGATGCTCTCCGTAAGGGACAGTCCTGTTTCCTGTCTGAACCGATGCTGGAGCGTGGATATGCCAGCTGAACAGACAGCAGCGATATCTTTCACTTCGATCGTTTCGTAGATATGTTCTTTGATATACATCAGTGCCATATTTACGAGCGGTGAATATCCGGTGTCACTGTACTGATTAACGTATCTGGTAAAGTCATACAGCATACGCTGCATGCCTGACTTTATGGCTGCCAGCGACGTATCCTGCTTCAGTTCTCTCAGATACAGTTCCACCAGTCCGGCCAGCTCAGTGATGGGAACACCTGCTCCTAAGGCAGCGTGATAGGTTTTTGCAAGATTGAAATGATAGACAGTATACGCATCATTCCAGTTAGTGATGATCCGGTTCAGATATGCTGTATAGCTGCCGGTTTCCAGAAGTAATTCCAGTTCAGCAAGATCCCCTGTTCTGACACACTCATAGATCTCATCATAACTGTTCAGATTAAATGTTTCCTCCCCGGTTTCAAACAGGTATTCAGCCTGTTTTCTTTCTGCGAAGTCTGCTGTCTGATCCTTCAGCACAGCTTCTTTACCCTGCAGGAGACGCAGCAGGCACAGGGAAATATCCCTGAACCGCTCAGGCGTATATTCGCGGATCCCTTCATAACGGAACGAGGGATTTCTGCCGGTCTGTACCGGACCAAGGAGGATCTTCATTCCGTCCTGCGGTATACAGCACCAGCAGGAGGAATCGGCGTCATACATTAATACAGGATGATCTTCATCATGATCCAGGATCCCTGCACAATCATTCAGATACATCTGGAGCCTGTTTTCTCCAAAATCAGAGAACAGCCGTATCAGTACATTGTCCGCACTGAAAATACCTGCCGGGATCCCATGCGCTTCATAAAAAATATCGCATAATTCTGTCATTGTGTGCTGCTTCATACTGTACCTAAATTATAGTACACCTGTGTTTATTTATGATATCTTTTGACACGATCGTGCTAATAATGACAGATATGTTAAAGCTGAAAACTGTGTAACCGTTTACATTATAAATAAGGATAAAAGGAGTAATCATAATTATGGAAAAATGCTTAGAAGGAAAAGTCGCGATCGTGACCGGTTCCGGTCAGGGTATCGGCAAAGGCATTGCGATCGGTCTTGCGAGACTCGGCGCAAAAGTCATTACGAACAACCGCAAGCCGAACGGCTACAGCGCACAGCAGTATCATAAAGAAGACATGCCGGAAGAAGACTGGAATGAATTCTGCAGACTGAAGGGTGACGCCCAGGTTGCTGCAGATACGATCAAAGCTGAAGGCGGTGAAGCGATCCCGTTCTTCGGTGACTGTTCTAATTGGGAAACAGCTGAAAAAATGGTCAAGACAGCTGTTGATACATGGGGCAGGATCGATATCATCGTAAACAACGCTGCCGGCATGGGAACAGGCGACATTGCCACGATGGATGAAAAGAATTTCCGTCTGTTCATGGACAGCAGAAACCATGGTGCGATCGCTTTGATGCATTATGCACTTCCTTACATGAAGGAACAGGGATACGGACGCATCATCAACGTCTCCAGTGACGCATGGCTCGGCCTTGCCAACAATGACGGCTACAGTGCTTCCACAGCAGCTATGGTCGGTCTGACCTGGGCTGCCGCAAAAGAGCTCGATAAATTCGGCATCACAGTCAACTGTGTCTGCCCGCAGGGTGAATCCCCTGCACATGCAGTAGAATACAACGCACTGATCAGACAGATCACAGCAGCCGGACACGCTCCCGATCCGAAGATCCTTGCTGTCGTTGAAGCGGATCATGGCGATCCGGTCAACCTGGCACCGTTCTGTGCTGTTCTCTGCCTTGATGATTACATCAACGGTTCTGTCTTCTCCATCAAGTCTTCCGGCAGATTCCAGGCTTACACGCAGCCTGCACTGGGCAGGATGATCACAAACGGAGACAAGGGCCCTCTTTGGGATGTAGAAGAACTCCGCAAAGCCGTCAAAGAAGAGATGCTTGGACCTGACTATAAAGCTCCCGGCAAGGATTACGGCTGGAAATAACAATATCACGAGATGCATTCCCGCTTTTTCAAGGCGGGAATATCTTTCATATACCTTCCGGATATGCATAATAAGGAGATCCTATGAATTCATTTCCGAAATTACTCGAGCCCGCAAGAATGGGATCCATCAAGCTTGACAACAGGATCGTCATGGCACCGATGGGTTCACTGAACTGCGACTCGAACGGCTATATTACAGATAACGCACTGGCATTCTATTCATCCCAGGCAAAAGGCCGGATGGGCATGATCATTGTGGAATGCACAGCGACCGACAACGATCTTTCACGCGGCGAAGACAATGTCATGTGTCTTTACGAGAACGGACAGATCACAGGCATGGCACGTCTTGCTTCAGCGATACATGACCAGGGAGTCAGGGCTGTTCTGCAGCTCTGCCACATCGGCCATCAGCTTTCTCTGGCCGACAAGAAAGAGTCCCTCGGTCCCTCAACAATGTATGAGATGCAGGGAGGCATACGCCCCTTCCCGATCCGCGGCCTGACGATCGGTGAGATCAACCAGATCATAGATGATTTCGCACAGGCAGCCTGGCGTGCAAAAATGGCAGGCTTCGACGGCATTGAGATCCATGGCGCGATCGGACACCTGATCAATATGTTCTGCTCGCCGCAGTACAACCACCGCACGGACAAATACGGAGGCTCACCAGAAAACCGTATCCGCTTCATGGTCGAGATCATTGAAGCATGCCAGAAAAAATGCGGGAAGACATTCCCTATCATCGGCAGGATCTGCGGTGATTCCTTTGATCCGAAGGATATCTCTCTGGAAGAAGGCATCATACATGCAAAAGCACTGGAAAAGACCGGTATCGTTGCCCTTCATCTTGTCGGAGGAGATTCCAACAATGTACGTGTCATCAATGCACAGTATGACAAACGCGGAGACTATATTCCCATTGCGAAAGCAATGAAGGAAGCAGGACTCAGGGTTCCGATCATTCTGGACGGCGGCTTTACAACACCCGAGCTTGCCGAACAGGTACTGGAAGAAGGAACGGCAGACTTCATCGGTATCGGCAGACCTGCACTGGCAGACCCCGCATGGGCAGTCAAGCTGAAGGAAGGCAGACCGGGTGACATCGTCCCCTGCATCCGCTGCACGATGGGCTGTGTCGGTACGATCGAAGGATTCAACGCAGCGATCGGACTGAGGTGCTCCGTCAACCCGCTGTGCAATACTTCTAATTTCAGAAAAACAGAACCTGCACGAATCAGGAAAAAGATCTGTGTGATCGGCGGCGGACCTGCCGGTATGGAAGCAGCCAGACTGGCTGCGGAACGAGGGCATGAAGTGACGCTCTATGAGAAACGAAAGCTCGGCGGAACCATGCATGAGGCAGCCTTCGATCAGGAACTGAAAGGCGATATCAGAATACTCATCGATTACTATGTCAGACAGATGCAGAAACCGGGCATTACGGTGATCGAAGAAGAAGCCACTGCAGAAAAAGTACTGCAGGGCGGATATGATGCGGTCATTGCAGCGACAGGAGCCGTACCTATTACAGCAAAGATCAGCGGAATGGATCTTTCCAATGTACATACCGTATATGACTACTGCAAAGACCCGCAAAGCTTCACATTGGGAGATACGGTCGTCATTGCCGGGGGATGCTTCATGAACCTGGAAGTTGCCCAGTCACTGGCCAAGGCAGGAAAGAAAGTGATCGTAGCGTCCAGAAGAGGCGGCGGAATGATGGGGATCATGGAACTCGGAGACGATAATTCTTCGCCCCAGCAGCAGCGCCTGATGATCCTCAACGCACAGAAAGGCGTTGTATATAAGACAGGAAAGGATATAGCACGCTTTACGGAAGAAGGGATCGTACTGAAGGATCTGCGCACCAAACAGGAAGAGACTGTTCAGTGCGACAGTATCCTTGTCTGCCGCGGCTATACCGGAACACCGAAGATCTATGATGAGCTTTACGGCAAGGTCAAAGAGATCTATAAGATCGGTGACTGCACAATGACGCTTCGCTGCAATGATAAACGGAATATCGGCAATGCCATTCTTGAAGGCTGGCAGATCGCCAACCGTATCTGAGGTGGAACATGAAAAAGATCACGAAACATCCGATCAGGATCACGGCTGATGCGTTCAGGACAGCACTGATCCTCTCCGGTTTTGCGCTTTATGATAACGGTGAATATCCGGAACTGGAAAAGACCGAACTGAACCTGACTGTATTTGAAGATCCGGATATGTTCAGAAAACCTGTCCTGCTTCAGAACGGTGAATATGCACTCAGAAGACAGCTGCTTCCGTTTGCCCTTCCGAAGATGAAGCAGGAAGGGCCTGTCAAAGCTGCTGCACTTGGCAAGGTGTTTGATGGAGAAGACCAGGAATATCCTGCGCACATGATGATCCAGGGAATCATCTCATGCGGCCTGAATCTCTATGACCTCAATGTTCTCTGGAAAAAGATCGTGAAGCTTGCCCTTGGCACAGCCTATGAGGCTGAACTGGTCAAAGTCAGTTCTGCCCAGAAGCCTGCTGATCTTGCAAGCTGGGGAGCAGATAAGCTGACAGATACAACACTGACCGAAACAAACGTATGGGCAGTATCGGTCAGGGATCCTGACGGTGAGACCTTCACGCTCGGACATACCGGTACATTGACCTGGCTTGGCGGAGTTCTGCTTGGAAAGGATCCTGAAAGCAGCTATGCCTTCAGTATTGATATTGACCAGGCCGCCTGCCGCAAATTCGGACTGAGCAGCAGAAAGGAACTGTTTGACAATACAGATGCATTCCTTTCCCGTTTCACAGATGACTCCTCATCTGTCACAGAGAGTTTTGAAGACAGATGCCGTGATACACTGCGTGCAATGGGTTATGATGAGGGTTTCGGAATGAAACTGTACCCGGATGGAATCTATAAGAAGATGAATATGATCCAGGATGAATGGGATCTGAACAACAAAGGTGTCCTTCTGAAAGAACCGCTGGGCAGTTATACAGGTCTTCCCACCGTTCTGACGCCGGCGATCGAAGACATCATCAGCCGGAAGTGGGCTGCAGGAGAAGCCTCGGCAAAGGCGTTTGAGATCTCTCACATCTTTATGCCTCGTCAGAACAGCTCACCGATTGAAAAACTGGCAGTGTCTTTTGCGGCATACGGAAAAGATACTGATATGGCTTCCTTCACAAAGGATGTCGGGGATTTCCTGACAAAGATCGGAAACAATAATCACTTCTACATCCCGACAAACATGGCGATCGCCTATCAAACAGGAGAATGCCGTCTGATTCTGGACGAAAAGATGAGCTACCTCGGAGGAAACTTCGGAGGTGTCAGTGAAAAAGCTGAAAAGAACTTCGGGATCGGAACACATGCCTATATGGCAAATCTCGAGATCCTCCCGCTGAAAAACAAGGCAGCTGAGGAATACGGCTATATTGCACCGGAGCTCAGAGAAATCTGACCGGATAAAGGCACCCGGATGGTCTGATTGATCAGACTGTCCGGGTATTTTAATGAAAGCGGCATACCTTTTTTTAAATTCTTAAGTGAAAAGCAAGAATCAGTTATCCGGCAAAGGTGTATGATAGTTAGCATGAATATATGTTTGACAAATGATACATTCCCGCCGACGATCGACGGCGTTGCGAATGCTGTTATGAATTATGCACAGGAAATATATGCCAGCGGCAATTCCTGTACTGCTGTTGTGCCGTATTATCCGGATGTAAAGGATGATTATCCGTTCCCGGTCGTGAGATTTGACAGCTATGATACAACGGGACTGATCGGATACCGACTCGGAAATCCGCTGAGACCGGACACACTGCTGGAACTGTCGAGAAAAGATTTCGATCTGATCCATACGCACTGCCCTTTTGCGTCTATGGTACTGTCCAGAGAGCTGAGAGGCATGATCCGGAAACCGGTCATATTCACTTACCACACGAAATACGATGTTGAGATCAAGCGTGCTGTCCAGAATGACCTGCTTCAGAAAGCTGCAGCAGATCTGCTTGTAAACAATATCAGCGCATGTGATGAGGTCTGGGCTGTCAGCAAAGGTGCCGGAGAAAACCTGAAAGCACTCGGGTATCAGGGAGACTATATCGTCATGCCTAATGGCGTTGATCTGGAAAGAGGAAGGGTTCCGGAAGATACCATACGTGCTCTGAAAGCCGCAAACAGCATACCGGAAGGAGTTCCTGTATTCCTGTTTGTCGGCCGTATGATGTGGTATAAAGGCATCAGGATCATACTGGACGCACTGAACATTCTGAAAGAAAAACAAAAGCCCTTCTGTATGGTCTTTGTCGGTTCCGGCATGGAAGGCAAAGAGATCGAAGCATATGCTGAATCGATCGGCCTGACAGATATGTGCCGGTTTATCGGCCCTGTATATGACCGTGAAGAAATACGTTCATGGTACTGCACGGCAGATCTGATGCTGTTTCCTTCTTCCTTCGATACCAACGGTCTTGTTGTCAGGGAAGCATCCGCCTGTTCCCTTGGCGCAGTTCTGATCAAAGACAGCTGTGCAGCGGAGGGCGTGACTGACGGCAGGAACGGGATCCTGATCAATGAAAGCGCAGAAGAACTGGCGGAAGTGCTGATGAATGACGCGCTGACAACGGAAAAAATGCATGAGATCGGTGAACATGCAATGCAGGAGATCTATCTTTCATGGGAGGACAGCGTTGCGGAAGCTCTCAAACGATATGAGATCGTCATGGAAAAATGGGAAAGACATGAATATCCTGAAAAAGAGATCGCCGCAGATGATTTCCTGAAATTCTTCCACGACGTGGATGAAATGCATCAGGGTATCAGGGAACATGCAATGACGCAGTACCTGAAGCACCGCGAAAAAGTACGGTCTATCATAGACAGATATCTGTAAAGTGAAAGAGATGCCGATGTGCATCTCTTTTCAAAATAGAAAAAGGCCGCAGCAGCAGCTGCAGCCATGATAGATCGATTACCAGTCTTTGACGGATCCGTCGAAGTTTCTCTTGGCGACGTTGGATCCTCTTTCATTTGCAGGATAGAGTTCTTCCGCGTTGTCAGCCAGTTCAACACCGATACCGGGTGCTTCCGGAATGAGCATGAAGCCGTTTTCGAACTTCAGAGGTTCCTTGACCATAGCGTCTTCCGCACCGTTCAGGCAGAAGCCCGGGAGTTCCTGGATGCCGAGGTTCGGAATGCATGCACAGATCTGCAGGCAGGCTGCCGTGGAGACAGGGCCGAGCGGATTGTGAGGGATCAGAAGAACATCGTGTGCTTCAGCCATCGCTGCGATCTTCTTTGTAGCAGTGATGCCGCCGACAGCACAGACATCAGGTCTGAGGTAGCGTACAGCTGTTCTGTCCATCAGCATCTCGAATTCTCTGATATTGGTGAAGCGTTCACCTGTTGCGATCGGGATATTGACCTTATCGGCAACCTGAGCCATGGTGTCAATATTGTCCGGTGTGACGGGATCTTCGAATACCATCGGTCTGTATTTTTCTACTTCTCTGCCGAATGTAACAGCTGTCGGCGTATCCATGCCTCTGTGTGCTTCCAGGATGAAGTCGAAGTTCGGACCGACTGCTTCACGGATGACACGTACTTTTTCCAGTTCGGATTCCACTCTTCCGGAATAGAACTCATCGAAGCCGTCTGCTGATTTGACCGGACCGTTGACGAAGATCTTTGCGGCGTTGAATCCCTGTGCCTGGAGTTCTTTATAGCCTTCAGCCAGTTCCTTCAGGTCTTCGGATTTCTTCATAACGGAAGCGTAAACACGGATCTTATCACGTGTTTTACCGCCGAGCAGCTGATATACAGGAACGCCCAATGCCTTTCCCTTGATGTCCCAGCATGCAATATCGATCGCAGAGATCGCACTCATGATGACGGAACCGCGGAAATATACGGCACGGTAGAGGTTCTGCAGGATGTCTTCCGCATTGAACGGATCTTTGCCGATCAGATACGGCTTGAACTTCATGATGGCGTCAGCTGTAGAAGACAGGAAGCCCCAGTTGCCTGCTTCACCAAGACCGGTGATGCCGGCATCTGTATAGACTTCTACGAACAGGTAGTGTTTCGCAAAGCGAAGTTTCAGATCTGTAATTTTCATGTTCAGTTCCTTTCAGATAAGTCCTTTCAGAAATCGCTGATGCAGGGACAGAGCAGCTTCCCATTCATCAACGCGGTTAATTGTAAATCCATGACGTGAATTGACGAATCGTTTCCATGTGACCGGTACACCTAGTTTCGCCAGGCGGCAGGCAAAGTCTTCTCCTTCTTTCAGAAGCGTGTCACATCCTGCAGTAACGATCAGTGTATCGGGAAATGATGCCAGTATTTCGTCAGAGGCGGCTGCTGGGGATGCAAGGTCTTCGATGCATTGTTCCGGCTCCATATAAAGTTCAAGATAATTATACTCCATCAGTGCTCTGGAGACACGTTTCGGATCCTGATATTCCTCAGGTTCCAGTTTGGAGAACGGATTGATCCGCTGGTCAACGGGAATGTAGTCCAGGATCATGCCTTTGATACGGAATGCCGGTTCCCGGTAATTCCTGATCAGAGCGGCACAGGCCAGGTTAGAGCCGGCACTGTGACCGAGGAAGAAGATCCTTTCCGGGTCATAACCGTATTCATCGGCATGTTCGTAAGCATATTTTGCAATGTCATATGCTTCATTGACAGCTGCAGGATAAGGATATTCCGGAGCCAGGACGTAATCAACGTCCCATACCGTCAGCTGAAACTTGTCTGCCAGTTCACTGCAGTATACCGTATCACGGTCAGCTCTGGCTTTAATGAATCCGCCGCCGTGCAGGTTGATGAACAACGGCTGTCCCTTTTTCCCTTTTGTGCCGTCCAGGATATTGACGTCACTGGGACGCTCACCTGCCGGGATCATTTGATTGACCGGCTGTACCGGCAGTGCATTCAGTATTTCGGGAGCGATGGAGCCGAACGCTCCCGCCCTGCGGCAGCGTTCAGCAAGCTCAAGTTTTTCCTTCTGGTTCATATCAGAATGCAGGGATCAGAGTCATCGTGCAGATAACAGAGACGACACAGATGATCAGAGAAGGCAGCCAGCCCATCTTGAGCAGGTCTTTCTGGTCGTATCCGCCGGCGCCCATCATCAGAGGTACGGTAGCTGTCGCAGACGGTGTCAGGAAGGCTGTCAGGCAGGCAGCCTGGAGAAGTACCAGCGGTCCAACAGGGTTGCAGCCAAGAGACTTGCAGGTCAGGATAACGATCGGGATAAAGATGTTCTGTACAGACTGGTTCTGCATGAACTGAGTCAGAATGAACGGGATGATGAAGAATGCAGCACCGATAATATAACCGTTTGTTGTTCCGCCAAGTGCTGACGCAAGTCCATTACCGATCAGATCACCAAGTCCGCAGGCAACCATTGCGCCGCCGACAGACAAAGCAGCGATAAGCATTAATACGATCTGGAAAGGAACAGCCTGTGTAGCTTCTTTCGGTGTCAGGACACCAAGGACGATTTCAAGAACAGCACCGGTCATGGCAACCTGCCAGTTCGCAAGACCAAGTTTGGATGCGAAGACAAGTCCAAGTGTTGTCAGAGCGAACAGGAAGTAACCAAGGAATTCCTGTGTCGGAGGAAGTGCTTCTTTTTCCGCTACGCCTCTGCCTTTGGCTGTGGAGCCTTCGATCGGATTTGTAGGCTGGTCCGGGGATGTTTTCGGAGCGATGAAGATCGCATAGAGAATGATAATGATCGCAGAAAGGATACGGCCTTTGAACGGATCCAGCAGCTGCATTGTGTAATCCGTATATGCATAGGATTCCAGATAACCGTTCTGAGTTGCGAACATAACTGCGCCGCTTCCGACAGGAAGAACACCGCAGGTACCGACAACGACCAGGCCCATGGCGAACATTGCCTTGGAAGGAGATACACCTGCAGCTTCACAGCTTGCGGCAAGCATCGGTGAGAGGATCGTGAAGACCGCTACCGGGCTGGGAATCAGGTTGGAGAGCAGGAAGGTAACAAGCAGGTAACCAGCCATCATAACGGTAAAGTTACCGCCGGCAATCTTAAGAACGAGGTTGGATAATTTCTTAACCGCCTGGGTTCTGTTGAAGCCTGCCGATACGATGAACATGCCGGTAATAAGCAGAACGTTGGCATTGGCGAAGTTGCCGAGAACCTGTTTGGGATCAACTAATCCGGACCAGGCGGTTAGGATGATCGCACACAAAGCGACGACGCCGTTTGTTGTTTTGAGCTGTTTTGCGAAGACATATCCGCCGATCAGGAAGACGAATAAGCCAAGACAGATGTACATTTGAGTTGTCATGTGATTTGCCCCTTTCATTTTTTCGTGAAACTCTTCTGTTTACATCTGCAATATAGCGGATGGACAGGATCCCGCGAAATTCTAATATTCAGCAAATGAAAGCGTTAACATCAGCCGTAAACATTCACTTAAGCAATATTCTGCCTGTTTGAATGATCAAAAAATCCAAATATTTTACCTGTCGGATGATGGTATGCTATTGATATCAAAAACAGTTTATTTATAAACAGCATCGGTCTTCTGAAAAACCGCAGTAAAAGACGACTTGAGACAGTAAAGAATATCCGAATATTTTACAGGTGGAAAATGTTTGGATTCGGGAGAAAAAAGATGACAAAATATCAGATGACATGGTCCGAAGATAATATCAAAGTCGAATGTTATGCGCATCAGGTCACGAATTTCCGCTACCACTGGCATCAGGATGACTTTGAACTGAATATTCTTCTGCATGGAAAACAGCATTTCTTCCAGGGAACGGATGTTTACGATCTGGAAGAGAACGATGTGGTCCTCATCAATCCCAATGTCGGTCATGCGTCATATTGTGATCCGGAAGGAACGATCGCACTGATCCTTCATTTTTCTTCCGATTCACTGAAAAAAATCATGAAGAACGGACAGAAACTGCGCTTTCTGAACTGTCATTCCGATCAGGAAAACAGGAATGATCTGTCCTATAAACGGATCCGGATGTACACAGCACAGATTCAGTATTATCTCTACCGGGGAGACCCCTTCTCCATGTACGCAGCCAAGGCAAGCATGGAAATGCTGATGGCGACATTATGCACGATGTTTGATACACGGGAGGACAGGTCCGGACAGGAAGTGGATGAAGAAACACAGGAGATCATGAAAACAGTGATCAGATATCTGGATGTCCATTATCCGGAAAAGATCACCCTTGAAGAGATCGCCGGCATGACAGGCTATAACCGTACTTATATTTCCACACTGTTTCACCAGACCTTAGGTATCCGGTTCTATGATTATCTGATGCGTCTGCGCCTGCAGAAAGCGATCAAGGAACTTGTTACGACAGATAAGCCTCTGACGGAGATCGCACTGTACAATGGTTTTTCCGACCTGAAATCATTCAACACAAGATTCCGGGAGATGCTGAAAATACTGCCATCTGAATACAGAATGAAAATGGATCAGAGTCTTGTTTCTCCGGAGTACTATGATATCTTGTCGATCCCTGCTTCAGAGCCGCTGATCATGGGAAAACTGGAAGAATATATGAAGATATAAAAAGGATGCAGCGTCATGGCTGCATCTTGTGCTTATAAGGTTCAATCGATCAGTTTGAAGTGTTTCAGAGCTGTTACGATACCGTCCTGTTCACATTCATCCGTAATGTAGTCAGCGTGACTTTTGACACGTTCATTGGCATTGCCCATGGCTACGCCGATCGCGGCGTATTCAAGCATCGTGATATCGTTTCCTCCATCACCGAATGCCATGGATTCTTCACGGCTGATCCCGAAGCGGTCAAGCATCTTCTGAATACCGACATCCTTTCCTCCATCAGCAGGAATAATGTCCGCAAAATCGGGTGTCCATCTTGCACTCTTGAGTCCCGGTGCATGTGCTACAAACTCAGCATCCATTTCCTCCGGAATATAGGGACATATCATATAAGTAGGATGTGTCAGAGCACGGACAGGATCGTCGATCGGCGTCATGCGTTCTGTCTTTCCGATAGAGGAAAGATAGTTGTATGTGCGCTGATTGAATTTCAGATCATAGCTGTATGTTTTCTCATGGAATGTGCAGCAGAAATCTGCTGTTTCTTTCAGCCAGGGAACAAGTTTCTCAAGTGCCTCAACAGGCATTGTTTTTTCGTAGAACGGTTCTCTGTCTGCTCCCATGCAGCACTGACCGTTGAACATGACATAGCCATCCCATGGAAATGCATTGAATGAATCATCCAGAAGTGACAGCTGCATCGGCGGTCTGCCTGAAGAAATAAACAGTTTGATGCCGTTTTTCTGCGCCTTGTGAAGTGCTTCAATGACTGTATCGGTAATCTTTCTGGTCTTCATGGAGACCAGCGTGCCGTCTATATCAAAGAAAATAGCTTTGATCATAAGGTTCCTCATCGGATAATGTGAATATTGCTGACAGGTTCAAATGAAATGTGATGGTGTTCCCGGATATAGTCCGCCAGGATATCGATAATGGATTTCCGGATATCGTTTACCATCGGACATCTTGAAATGAAGTCATACCCGCCCTTTCCGGAAGCGCGGTAACTGTTGATCGCCAGGGTGAACTCCATATCATCTGTGACCGGCTGAGACTGATATGTCAGATCCGTGATCCGCTCACCGACATCGTTCGATACTTTGATCGTATAATCGACCCCGTCGATCATGTCGTAGTTATAGTACTTCGGCGACGGTTTATCAAATGCAGGAGACACCACTACAGCATCATTGCGGATGCTCCAGAAGGCTGCGCTGTTTTCGAGCAGCTGTTTCAGGATCCTGCCGTTGATCTTCTTTACGATCAGGGTGTTCGGATAGAGATATGTATTGACCAGGTCACGCATACTGATATCATGATGGAAGCCTGCCGCATTGGAATGGAGTGCTGTCATTGACAGCTGTGCGCCTGTCACTTCCATCTGTACCTGATTAATAAAGGTCACTGCCTGGGATTTATGTACTCTGGCATCCAGCTGATCAGTGATCATGAGATCGCCGGCACAGGTGCCGAGCGGTTCATCCAGCCAGTTCTGGCATTCCTCTTCCTGTTTCCGGATCAGATCAAGGAGTTCTTCATCTGCGTCTGCATCAGCCTTCAGCAGTCGAGGCTCGATCGTATGCGTATCTGTGTAAATATCGATGCATGCCAGCTCTTTGCCGCAGGATGCAGGCTGGATATAAACCTTATTGAATTTGGTTCCGCACATGGAACTGTGCTGATGACCTGTGATCAGCACATCAATGCCGCTGATCTCTTTCAGGATGCGGTATCCTTCATTTTCGCCGTTCAGTGATTCTGTCGGATAACCTCCGGCAAGATCCCTTTCAAAGCCTCCATGGTAGACACAGATAATGTAGTCCGGGCGTTCCATGTCTTTCAGCAGCTCGACAGTGCGTTTTGCTGTGTCAAATGCACTCCTGAATTTGCATCCTTTGATAGAAGCGGCATTCACCCATCTGGGGATGTTCTGCGTTGTCAGTCCGAATATTGCGGCCTTGGTATTGCCGAACTGCCTGATCACATATGTCGGGCCGAAATGTTTGTTCCGGTAATCCATGTTGGAAGTAATGCAGGGAACATCTACATATTCAAGGTGCTTTTCCAGTGCTTTCATGCCATGGTCAAAGTCATGGTTTCCAAGATTTACATAATCATATCCGATCTTTTTCATCACAATTGAAGCGGGTGAGATGTCATCGGAATGATAACGGCTGTGATGATATAAAAGAGCGGAGCCCTCCAGAACATCTCCGTTATCGATCAGGAGCGTATTCTGGTCTTTCAAAGCCTGGATCAGTGTGTTCAATCGTGCCAGTCCCAGCTCTCTGGGATTGTTGTCAGCATAATTATGCGGAAAGATGTATCCGTGTATATCGCTGGTTGCGAGGATCCTGATTCTGTTTGCCATAGAAATCTCCGTTTCTGTTGAGTGCCAATATTATAAAATGATGCTCAGTGATTCACAAGAAATACATGAATGCCGGGCAGATATTCTGATGAAAGAATGATCTCTGTCAAAGAATTGCTGTACATAATCATTATATAATATGGATGTAGAGAAAAAGGTGGACGATTATGAACAGTCAGGTATTGAAGGAAATCAGCATCAATGAAATAGAAGGCTTTTCGATTGGAAATGCGGAATTGACAGATGCAGGAACAGGATGCACCGTGATCCTGGCGGAAGGCGGCGCAGTAACAGGTCTGGATGTCAGAGGCGGCGGCCCTGCTTCCAGGGAATCCGCTCTGCTGAATCCTCTGGCTGCCAATGACAGCGTCAATGCTGTACTGCTGTCGGGAGGCAGTGCTTTCGGTCTTGACGCGGCTGCAGGCGTCATGAAATATCTGGAAGAACGCAATACAGGATTCCCGACAGCGTATGGCGTCGTACCGATCGTATGCGCATCATGTTTGTTTGATCTTCCTGTAGGAAGAGCGGATGTCAGGCCGGATGCGGCGCTGGGATATCAGGCTTGTGAGAATGCGGGACATTTTGAGGAAGGCAATCACGGCGCAGGAACTGGCGCATCCTGCGGCAAAGCGATGGGCATGGAATATGCAATGAAATCCGGACTCGGAGTTTATGCCGTACAGGTCGGAGAACTCAAGGTAGGCGCTGTCGTTGCGGCGAATCCCTTCGGTACGATCTATGACCATGAAACAGGCAGACCGGTTGCCGGGATCAAGGATCACGACGGCAATTTCATCGACAGCGAAGATGTCCTGTTCGCCATAGCAGAGAAGTTCAATGCGTTTACGGATAATACGACCATCGGAGCGATCCTGACGAACGGAATATTCAATAAAGCGGAACTGTGCAAGATAGCCGGTATGGCGCATGACGGTCTTGCCCGTGCGATCCGCCCTGTCCATACAATGTTTGACGGGGATTCCGTATACGCCATGAGCAAAGGCACGGTCAAAGCAGATATCAATGTCGTCGGCGCGATCGCTGCGAAAGTGATGGCAGAAGCCATCAAGCGTGCCGCGCTGAAGGCAGAAAGCGCATATGGATTAAGAGGTGCTGGAAATGAGTGAATATCGTGACCGTGCAGTACAGCTCAGAGCGACGATCGAACCGCATTACAACTGCTGTGCTTCAGTTGTCATTCCCTTTGCTGTGAAGGCAGAGATCCCGGAGGAGACGCTTATGCGTATTACAGCGAACTTCCGGCGCGGTATGAGAAACGGCGGAAGATGCGGCGCAGTGTGCGGCGGGATCATGGTGCTGGGAATGTTCGGAATCACGGATGATGAAACGATCAGCCGGTACTATGAGACTCTGAACCGTTCGCATCATCATATGCTGAACTGCAGTGAGCTGCTGAAAGATTTCCGGGAAGATGATCCTTCCAGAAAGCCGTTCTGCGATGGGCTTGTATATGAAGTGATCGGGATCGTTGAAGATATCCTGAAAGAAAAAGAAGTTCTGCAATGGTAAAATAAATTCAAAGGAGACCGGATATGCAGAATATAACATTGAATGATGGAACAGTAATTCCCCAGGTCGGACTGGGTGTATTCCGCGCCCGTGACGGAGAACAGACCGAGCAGTCCGTATTATGGGCGCTGGAAGCAGGATACAGACATATTGATACAGCAAAAGCATACAGGAATGAAGCCAGCGTAGGCAGAGCAATCAAAAAAAGCGGTATCCCGAGAGAAGAAATATATATTACGACAAAAGTGTGGAATGAAGATGTCCGCCAGGGCACGACCAGACGCGCATGTCTGGAAAGCCTGCAGAAACTCGGTACGGATTATATTGATCTGTATCTGATCCACTGGCCTGCTGAAGGATATGAACTGGCATGGAAAGAGATGGAGCGTCTGCGTGAAGAAGGATATGTCAGATCGATCGGAGTTTCCAATTTCCATATGCACCATATTGATACGATGATGATCAAAGGCAAAATACTTCCTTCCGTGGATCAGATCGAAGCTCATCCGTACTTTACCAATCAGAAGCTGATCGACGATCTGAAAGAAAGAGGGATCGCTGTAGAGGTCTGGAGCCCGCTTGCCGGAGGCAATCATGCAGCAGAACTGCTGGCTGAACCTGTGCTTCAGGAGATCGGCGCAAAATACGGCAAGACATCTGCACAGGTCGTCCTGAGATGGCATCTGCAGAGAGATACGATCGTGATCCCGAAGTCAGTTCATCAGGAGAGGATCGTTGAAAACTTTGATCTGTTTGATTTTGAACTGAGTGATGAGGAAATGCAGCAGATCAGTGCACTGAACCGCAATACCAGGGTCGGTGCTGATCCTGAAACATTTGATTTCTGAGCAAACAAAAAGAAATTCCGGGCTGGAATTTCTTTTTATATTCAGAAGAATACTGTTACATCGTTCAGATCTTTTCTGGGCCTGTCATGCAGTTCCTCATCCCTGTATCCGACTGCAATCACCGATGCGATCGTTTCGTTTTCGGGAATATTCAGGAAGGAACGGATCTTCTGTCCGTCACGCAGACCCATGATCAATGTATCCAGTCCGGCATTTGACGCAGCCAGGACGAGATAGGCATCTCTCAGGCCAAGATCGTAGGCTCCCCACAGATTGCCGAGTTCATTGTCAGGTTCATCGTTGGTAAATCCCGATCTGTTCTGAACAAAAGAAGTGACGATAATGGCAGAAGCATTGATCGCTTTTGCCTGATTTCCTGCAGGCAGTGTCTGAGAGATGAAATCTTTGAGGATCTGCGGATCTTCAATGACATAGCTTCTGGCAGGCTGAAGGTTTTTCCATGATGGTGCCTGCTGTGCCTGGGTCAATACGGAAACCAGCAGTTCATGGCTGATCGGTGTGTTCTCTTTGTAATGGCGGACGCTTCTTCTTTCGCGGATCAATGTTTCAAATTCCATTTGCAGCCTCCTTTGGCATATCCTGCGGATCATCTGATGCCTTCACATTGCGGAAGGCTTTTTGATAATGCCTGATCCATCGATCAGGGGTGTTGCGGACAATTCAGTCTTCCGGATTTAAGATCCGGTCGATCATCCGGATCAGTTCTTCTTTTGTTTCATATGCCGTTATATGAAAGTAGTCGTCCCCGGCAAGCATTGCGCTGAGATGGGATTCAGAACTCCGGTAGAAAATATAGACCGGTTTGAGGTGCTGTTCGGCATAGGCCAGTTCATAGCCTACGCCAAGGGACGGGTGTGTGCATTCAGCTATGACCAGATCGCATTCCCTCAGCCAGGCGGTATCCTGGGCATAGATCCTGGCATCATATTCCCTGCCGCTGCCGAATACGGAATTTGAGACGGAGCCGACATGTTCTGTCAGTACGATGTCGGTTTTCTTGATATGTTCAATGATCTCGTGATACAGCTGTGCATCGTTTCTTCCGCCGCGGATGGACCCGGCAAAGTATACTTTCTTATCCATAATGCTCCTCCCGGTATCAGTATAACGCACAATCAATGAAAGAATATTTACATTGACCATGACGTGATTTACATTAAATGAAACAGACAAAACATTTTTGATGTAAAATGAATGGTACAGGAGATTATATCAAAATGAATCATGAAGAAAAAACGCTGGAGAAAGATTACCGGTACCGCGGCCGGATCATTAATGTCCGTTTGGACGTTGCTTTAATGCCGGATGGAAAAACAACATCCTACCGTGAAGTTGTAGAGCATCCGGGCGGCGTTGTCATTGCACTGGAAGATGAAAACGGTCTGTTTTCAATGGTAACGCAGTGGCGTTATGCACAGGAAAAAGAACTGATGGAATTCCCTGCAGGGAAACTTGAACGGGGAGAGGATCCGTTTGAAGCTGCCAAACGGGAAACAGCAGAAGAAACGGGATATGAAGGGGTCGACTGGGTCGACTTCGGTGAATTTGTTCCGACCGGGGCGTACTGCGAGGAGAAAGATCATCTCTATTATGCAAAACAGGGCAAATATGTCGGACAGCATCTGGACAGTGATGAACATCTGGATACAGCGAAACTCAGTCTTGATGAGATCATAGATAAAGTTATGAGCGGTGAGATCACTGATGGAAAGACCGCAATGCTGGCGTTCAAGGTCAGGGAAAGGAAACGCAGAAATGAAGGATAGGAAACTGAAACCTGTAGAGATATCCGATATCTGCAGATACCGGTTTCCTGAAAATCTGATGTACTCCCCTGACGGGACGTACCTTGCATTTCAGACTGCCGCTGCCGATCAGAAAGGAACAGGGTACCATCGTGATATCTGGGTCGTAAAGGACGGCGCACCCGTGCAGATGACTGCTTCTCTGAACAGCACGGCTGTGCTGTGGGCAGATGATGAGACACTGCTGATCAGGCGCAGCACTGAGGACTCGCAGGCAGGAACCACGGAGCTGTACCGTCTGAGCATGGCCGGCGGCGAAGCAGAACACTGGATCACGCTTCCGTTTGTTCTGAAGACATTGAAAAAACTGCGTGATGATGTTTATGCGGCAGTCGGCGTGATCGATGCCAACGATCCGGATGCCTATCTGGATGATGAAACAGCGAAAAAACAAAAACAGGAAGAACGCCTGAAAAACAAGGATTATACGGTCGTTGATGAGATCCCTTACTGGCATAACGGAGCTGACTTTACAAACAAGCAGAGAAATGCCCTGTTCCGGATCGATCTGAAGAACGGACTGAATATAAAACGTCTGACAGGACCCTATACGAATGTCATGTCGGTGGAAACAGACGGGATGACCGTATATTACACATCCGAAACACATGAGCGGAAACAGTCCAGGATGTGCGATGTCCATGCATATCATGCGGATACCGGAAGAACAACGATCATTTACAGCAAAAAGGATCACAGTATTCAGAATCTGTTCATTATGGCGGGCAGTCTGTACTGCCTTGCCAGTGACATGAAGGAATATGGCCTGGGGCAGCTGCCTCATATTGCAGAGATCAGGAACAGGAAGCTCCGGCTGATCACTAAACCGGACAGAAGTTTCGGAAACCATGTGACGGTTGATGTGATCCTTGGCGGCGGAAAGAGCTCTGCAGTATGCGGAAACAAATGGTTCACGCTGATCACGGATGATGATCATACAGCAGTCTGGTCATTTGACGGGAATATGAAACATCAGGTCCTGTTTGATGAACAGGGAAGCATCCCCTTCCTGGATGTCTGCAATGACCGCATTGCTTTCTGCAGGGTCACTGCTGACCATCCTGCAGAGATCTGGGAAATGGGCATCAGCGGTGAAGAACCGCATGTTCTGACACACTTCAATGATGAAGCTGTTCAGAACAGATATATTGCCCTTCCCCGCAGACTGGACTTTGAATCATGCGGTGAAAAACTCCATGGATGGGTGCTTCTGCCAAAGGGTTATGATGCCGGCAGGAAATATCCGGGCATACTGAATGTACATGGCGGTCCCAGAGGTGCCTATGGAGAAGGCTTCTTCCATGAAATGCAGGTATGGGCATCGCATGGATACATCGTGTTCTTTACGAATATCATCGGCTCTGACGGGCGCGGGGATGCCTTTGCGGATGTCCGCGGCAAATACGGCACGGTCGATTTTCAGAATCTGATGGACTTTACAGATGAAGTACTCGCACGGTATCCGGTGGATCCGGCAAAAGTCTGCGCTGCAGGCGGCAGCTACGGCGGGTTCATGATGAACTGGTTTGCGGGTCATACCGACAGATTCTGTGCTCTGGCGAGCCAGAGGTCTATCGCAAGCTGGATATCACTGACGTTCATGGCAGACATCGGTCCGTGGTTTGACCCGAGTGAATGCGGCGTAGGCATGAATGACAATCTGCTCAGTGAAGAGAGCTTTGCAAAACTGTGGCAGTTCTCTCCGCTGAAATATGCGGAAGGCGCAAAAACACCGATGCTGTTTATACACAGCGACCAGGACAGAAGATGTCCGCTGCCGGAAGGCATGCAGATGATGCAGGCGCTTGCGGTACAGGATGTTGAGACAAGATTGGTGATCTTCCATGGTGAGAATCATGAACTCAGCCGGGGAGGAAAGCCTGTGCACAGAGTGCGCAGACTGCAGGAGATCACTGACTGGTTTGATAAACATACAGCCTGAAAACAGAGTGTCAGAATACAGCTTTTTCATAAAAGTGGTATGCTGAATATAGAAGCAGTATTTCCATTTCCTGTGATTTACAGATATACAGAATTCATAAAAGACAGGCGCAGCCACGCCGTGTCTCATAATCAGACATACTGATTTTGTTAAATGTTTGGACAGAAAGGGAGGAAGATCATATGCCAGCGAAAAAATCAGCACCAATTACGATCGAAGACATTACAAAGTATCGTTTTCCAGCAAATCTTCAATACAGTCCGGATGGTAAACTTCTTGCATTCCAGGCAATGCGTTCTGATGTGGAAAAGAACTGCTATCACAATGATGTATATCTTGTAAAAAACGGCACCACAGTTCAGATCACACATTCTCTCGATGCAACATTAGTCATATGGGATGATGAGAACACGATGATCCTGAAGAGAAACAGCGGCAATGCGCTTCCCGGTACGACAGAGCTGTTCAGGCTCGATGTACGCGGCGGTGAAGCAATGCCGTGGATCACGCTGCCCTTCCCTCTGGCGGGAATGAAAAAGGTATCCGAGAATGTGTATGCCGCAAAGGGATTCATTGACGCGGAAGATCCTGACGCATACAAGGACAGCGACGAAGACAGGAAGAAGAAAGCTGACGCGAAGAAGAAGGAAGCTGACTACCATGTAGTAGATGAGGTTCCTTACTGGTTCAACGGAGCAGGATATATCAACAAGCGCCGCACAGCATTATTTGATGTACGTACAGAAAAAGAACTGACTGTAAAGCGGGTAACTGCACCGAAGTTCAATACCGGGGATATGGTGGTTTCCGGAACGAAGGTATATTTTGCCGGAAATGTAAAGGAAAACAGACAGCCCAGAACTTCAAAGATCTTTGAATATGACACAGAAAAGAAGAAGCTGACAACACTGTACGGCAAGAATGACAGAAATGTCGGCCAGCTGTTTGTCATGAATGACCAGCTGTATGCACTCGCAACAGACATGAAGGAATTCGGAGGCAACCAGACGAAGGATATCTGCAGGGTTACGAAGAATGCCCTGGAAGTTGCGATGCAGCATGAAGATGTTACATATCACGCTTCCGTGATCGGTGACACAGTACATGGCGGCGGCGCGGAATTCGCTGTTGAAGGCAATAAGCTCGTCATGATCATTACGATCGAGAACCACAACGCTCTGTGGGAATTCGATGAGAATTTCAACAAGAGATGCCTGTGGGAACAGCCGGGCATGATGTGTTTCATGGATATGACAGCCGATAAGATCGCTGTATGCTTCCAGGATTGGAACAATGTTGCAGAGATCTATGAAATGGACCGTGACGGCCAGAACATGCATCAGGTATCCAGCCTGAATGATGCAGCGCTGGAAGGCAAGTACATTGCAAAGCCTCAGGAACTGAAATATACATCCGAAGGCTATGATCTGACAGGATGGGTACTCCTTCCTGAAAACTTCAGTCCGAAAAAGAAGTATCCTGCAGTGCTGGATGTGCATGGCGGACCGAGAGCTTCCTATGGAGAAACATTCTTCCATGAAATGCAGCTGTGGGTATCCAGAGGATTCGTTGTCTTCTATACGAACATCAAGGGTTCTGACGGCAGAGGCGATGCATTTGCCGATATCAGAGATGACTATGGCGGAACAGACTTCCGCAACCTGATGGACTTCACAGACGCCGTGCTGGCGAAATATCCGAACATTGACCCTGCAAAGGTCTGTGAAACAGGAGGAAGCTACGGCGGATTCATGACGAACTGGATCATCGGTCATACCGACAGATTCTGCGCATGCGCTTCCCAAAGATCGATCTCCAACTGGATCTCCTTCTCCTTTATCGCAGATATCGGTCTGCATTTCGGACCGGATCAGTGCGGTGCTGAAGGACTGTTCGGAGAACAGAACCACGAAAAGATGTGGAATCATTCACCGCTGAAATACGCAGACAACGTCAAGACGCCTACCCTTTTCATCCACAGTGATGAAGACTTCAGATGCCCGCTGCCTGAAGGAATGCAGATGATGCAGGCTCTGGCAGTCAGGGATGTTGAAACAAGACTCGTGATCTTCCATGGTGAGAACCATGAACTGAGCAGAAGCGGCAAGCCTCTGCACAGAATGAGAAGACTGCAGGAGATCACAGACTGGTTCGAAAAACACATCTGATCTCAGCAGATGATCTGACAGCAGATATACCGCTGATGCTTTGGGCACCAGCGGTTTTTTCAGAATCAGGAAACAAACCGCAAAGATATCCCGGTATACTGTTATAGGGTGAGGGTGAAGAGGTTATGGCAAGACAGAAAGAAACAATAGGGTCCAGAACATTTCCGGTCGCGGTGATGCTGACACTGGCAGGAGGCTACCTGGACGCATATACATATTCCGCAAGAGGAAAAGTGTTTGCGAATGCACAGACAGGCAATATCGTAAAGCTCGGCATTTCTGCAGCGAACAAGGATTTTGCGCGCTGCGGGGAACTGATGCTGCCGATCATGGCATTTACTGTCGGAGTACTGCTGTCTATGATCATCGAGACTTACATGGAACGGAGGAAAGTGCCGTTTATCAGACGAAGTGTCCTGATCATTGAGGTCGTTATGCTGCTGGCCTCAATGTTCCTGCCTCAGACTGCTGCCGGCAACATGATCGCGAATTCAATGATCTCTCTGATCTGTGCGATGCAGATGGAAACATTCAAGATGTTTATCGGACAGCCGATTACAACAACTGTATCGACCGGAAACCTGCGCAAACTGGTTGAGTTCATGTATCAGGGTGTCCTGGAACATGATAAAGAGAAGCGTGAAACAGCAGTCATTTATCTGATCGTTGTGCTCGCCTTTATTGCCGGAGCACTGATCGGCACACTGATCACCAATACTTATCAGCTGTATTCTGCCATTGTTCCGGCTGTTCTGCTCATGTTCGGATTCCTGGAGATCAGCAGGATCCGTTATCTGAATAATTAAAAAATCCAAGCATGTATTGATTGCAAAGAAATCTGCTGTACTGCATACAAAGCAATAACAGCAGTTTTTTTACAAAGAAGCATGTAAAGTCTATGAAAATGTGAAGACAAAGTAACAAAAGTCGAAAAATTATTGCAATTAGTCGTAACTAAATATGGAATTTGGTCTGACCATAGTCTATAATGTCACAGTTTGATTAAAGGAGCTCAAAATGAAAAAAAAGATTCTAGAACCGATCAATATTGAGGACATTGCCAAATACAGGCAGCCAAACGGACTGATGTACAACTCAGACGGCTCCATTCTTGCTTTCAGCGTTATGAGAGCTGATAAAGAAAAGAATTGCTATCATAACGACGTCTGGACAGCCAGAAATGGTTCAGCAAGACAGATGACATTTTCTGTCGATGCAGTACCTGTTATGTGGGAAGATGATTCTACACTGATTTTAAAGAGAAACACAGAGAATTCTGCTGCAGGAACAACAGAATTATTTAAGCTTTCTATGGAAGGCGGAGAAGCTGAACCCTGGCTCACACTTCCGTTCATCATGACTGAATTCAAAAAGGTCAAGAACAGAACATATGCAGCTAGAGGATTCATCAATGCAAATGATCCTGATGCATATAAAGACAGCGACGAAGTCAGAAAACAGAAGACAGAAGATCTGAAAAAAGAAGCTGATTATACAGTTGTGGATGAAGTTCCCTATTGGTTCAATGGTGCGGGCTTCACAAATAAGAAGAGATCTGCTGTATTCCTGATCCAAATGGGTGATTCCGTTAAGATCAAGAGACTGACAAATCCCATGTTCGATACAGATTCCATGACTGTCGGAGACAAGAAGGTCTTCTTCAGTGGAAATGTAAACAAAGGTCATCAGTCACTGTTCTCCAAAGTGTACATGTATGATACAGACATCGAAAAGATGGAAACACTGTACAACAAGACAGACCTCAGCATCGGCAGACTGTTTGTAATGGGCTCACAGTTATTCGGATTTGCAAGCGACATGAAGAAGTATGGTCTGAACCAGACTTCCAATATCGTAAGGATCGGCAGGGACAACCTGATTGAACTGAAGTATGTTCCGGAAGTTTCCCTGTACAGCAGCGTGATCGGCGACACAGCTGAAGGCGGTACATCATTTGCAGTTCTGAAGGAACATTACCTGACACTGGCTACAGTCAAATCACACAATGCGATCTATTCATTCGATGAGAGCTTCAAAAAGAAGGTCGTCTGGGAAGATGAGGGCATGATGTGCAGCATGACAGCATGCGAAAACAAGATCGCTGTTGTATATCAGGACTGGAACCATGTTTCTGAAGTATATGAAATGGATATCGACGGCAAAAACTTCAAACGTCTGACAACGCTGAACGATACTGCTCTCGATGGCAAATACATTGCCAAGCCGCAGAGACTGGATTACACATCTGAGGGCTACGATCTCAGAGGATGGGTACTCCTGCCTCAGAACTTTGACCTGGATCATAAATACCCTGCTGTACTGGATGTACACGGCGGTCCCAGATGCGCTTATGGTGAAACATTCTTCCATGAAATGCAGCTGTGGGTATCCAGAGGATTCGTTGTCTTCTTCACGAATATCAAGGGCTCCGACGGAAGAGGCGATGACTTCGCTGATATCAGAGATGACTATGGCGGAACTGATTTCCGCAACCTGATGGACTTCACTGATGCAGTTCTGGAGAAATATCCAAACATCGATCGTACAAAGCTCTGTGAAACAGGCGGAAGCTACGGCGGATTCATGACAAACTGGATCATCGGTCATACAGACAGATTCTGCTGCGCTGCCAGCCAGAGATCGATCTCCAACTGGATCTCCTTCTCCTTTATCGCAGATATCGGTGAATGCTTCGGTCCGGATCAGTGCGGTGCTGAATCAGGCTTCGGTGACAAGAATGTCGAGAAGCTCTGGAATCACTCCCCTCTGAAATATGCAGACAAAGTTAAGACACCTACCCTCTTCATTCACAGTGATGAAGACTACAGATGCCCGCTGCCTGAAGGAATGCAGATGATGCAGGCTCTGGCAGTCAGGGATGTTGAAACAAGACTCGTGATCTTCCATGGTGAGAACCATGAACTGAGCAGAAGCGGCAAGCCTCTGCACAGAATGAGAAGACTGCAGGAGATCACAGACTGGTTCGAAAAACACACTAAATAAAGTTTGAAAGCTTCCGGAAATAACCGGAAGCTTTTGTATAAAGCAAATGGATTGAATTATATATCATTGTTTTCAGTTTGGTGTATCATAATGAATTGTAAAGGAGGCGCATATATGGAACTGGTCAGATACAAAAAAATGAAAGAAGGCGAGGTCGTCTGCGAGTTTGAGACCTTGTGGCCTGATAAAGTCTGCAAAAAGGTTTTTGAACTGGAAAACCTGAAAATATCCGTATGTGATCTCGCTGTAGAAGAAAATGATGTTCAGGAGCTTTACCATGTCGATTCGATGGAAGATATCAAAAAATACGAAAAACCTGTCACATGCCGTTTTGACGGAACATATATGGACAGCAATGTAAAGATCCTGGTCGACTTCAATGCGCAGTTCCTGGCGGTCAGCGCACCGAGGGAAAACATCTGCTACAGTATCGCAGAATCAGTCGATTGGAACTGGGGAGACCCCGAGTAAACCGGATCACACAACATAGCCTGTGCGGTATATCAATACTGCGCGGGTTTTATTATGGCAAAAGAATCATCCAGCATCAGGGTATTCGCGTTTATACCATTTCTCAAAATCATGAATGAGTGACAGCATCTCTGTGGTAAATGGTGATAAGGATGCGAAACCGTATTCTGTTTTCGGTCCGTCTTCGACGACGACATATTTCACGTTTTTGGTCGGTGTAATCAGTTCATCCGTGCAGAATACGATGACGTTTTTGATTCTGATAAATGCGACATCTGCTGCGAATCCGGCATCTGATTCCATGATTTTGATCTGAGGTTCCTCGGTTGTTTTTCTGTAGATCTGCTGGGCAAACGGAGAACGCTTTGCCCGCGGAGGAAGAATAACTGTTTTTCCGCGCAGGTCATGAAAAACGATGGAATCCTTTTTTGCCAGTGCGGATCCTGCAGGAACAGCAGCGTAAAGAGGACTGTCAAAAGCTTTGCGGTAGGCAATCGTTTTGTTTTAAATGAAAACAGAGAGCATGATCTGCTCTCTGCTTTGTCGACAAATGTTCTGAATTATTCAGCGGATCTTATCTTCTGAATAAACGATATTTCCGGAAACACCATCGACTCGTTTACCGGTGGATATATCCGTTTTGTGGGCAAAGAAGGCATGGAATCCGTCATAATCGAACGGAATATGGTCATCCTTGCCGGCAAGGATCAGATCTGCTGTACGCAGGTTTTCCTCAACCAGGCTTTTCGGAGACTCACATGAACCATGCTGGCGCAGGATCCTGTCATATCTGTCCTGCATTGCCAGTAATTTGTGCAGTGTTTCCCGGAACGCATATACAGTAGATGCTTCGGGACGGAACAGAAATGTATTTTCTCCGCATGCATCACCGAACAGACATACCCGGTCCTCCGGCACAAGCAGGACCATCATGCCTTCTGTATGACCCGGTGCTGCATATACTTCAGCAGAGCAGTCACCAAGATCAAACCGCATCCCCTCTTCAAGGTCGAGGAAGGTTCCTTCAAACCTTGGAACAAATGCACTGTCTGGATACTGATCAATATCAGGTATGGTCTTTTTCAGAAGACGCCTCCTGATTTGAATATCAGACCTGGAATAATACAGTTCTATATCACGGCGATTCATATAAACTTCTGAAAACTGTCCGATCCCGTTTGCGTGATCGGCATGTCCGTGCGTAATGACCACCCGGTAAGGAGTCTTTGCGATTCCGTCAATATAGGATTTCAGATCACCGAGTCCGTATGCCGTATCGATCAGGAGAGCATCCTCTGATCCCTGAATGAAATACATGCATGCATCCCCTGCTCCGTATATTCTGTATATGTGTTCCGTGATCTGTTCTTTTCTGAATTCTGTCATAACTCCTCCTGGTATATAAAGGGAGAAAGGGCATTGAACGAATGCCCTTTCGTATCTTGTTGATTGAATTGATCAGTCGCCTGCTTCTTCTGACTGTACGAGCTGCTTGTCATATGCTTTGATGAACGGCAGCATGATGAACATATCGATTACGAACAGTACGAGCCAGAGCAGAGTATTCTTGATGTCTCCTGTAGCGAGGAATGCCTGCAGCGGTCCGGGGATCGTGAACGGAAGCGTGATGTAGAATCTGCCGACAACATTGGCTGAAGCCAGCAGATAATATACTGCACAGTTGAAGCATCCGCAGATCAGCATCGGAATGTATGTGTAAACGTTGAGAACAGTAGGAATACCGAAGATCAGCGGTTCATTGATGTTGAAGAGTGACGGTACAACACCTACTTTGGCAATGCTGGAGTTCTGCTTTGACTTAGCGAACAGGAACAGTACAAGTACGAGTGCATTGTATGTCATCCAGTTGCCGAATACAGTGTTCATGGAACCTGCGAATACATACGGCAGAGGCTGACCGGAAGTCATTGCTTCGGCGTTTGCTGCCAGAGCTGCTGTTGTGATCGGGCTTGTTACGACTGACAGCATGTTTCCGCCATGGATTCCGAAGAACCAGAATGTTGTCATCAGGATATTGATCAGAAGTACGGAAGGCAGTGAGCCTGTTGCCCTCATCAGAGGCTGGAAGATCGTATAGATCAGGTTTGCATAACCTGCACCGGTTAATGACTTGATGATCGCGTCCAGTGCCATGAAGAATACGACGCTGAAGCACAGCGGAAGCAGTGCAGAGAATGTAGCTGCTACATTCGGCGGAACACTGTCCGGCATTTTGATCGTAATGTTTTTGTCACGGAAGAATTTAGCAATCTCTACAACCAGGATCGCTGTGATCATAGCCGCAAACATGTAGCCTGCACCAAGAGCACCGATCGTGATAGAAGCTGTTTCAAGATTGACTGCTCCGGATACACAGAGGTATACGAGCATTGCCGACAGCATATTGTTGATTCCGTTGAGTCCGTATCTTGTCGCAAGCGTGTAGGATACACCGCATACAACATACAGGCTGATGATGCCGATCGTCAGATAATACGGGATCAGGAGTGTGCCGATATGTGCGCCTGCGAATGATTTCCACGCAAGCAGGAATGCATAGAAGAAGTTGGAAGGTTCTGTAATGGAAGCCGGGATCGGCGGCTGTGCGATCAGGATCGCGAAACCTCCGATAATCGTAACTGTGATCAGAATTGCAAGACCATCTCTGATCGCTGCAAGATGACGCTGACTGCCGATCTTCATGCCGATCGGTACGATGTGCTGTTCCATCCAGGATGACATGCTGTCCATGAATGAAGTTTTAGTCTCTGACATGTTAATCTATCCTCCTGCTGAATATCTATTCAGCTTTTACAACCATAATGTAGCACTCGCTGAATATAAATTCAATACCTATTTTATAAATTTTGAATGGATATTCATTCAAAACGCTTTCCGGGTTCTGATAATTGCTGAATAATGCTGTATAATATAGAAAAAAGAAAGGCCTATTATGAATCTTCTTGATCAGATCCGTCATGTTTCAGATGAATTGACTCCTACTGACAAAAAAATAGCGAAAGCAGTGATAGACAATCCTGATGATTTCGCCCGTCTGGACACGTCAGTGATTTCCGAACGATATGGTTTTTCCCAGCCTGCATTGACCAGGTTCGCGAAAAAGATCGGATATTCGGGATATGCTGAGTTTAAGTATGATATTGCACGAAATAAAAATGCCCTTTCAGAAGAAGACAGAGCTGATACGTTCGCGACTGAAACAGGACTCCTTCTTAAAAAAACGGAATCCGAGTTTCCCGAAGAAAAACTGTCTGAGATCGTTGATGTGCTGGACCGGGCTCAAAGGATCTTTGTGACCGGTTATCACCGTTCCAGGGCATCCGCTGAACTGATGAATGCGGCTTTGATCAATTACAGATATTCCTCACAGGCGATCGCTTATGATGAAGTGTTCAAACTGGATGCGTTCTGCAGACCATCAGATCTTCTGATCGTCTTCTCGGTAGCTTCCGGTGTATACGCAGGACTGATCAAAGATCTGGCGGAATGCGAACAGAAACCTGAGACCATGCTGATAACATGTTCCAAAAAGCATGATCTGGCAAAGTACTTTGACCATGTCATCGTTCTTCCCGACAGTAAGACGATCCATTCTTCCTATGCGTTGGACCCTGCTATTACAAATCTCTTCTTTATTAATCTGCTGTCAATGCATCTGCATACACAGCTGTAAACATTCATATCCCGCAAATCAAATAAGAGGCACAGCCGGCAAGTACCTGAGAGTCATCAAATACATTGCGGTTATGCCTCTTTTTGTTTTCGGACGGATCAGAAACAGTTATTCGTTTTCTGCGTTCTGCTGTACCTCATAATAACGGAGAATATTGTTCATACTGCGGATGATGTGCTCATTCATGGCTTCCTTTGCCCCAGCAGGATCCCCCTTCTGTACAGCTTCCAGTATCCGGATATGTTCTTCTGTGGATTTCTGGTAATGAGATTCTCTGTCCTCCGGTGATTCACCGGTACTCGGGCCGTTCCAGAGATCCATCAAAAGATTTTTCATCCGCTTGTTTCCCGCTTCGTTCCATAGTGTCATATGAATGTCCTGATTCAGCTTTTCATAATCATCACGGGAAACAGAACCGGGATCTTTCTGCAGTTGGTATGCCCTTGCAAGAAGTCCGGAAACATCAGGTTTCTTTTCTGCAGCCTTCTCAGCTGCAGCAGATTCCAGAAGTGCACGCAGTTCATAATGATCTTTGATAAAACCTGCATCGATCTGATTGACGATCGCACCTTTGTTCATGCGCAGAGTGATCAGCCCTTCTGCAGCCAAAGCCTGGAATGCTTCCCTGACCGGTGTCCGGCTGACACCTGTCTGTGCAGCAATATCCGTCAGACTGAGTTCCTGTCCGCTTTTGATCTCTCCTGTATAGATTGCCTTTTTCAGTACTGATGTCAGACGTACTCTGACCGGCATCACTTCAAATTGTTCCATAAAACACCTCTGAATATTGTATACGAAATAAATTATACAGAATTCCTGTGTAAATGGCGTCAAAAGGTTGACAGTGGATGAAATGGATGCTAATTTTTACTTGCATATCGTATATTGTATACAATATTCAAACTGGAGGAGAACATTATGCATGCACTGGAAAAGATCCTTGCGAAAAACAGCGGCAGGGAATCAGTCAAAGCAGGAGAGATCATTACAGCAAAAGTTGATTTCGCCGAGATCAACGATCTGTATCTGCAGACAGTTTATTCATTCTATGAAATGGGCGGAGAAAAAGTATGGGACAATGAGCGCTGCGCATTTGTATTTGATCACTATGCACCGTGTCCTGATGTGAAGAGTGCCTCCAATCATAAAGAGATGAGGGAATTTGCAAAAAAGAATAATCTGCGTTTCCACTTTGATGTGAACTGCGGCGTATGCCATCAGGTCATGCCGGAAGCAGGCGTCATTTATCCGGGTATGATCGTTGTTGCGACAGACAGCCATACAACAACACATGGCGCGTTCGGTGCTATGGGTACCGGATGCGGCGCAACCGACATGGCAACAATACTGATGACAGGAGAACTGTGGTTCAGGGTTCCCGAGATCATTGAAGTCCGTCTGGAAGGAAAAGCTCAGAAGGGTGTATTCCCGAAGGATGTAGTATTGGCTGTACTGGGAAAGATCAGGGCAGACGGAGCTGTTTATAAAGCAATCGACTTTACCGGAAGCTATGTGGAAGAACTCGGTGTTGCAGGACGTATGGTCATCTGCAATATGGCTGTAGAAATGGGAGCCAAGACGGCATATATGCAGCCGAACCAGGAAGTACTCGATTATGTTTCCAAAAGGGCAGTACGTCCTTTCGAAGTACAGTACACGGATCCCGGTTATGAATATGCAGAAAGCTATGTATTCAATGTATCCGAACTGACGCCGCAGCTTTCCTGCCCGAGCAGCGTGGAAAATGTACATACTCTGGAAAGCGTTCTGGCAGAAGGGGAAGTACATCTGGACCAGGGTTATATCGGATCCTGCACCGGCGGCAGAGTTGATGATATTGAGGTGGCCGCAAAGATCCTGAAGGGGAGACACATTGCGCCGTATACAAGACTTGTCATCGTTCCGGCTTCAGCGGAAGTCATGCAGGAATGTATCAATAAAGGATATATCCAGGACCTGATCGACGCAGGAGCTACGATCATGGCACCCGGCTGTGCAGCCTGCCTGGGTGTGCATGCGGGCATTATCGCACCGGGTGAAGTATGCATTACAAGCACGAACAGAAACTTCCCGGGCAGAATGGGCTCCAAAGAGGCAAAGCTGTACCTGGCTTCACCGGCAGCTGTTGCGGCAAGCATGATCAACGGTAAGATCACTGATCCGAGAGAATATCTTTAATATGAGGAGATAAGGAAATGGAAACCAGATTAACAGGAAAAGTAATTGTTGTCGGAAACAATATCGATACAGACCAGATCTATCCGGGTGCTTATCTTGCGCTGACAGACCCGAAAGAGATCGGAACACACTGCCTGGAAGGCGTCAGTTCTGATATTTCTCCGAATTTTCCGCAGGGAGGCTTTGTAGCTGCAGGCAGAAACTTCGGATGCGGTTCCAGCCGTGAACATGCACCGATCGCACTGCTTGCAATGGGTGCCAAGGCAGTCCTGGCAGATTCTTTTGCAAGGATCTTTTACCGGAATGCGGTCAACCTCGGACTTCTGCCGATCGTCTGTCCGGGTGTCAGCCAGAGAGTAAAAGACGGATATACACTGACGCTTGATCTGGATGCAGGGACAGTCACAGTACAGGAAACAGGGGAAGTTCTTTCCTGTGATCCGCTTGGAGAACAGCAGAAAATGATCCTGGAAGCAGGCGGCATCAAGCCTCTGATGCGCAAGCGGTTCGGAAAAGAGTAAATATATTTGAATGTCCGGGATTATGAATATATCATTGCGGTTTCAATGTGAGTTCGTATATGAGGACTCTGAAGGAACAAAGAGAACATATCATGAACGGCTTCATGTCAGATATACCTGCCTGAATAATAAAATATATGTTAATGAACAGCCTTATTAAGGAAAGGATGTATTAGCAATGAAGATCACGAATGTTTATAAGGAACATTACCGCTGGCCGAAAGAAAAGCCGATCCAGAACGGAAAGCACATCTTTACGCATAACGAACTGAACCTGGCAGTCATTGAGACAGATGAGGGAATTACCGGATACGGAACAAGCTACAGTGTGGATTATGTAGACTATCTGAAGCCGTTCCTGATCGGGGAAGATCCCCTGAATGTGGAACGCCTGTTTGAAAAGATGTACGTTCCCAAATTCCTCGGCAGAAAGAGTATTTCCACCCGCAGCATCTCCGCTCTGGATATTGCCCTGTGGGACATCCGTTCAAAAGCTTCCGGCATTCCGCTGTACAAGCTTCTCGGCGGATACAGGGACAGCGTTCCCTGCTATATTGCCGGCGGATATTATGCAGAAGGCAAAGGAATTCCCGAACTGCAGGCTGAGATGGAAGAATATCTCAGCTGGGGCATTAAGAACGTCAAGATGAAGGTCGGTGTCCTGAGCCTTGAAGAAGACGCGAAGAGAGTAAAAGCTGTCCGCGAAGTCATCGGAGACAATGTCCGTCTGATGGTAGACGCCAACTGTGCATACAGGGCATATGAAGCGCTGGAATTCAGCCGTATGATCGAAGAATATCATCCTTACTGGTTTGAAGAGCCTGTCATGCAGGAAGACTATGAAGGGATGAAATACTTTGCAGAACACAGCAGGATCCCTTTGGCAACCGGAGAAAATGAATATACGATCTACGGCTTCCGTGACCTGATCGATCAGGCACACCCGCAGATCCTGAATCCGGACGCATGTTCGCTTGGCGGCATCACGCAGTATCTGAAGATCGCTGGCTACGCAGAGGCTCATAACATTGCCATGAGTCCGCACGGCCAGCAGCAGGTTCATGTTCACCTGGATTGTGCTGTTCCGGGTGTCATTATGGCAGAATTCTATCCGCCTCAGTATGACGCTAAGATCTACGAATCCTTTGTTCATCCGCTGCATTTTGACCCGGAAACAGGAACAGTTTCACCGGGTGACGCACCGGGAGCAGGCCTGGATATCAACCGTGAGGTACTGGCACCGTACCGAGTCGGATGATCTGAACAGCTGTTCATTTACCAAATAAAAACGCAGGGTCACCTGAGCATTAAAGCTGCTCAAGTCTCTGCGTTTTTTCACTCATAACATCAGTGATCTCAGCCAAGATCTACCTTTTTGAAGGCTTCAATGAATTCTGCAATGTAATCAGCTGTGGCATTGATCATCTGTTCGCCCCATTCTTTGGTGGCATATTTCGGATGATCAGCGCCTACCCAGCCATTATCCGTCACGTCTGTTGTGAAGCGTCTCATCGGGATATCAACGCCTTTGAACCTGACTGCTGACATACCGGAGAACGGAAGTTCTTCACTTAAGGATTTCAGGTTCAGATCACCGATCGCATCGTAGTCGATCAGATTTGGATCGATCGCCATGACCGCAGCGGTTTCTTCAGCTCCGCCATGACCGCCTCTCCAGGGTGAGTCTCCTTTCCAGTCCGGAACAAGATCCCAGACCATGATCCACCAGTTCATCTGGGCAAGAATGCATCCCTCTTTCTGCATATCGACAGAAAGCCTGTCCAGTATGCTGTTGTTTCCGCCGTGTCCGTTCAGGACGATGAATCTCCTTGCACCGTGTCTGCGCAGTCCGTCAAGGATCCTGAACATCACCTGATAGGTAACTTCCGGACCAAGACTGATCGTGCCGGGGAATACAGCAAGGTAATCGGTATTTCCGTAGGGCATTGTCGGTGCGATCAGCGCATCTGTTTTCGGCTCAAGTACTTCCAGGATCTTATCGGGGATCATGGTGTCTGTACCCAGCGGCATATGCGTCCCATGGCATTCCGTGCTGCCCAAAGGCACGATGACAGTGTCATGGTCTTTGAAATAGGCTTCTGCCTGAGGCCATGTGATGTTGGCAAGTCTCATCTGTTTACCTCCTGTATATCTAGATGATATTCATATCCGCTGACAGTCTTCAGACGGTAATTTCCGTGGTCCGGTACAAGGATATCTGCCTGGAATGGACGCAGCTGACGCATTGATGCTTTCATCATCAGTTTCCTTGCATGCATGTTATCCCTGTGGACATATGCTGAGACAGAACTGCACCAATGAGAAGCTGCTGCTTCTGCAAACAGCAGTTCCAGTGCTTCCTGTCCGTATCCGTTTCCCGTATATTCACTGCGGATAACGATGTCCAGTTCGGCATCCAAATCCGGATAGCGGTTCAGCTCTGCTTTTCCGATCAGAATGCTGTCAAGAAAGATACCGCGCGTCAAAAGCTGTTTGTCTCCCGCCACACCGGTATGTACAGCATTCAGATAATTCTTCGTCTGTTCTTCGGGAAGGGGCAGAGGCAGCTGTACCAGGCAGTATCTCTGGTTAACGTGTTCATACAGGTCCCGCAGCTCGTCAAGACCGGGTACGGGCCATTT
>CAMOPG010000010.1:0-35064 GCA_946622165.1 uncultured Erysipelotrichaceae bacterium
TTATACAAACCAACTAATAACATAAAAACGCCAACTTATACACATTTGATATAAGCCAGCGTTTATTATCAGAATTGATACTTTTATGCAGAAACTTTGCTTTTCCAGCATTCGGCAAATCATTTCTTATTCAAATAATGACAGCCGTACATCCTTCCATGATCTCTGATCGGCGTCATGAATGATATCTGTTTCTTCATAGTTTCCAATGAGGAAAGGTGAGTTCACATCATGTGCCAGCATATTATCTTTTACTTTTCTGATATCGTTGTTTGCATAGCAGTACCTGCAGAGATGTCCGCAGCTGTCATATGCCCCGATATCTCCGGACAGATAACATGCGCATCCCTCCCTGGCCGGTTTGAATGCAGGCACTTTCAGTTTATGATGGATCGCCTTTTCATACATCCCGATAGTCATGCAGCCCCGGCAGTCCGCTCCATACGGCTCCAAAAGGGTTCCTTCCGAACAGGATCTGACCTTCATACCGTGTTCAGAAGCGATCCGGATGATCTCTTTTCCGATCATGATCCTGTCTGTTATGGTAACTTCCCTCGCTTCCGGAAAATTACGCTTCACTTTTTCATACAGATCTATGAAGCTGATCACCACGGTATCCGTATATCCTTTCAGTTCTGCTGCCATCGTTCTGAATGCGCGCAGATGATACTCAGGAGTATACTTCTCATTCAGCAGGATCGGGTCATACCTCCAGCCGATGGAATCAGTGCCGACGATATTTGAAAGTGTTTGAAAATCCTTCAGGATCCTGTGTTTGTCCGGCACATTTGGTTCAATGTCTTTGCCATATGGCGTGATCGTCACAAACCAGTACTGACCGTAATCCTTCAGCAGACCCATATAGGGAAACATTCCTGACGGATCTTTGCTGCAGAAGCCGATCACGTCAACAACGGATGGATCCAGTCTGTATCTGGTGACCGCCTCATGATGAAACGGATTTCTCACGCATACGAATCCTTCTTTCAGTCTGTTGGCAAACCATTCTGCATAGAATGCCGGTATATCTGTTCTCTGTCCTGTGTTGATGATCATAAAACCTCTGCTTTTCATCAATATATCATAGTCGTCAACAGGGCTGAAAAAACAGAAGGCCGGAACTGCTTTTTGCAGTCCCGGCTGTTTTCCGTATTATTTGTTTTTTGCGTACTGATCGAACCAGTCAGTGATCTCCTTCAGTCTTCTGATCCTGTGCTTCGGCTTGCCGCTTCTGCTCAGTTCATGGTTTTCGCCATGGAACAGGCACATACGCGCAGGTACTCCATGCATCAGCAATGCCTGCAGCATCTGTATTGCGTCTGCCATCCAGCATCTGTAGTCCTCGTCTGACTGAATAAACAATGTCGGTGTCTTGGCCTTGTCGGCATATGCGAGCGGTGAATGTGCCCACATCTTGTCGAAACTGCTCCACGGATCCGCCTGGATCGCAGAGAGGTTATGGTAATAACCGATATCTGTTGTCAGACACTTGGACAGATAGTTGGAGATCGATCTCTGCGAAGCGATCGCTGCAAATCTGTCGGTATGACCGACGATCCAGTTTGCCATGAATCCGCCGTAGCTTCCGCCGGTCATCGCAACACGGTCCTGATCGATCTGAGGCACTCTTGCCAGAACCTGATCGGTGAATTCCATCAGATCGTTATAGTCTCTGACGCCGTAATTGTCCCCGTAAATATCCGCAAATGCGCCGCCTTTGCCGGAGGATCCTCTCGGGTTGCAGAAGAATACAATATATCCCTGTGCTGCCCAGTACTGCATTTCATGGAAGAATCCTTCTCCATATGCAGCCTGCGGTCCGCCATGCACATCAAATACTGCAGGATATTTCTTCTGAGGATCAAAGTCTGCCGGACGCAGGATCCATCCATCGATCTCTGCTCCGTCTTTGTCCGTAAATGCAAAGTGTTCTGTCGAAGCGATCTCATGTTCATTGACGTAAGCTTCATTGAAGGAAGAAAGCTTTGTTACAAGACCGTCTTTCTTCATATAAACTTCCTGCGGTCTGTCTTTTTCCATACCGAGGAAATAGATCGGATCCGTACCGACAGCACAGCTGACGATATTGATGTCATCGACCAGAGTTTCAATGTTTCCGCTCAGATCCATCTTTCTGAATACAGAGCGATATCCGATCGTCTGTACAAAGTAAACGCCGTCTCCGCCGAGCACAGCTTTACCGCCTCCGGCAATATCGCTTCCGACACCGCCCAGGCTCGGATCAGGTGCTGCCAGCAGTTCAAATGATCCGTCCGTATTCAGGCAATAGAACTTCGGATTCTCTGATGAACCGTATGTTTCGCCTGTAGCGCCCAGGAACACTGCCTGTTCACCGCAGAATACAGCGCCGCTGATGTTGTACTTGTTCTCCAGTTTTGCCTCAACAACACTGCCATCCTTCAGGCTGCGGACAAACAGTCTGGATTTCTGGGGGTTCACAGTTGTAAATTCATTGCCCCAGTACATCACTTTGTCTTTTGCGTCGTTCACCGCAAAGCCATGAAGATCAAAATACGTATCTGTCAGTTTTTCCTGTGTATTGTTTGTTCTGCTTACAAGGAAGAGTCCTGCACGCAGCTTATTGATCACACCGCGTCCGTTGAACCAGAACGGCAGTTCATCAAATACGGAATAGTCTTTTTCTTCTTCCAGCTGTGCCAATGCCTTTTTCTTCTCTTCATCATTCATAGCAGAGAAATCAGGCAGGCTCAGATTGACGGATCCCTGTACCAGGAAGCAGTCATCTGACAGCGGATACAGGCCTGAAGCCGCAAACGGAAGCACCATATATTCGCATGCTTCACCGCCGTTCAGGGAAATGCTGTTGTAAACGGTATAGACAACACCGTCTTTTGCAGGATGCGCATTTCTTCTGTCTCCGGGAAACAGTACAGTATTCTCATCCAGGAAGCAGGGAGCTTTGCCGTTCTCAGATGCAGTCAGGCGGAAGAATGACGGTGTATGTGTTTCGTCATAAACCCATATATCTGTCTTATAGGAGTTCTGTTCAACATCTCCTTCGGTTACAGTCACTGCCAGTTTCTTTCCCGACGGAGAAAGAACAGGATCTGAAAGTTTTTTGATTTTCGCAAAATCTTCGATTTCTACCTTTTTCATGATCAGGTTCCTTTCTTATCATTACTCAGAATCATATCAAAAAATGCATCATTCAAGAAGGATTCCGCCTGAAGCGATCCTGCCTGACGACTGCATTTTTTCATTGATCTATCATTTTTTCAGAAAGACACTGAACTTATTGGTCCAGCATACTGTTGAAATAGAAATACCAGAATGTATCTTTGGCGTACTGTTCCCACAGCTTCCATTCTTCCATTGATCTGTAGTCTGTTTCAGGATCCAGTTCACCGGAAAAATATGCTGTATTCATATCGACCGCAAAATCCGCCATCTTCTTTTTCAGATCATCCGGGATGTCCCGGTCTTCAAGAAGGTCAGCAGTCTGCTCTCTTGTACGTACTGTAAAGCGTTCATACGCTTCATCCTGAAGCAGATCCAGATGGTCTTTGCTGTAAACAGCATTCCCTTCCTTATCGATATTCAATATGCCGTAACGCAGCGGATATACGCTCATACTTTCGGTACAGATATCCGTCAGCCCGTCTTCCTGTGATACATGCTGGAGATGGGAATGACCGCTGAGATTCAGCTGCACGCCTCCGCTTTTCAAAACCGACTGCACCTGTGAAGCGTTGCTGATAATAAATCCGTCTGCCAGCATAGAGCTCTGCGGAAGAACATTCTGATGTGTTACAGAGATCACGTGAGCTCCGGATTCCTTAGCCTTTTTCAGCTGCAGCTCCGCCCATCTGAGCGTCCCGGAACTGACGGAGCCGGGTTCTGCTTCCGTATTGCAGTCCAGTGCCAGCAGCCAGAGATCGTCCCTCAGTTCATATACATAGCTGAACGAAGAACTGTCTTTGGACAGGGCTCCATCCATGCCGTAGCCACTCATGATTTCGCGGAACTGCTGCTGCGAGATCTGGTCCGCTTTAAAAACCGCGTATCCCTCATATCTGGCTGCAAATCCATAGGCAATGTCATGATTACCGGGTATCACAAGCACTTTGATCCCTGCATCTCTTAGTTTATCCAGTTTGGACTTCAGGTCCTTCAGACTGAGCATCTCACCGTTGAATGTCAGATCCCCGGACAGTATCACCGCGTCCGGTCTTTCTTTCAGAACAGTCTCCACAAAAGCATCAGCGATCTCTTCCGTATGCTCCGTCAGTTTTCCGTCGCCGGTTTCGATCATCTCGGTGAACAAAGGACCGTAATCCGTCAGCTGGGGAGATATGTAATGAAGATCCGTACCGATATAAATCGTATAGTTCTCACCTGCAGGCTTCTTATCCGCTGTACCGGAACATCCGCACAATGAAAACACCATGACTGTCAGAACCGCCTTTTTAATCCTCTTCAGCATAGATCTGCACAAGTCTCAGCAGGATCTCCACATTCTTTTCCATACTCTGAACAGGCACATACTCGAATCTTCCGTGTGCATTCTCATAGCCTGCACTCAGATTCGGGCACGGGAGTCCTCTGTGCGAAAGCGCAGAGCCGTCTGTTCCGCCTCTGAACGCAAGGTTATGCGGTTCTACGCCGCAGTCACTGATCGCACGTACCAGACGTTCAACCAGGTAAGGAACCTGATCAACAACTTCCTTCATGGAACGGTATGTTTCATTGATCTCAAGTTCAACAACGTTTCCGTATTTCCGGTTCAGCTCATCCGTTACTTTCTGAAGATATGCTTCACGATGTGCAAATTCAACTGCGCTGTGATCACGGATGATCAGATGGATCTCTGTATGCTCACATGAACCGTTGAAGGAAGTAACATGATAGAAGCCTTCCCTGCCGTCTGTATACTGCGGCTTTTCAAATGCCGGCAGCATATTCATGAATTCTGCACCGATATCCACGGAGTTGATCATGATCCCCTTCGCTGTTCCTGTATGTACGCTTCTGCCTGTGATCGTTACCTTTGCGGCACTGGCATTGAACGTTTCATCTTCGTAGTATCCGAGATAATCCCCGTCCAGTGTATAAGCTGTCGGAGATCCGAAGCGCTCCAGGTCAAGATCACGTGCAAGTCCGCCGACTTCTTCATCAGGTGTAAATGCCAGGCAGATATCTCCATGCGGAACATCCGGGTTTGCGCACAGATATTCAGCCATTGTCATGATTGCGGAGATGGATGCTTTATCATCACCGCCCAGCAGTGTTGTTCCGTCTGTCAGAACAAGATCCTGTCCGATATAGTTCTTCAGATTCGGGAAATCCGCTACTGTCATCACGATATTCTTTTCCTGGTTCAGGACAATGTCCTGTCCCTGGTAGTTCTCCAGCACCCAGGGCTTTACGTTCGTGCCCGATGCATCAGGCGCGGTATCCATGTGTGCTACAAGGCCGAGCGCTTTGTGTTCTCCCTCGATATTGGCAGGGATCTTTCCATAAACAACACAGTATTGTTCATCCAGCCAGACATCAGATACGCCGATTTCTTCGAGTTCTGCTTTCAGCATTCTTGCCAGGTCAAACTGTTTTGCTGTTGTAGGTCTTTCCGATACACCGTTTCTGGACTGTGTATCTACTTTTGCATAGCGGATCAGACGATCCCGAACTTTTTCATAAAACTGAGTCATGAATTTATCCTTCTTTCACACAGAATTCTACCATAAGAGATGTATGAAGCACATTTCACAAACAGTGATAAATCTCAAATTAAATGCGGGAAGCTCCACAACTGAAAATCGCCGCATAACCTATGCAGCGATTCAGTGTTTGTATTGATGAACAATGATCAGATGGCGAAGTCACCGTGATCGAAAATGACAGTTTCCTTTCCTTCTGCATCGGTACCGACGATATGCATATCCTCTGTACCGATCATAAAGTCAATGTGGATCGTGGAATCATTGAATGTGTATTTCGGATCAGACGGCTGCTGACGGCTCAGTCCTCTGCCCAGTGCCAGATGGCATGAAGCATTTTCATCGATCAGAGTCGTATAGTATACAAGTCCGCTCATTGAGATCGGAGAATGATATTCAACAAGCGCTGCTTCTCCGAGGTAGCCGGCATTCTCATCCATCTTAACGAGTGCTTCCAGCATCTCTTTGCCTTCCTGTGCGATCACTTCAACAACTTTTCCTTTTTCAAAGCGGAAACCGAAATTCTCGATCGCCTTACCGCCAAGTACAAGCGGTCTGGACGCATATACCACACCTTCTGTACCGAATTTTTCCGGTGTCGTGCAGATCTCTTCCGTCGGAATATTCGGTGAGAACGGCACATAGTTTTCCGGCATCTTTCTTCTGCCCATGCTGAAATATGATTCAGGTGTCAGACGTACTGTCAGATCCGTTCCGTTGGATGCCGTATAGTGCAGGCTGACAAGATGAAGTGCATCGATCTTCTCACCGCGCACCTGCTTCATTCTCTTTTTCTCTTCCCATGTCGCTACAACATCATTCGTTTCATCAATGTTGCAGAGCTTCAGCAGGATCTTCCACAGTTCTTCCAGACGTTTTTCTTCAGGAATGTGCTTCAGAATATAATCTGCCCATTCCTTTGTGGGGATCATTGCGATCAGCCACTGGCAATGCTTTTCACGGCTTGCCTTGCGCATGATATTGCGGACCGCATCAATATGAGCAAACACAGCATTCGCCTGTTCTTCGGGAAGATCTTCCATCAGTGCCGGATTAACCCCTTCCAGTCTGACGAAGCATGCGCCTTGATCAAGATATGTGCTGTTCTGCAGGACTTCCCAGTCCTCCAGTCTGCGGACATCCTCATCGCTTCTGTATTTTGCGGCAACCTTCATGTTCGCTTCATCCAGGTAATGAATGATGACATTGGAAGCTCCGAGTTTATAGCATTCCTCAGCGAACACAGGTGTAAAATACGCCCCCTCTACACAGGCTTCAACAAGTACAGGCTGACCTTTCTGAACATTGAGCCCGACTCTTGCAAGCGTGTATGCGTATTTTCTGATCATTTTTTCCATATCCATAAACAGATCCTCTCTTTCCCGGTCATTATATGTCAAATTATCTGTCTGTAAGTGCTACAGTGCTTTCGTCATCAGATCCAGCAGGTGAACGCCGTTGGCACCGCCAAGATTTACACCTTTCAGGCAGGAATTGCAGTAGACGACAGCTCTCTCCGTCTGATACTGGCTGACCCATTCCTTCATGATCCTTTCCTGTTCTTCCGGAGGCAGGATCTCAATATACTCATCATTCAGCTTATTGAAATAGATCGGTGCCATCTTCAGATTCCCCGACGCGATCTTTGTGTACCGGAATGTTCCGTCAAACCTTGTCTTTTCATAGTTTTCTTCGATCTCGACCGGCACCATATTCATTCTGCGCAGGCATTCACGCACAGCTTTCTGAACCTGCGGTTTATGGACCGCACGATAACAGTCCTGAACAGTGATTGCTTCCCCGTGGAAGTCCGGCCATGGGAACAGCGGATCCTGAAGCAGATATTCATACAGGCTGATCTCGTTTGCCTGAGGCGATACTTCATCGGTAATGATCGCGCATGAGACGCAGTTTGTCAGAACGGTATCTCCTTCGTGAAATTTACTTTGGGATACTCTGCAGCAGCCGCATATCTCTGTATCAGGTTTGTTTCTAAGATACGCCTGTATTTTCGGACTTACATCCGGATGCGCTGCTTTGAAATTGCAGCTCGGCAGATAGAATACTGTCATATGTCATTCTCCTAAATGATCATTTCTTTCAGAATGATCTGTTCTCAACAGCATAATCATATCATCTCATCGTGCACAGCTGTCATACGATAATGAAAAGCACAGCCATCACAGCTGTGCTAAGGGGGTACTGCATATCAAGCAAAGCATTTATGCCTGAGGATTATTTTTCGGAAAGGGAATATCTTCTTAAATATATAACTGACAAAGCAGCGCACGCACAAAGGAAGACACCGAGCACGAATACCGGGCGGAAGCTTCCGGTAAAGTCATAAATATAAGGGATCAGGGAGCTTGAGAACGCGCCGATGAACCCGTTCGCTGCCTGCATGCTTGCAAGTTTCTGGCGGTATCCTTCTTTCCCGTACAGGTCCAGATACATCAGTGAAGGAACTGTCATACCGATCGCATATGTCGTTCCGAACAGCAAAGCAGATGCCATCAGGATCGCCCTGACTGAACTGAATGCGAAGAAGCCTGCCATGGACAGTGAGGTAAATACCAGGAACACGAGTACTGCCTTGTATACGCCGAATTTGTCCGCAAGTGTACCGAGCAGCAGTTTTCCGCTCAGATTTCCGATCATTGAAAGGCTTGTCAGCAATGCACCTGTCTCGATCGTATAGCCGACGGTCTGCGCAAATGTCGGAAGCTGCTGGTTGAACTGGATCATAGAACCGGGACCGATCACGACGACAAGCGTCAGAAGGAATACATACAAAGGCAATGTACGGCTGACTGCCGGCTGTGCTTCTGCAGTCTCTGATCTTCCTTCAGTACTCACATCATCAATACCATACGGTTTTTCACCGACCTGTTCAGGTGAAGTTACCAGAATAAACCAGCAGGGCAGAACGATCAGCACAAAACCGATCAGTGCCATGATGAGTGCTGTCACCCGCCAGCCAAGCGCAACAATGATCTTTGAGCAGATCGGGCTGAATAAGGCACCGGCTATTCCGGAAGCAGACATTGTAAGTCCGATCACAAAGCCGTTTCTCTTCTTGAACCAGTTATTCAATACAGTCGGTATGACGGTCATCGTGCAGCTCATGCCAAGACCGGCAAAAATACCGGAAATATAGAACTGCCACAGACTGTCAAAGAAGAACATTGCTGCATATGACAGCACCAGGAACAATGACAGGACTGTCATGACAGTATTTGCTTTATTTTTGAATACGAGTTTTGTCGTTGTAGTCACACAGAACGCAGTTACCAGTGAGCGTATCGTGTAGAACAGTGACAGATCGCCTGCCCGGAATCCAAGATCTTTGATGATCGCCGAGAACAGGATTCCGTTGCAGTTCATCAGAATACCCAATGTGCCTGCCTGGATGCACATCATGCCGATCATGATCTTCCAGGCTGAACCTTTATATTTTTCATTCATAATCGTTATCTCTCCCGTTTTAAATGTACTTCCCTGCCCGCTTCCGCGCTTTGTTTTTATTCAGAATTTACTGTTTCAAAGCATACGCAGTGCATTTGTTTCCGGTGTCAGTTCATGATCTTCAGTATGTATACGGATATAAACTTTATCCCCATCCAAAAGCCGCTGATTTCCATTGTTTTCGGAAAAAAATGCATATTACCTGTATTCTGCGGATGTGAATAATCTCCACATGGTGATTATTCACATCGGCATCATCTGCGTGGTGCTTTTCTGCACCTTTTTTTATAAAATATGAGCAGAGGAAAAATATGGAAATGTTCAAAGCCTATGCATTCAAACCGACATCACCGGATGGATTTCAATGCTGTGCACTGAAGATCAGCGGATATGATTATACCTGGGACGAAGGCCGATTCAGGATCCTGATCGTACTGAACGGCAGGATCGATCTCAGCTTCCGCGGAAATGTACATCACTTAAAAAATGATGACATCGTCATCGTAAACCCAAGTGAAACGCACGCTGCTTTCAGCACAGATCCTGACGCTGTCATATTCTGTCTTTCTTTCGCCAGACGGGCCTTCAGGGAGGTCCTTCCTCAGGGCATGAAATGTCATTTCAATTTTATCTCTGACGGTTCTGAAGATGACACTGTCTGCAGACAGCTGCGGTACCTGTGCGCACAGATGGCAAATGCGGCTGCTTCCCCTTCCCCGACTTCCGACATGATCGCAAGAGGTGCATTTGACCTTCTGAAAGCACTGCTGCTGACGAAGTTTCATCCTGATATTTCACAGCGCAAGACAAGCGTGGATATTGATACGACCACACAGAAGAAGATCATCAGTGAACTGACCCGACGGTACAATGAAAAGATCACTCTGGAAGAAGTCGCTCTGAAATTCGGATACAACCGCACATATCTTTCCGGTGCATTCAAAAAAGTGATCGGTGTCAACCTGTATGAATACCTGACGATGATCCGTTTCCGTCAGGCCCTCAGGGAGCTCACCGAAACAGATAAAACACTGACATCCATCACATATGACTGCGGGTTCCCGGAGCCGAAGACCTTCAACCGTATTTTCCGGAACCAGTTCGGCATCCTGCCGGCAGAATACCGGAGCATCCTGAAGCAGAACAATATCAGTACCTGCCGTTCTGCGTATCTCCCATTCGATACGCCGGAGGTAGCTGTTCCGCTGCAGGAGTATATCAGCATTTAATTGAACGATCACACAATAAAAGGATGCAGCTCCTTCGGGCTGTTTACGGAAGTAAACTGCTCGGATACTGCATCCTTTTTTTCATTACAGATTTTCTTCAAATACTTTTTTTACGGTTTCTGCACATTCAGCTTCATCTTTGCCCTCAACACGGACAACGATCGTATCACCGAATTTCAATTCAGAACCCATGAAGCTCAGGAGTTTTTTCACATCATAACCCTGCTCGCCTTTCCAGACTGTTACAAAGCTTTCATAGTTCTGTAAAGCTGCAACGATCTTTCCGGCAGGCCGTGCATGTATACCCTTAGGATCTTTTACAGCAAGCTGAATTTCAATCATACATTAAACCGCTTTCTTGACATCTGTCAGATCGAAGCTGTTTGTAACAACTACGATGACTGTATCAGGATGATTTGCTGCAGCGATCTTTGCACGATCGAAGTGCAGCAGTTTGTCTCCTGCTTTCACTGCCTGACCCTGTTCAACGAATGCTTCGAAGCCTTCGCCATCCATGCTGACAGTATCAACACCAACGTGGATCAGGATCTCAACACCTGTATCGGACATCAGACCGACAGCGTGCTTTGTCGGGAACAGCATTGCTACAGTACCATCGAACGGTGCATATACAAATTCACCTTCAGGCTGGATACCGATGCTCGGTCCCATTGCTTCACCGGCAAATACCGGATCAGGAATTTCAGATGCAGGAATCATCTTACCGGCTACAGGCTGCAGTACTTTGCTTTCAACTGTCTTGGAAGCAGTCAGAGCAACTTCAGTCGGAACACTTGTATCTGCTTCAACAGCAACCGGTGCAGGTGCAGCTGCAGCAGCAGGTTCTTCTGCAGGTGTTTCCTTGACAGGTGCAGGAGCTGCCGGAGCTTCTTCATGCCAGAACATTGTTGTCAGGACAAATGCAATACCGCCTGCGATAGCCAGAACGATCGTGTACTGGAGCGGGTTGGATACAGTCAGATAACCAGGAATACCTGTTACGCCATATGCTGTAGCACCGAATCCGAACAGAGCAGCGACCAGAGCACCGACAGCGCCGCCGATCATGCCGGCAACGAACGGCTTCATGAAACGCATATTAACACCGAAGATAGCAGGTTCTGTGATACCGAGAGCTGCAGACAGTGAGGAAGGAACAGCAACAGCCTTTGTCTTAGCGTTCTTAACCTTGAGACCTACAGCAAGGCAGGCACCGAACTGTGCAAAGTTAGCAGCGGAAGCGATCGGCATCCATGTGTTCAGACCGCTTTCAGCAAGCATACCTGCTTCGATGACGTTGTACATATGATGGAGACCCATGACGACAGTAACAGGATACAGAGCACCCATTGCACCGGCGCCTATCGGGTTGCGTACAAGGACTTTCGCACCTGCAAGAACCCATGTTTCAAGTGTTGAGAAGATCGGGCCTACGATCCAAAGTGTGACAAGAGCAGTAACGAATACTGTTGTCAGCGGTGTAACGAACAGGTCGATCATTTCCGGTACATGCTGGTGCAGCCATTTTTCAACTTTGCACATGATGAATACGGCAATGATGACAGGGATAACGTGTCCCTGATAACCTGAACGCTGGATTGCTATGATATTACCCAGCAGATGCCACTTCGGAATGACACCGTCTGTAACTCCGAAGAAGGAATTGATTGCTTCTGTGTTTGCAACGTTCCATCCATTCAGGAATGCAGAATGGATCATGAGCAGACCGATAACTGCACCGAGGAAGATGTTTCCGCCGAATACTCTTGCTGCAGATACAGCAACGATAACAGGCAGATAAGCGAACGCAGTATTTGCAACTGTGTCGAGGAATGCGAACCAGTCAGATCCGCCGAAACCAAGTCCCGGAATCTTAGCCAGAGCCTCAACGAGACCCATCATAAGACCTGAAGCAACGATAGCCGGAAGGATCGGAACGAATACGTCACCGACTGTCTTCAGCATCTGCTTCCAGATGGGCTGTTTGGCAGCTGCAGCAGCCTTAACATCATCTTTTGTTCCGGCCTGAACGCCTGTTACAGCGATGAATTCGTCAAATACCTTGTTGACTGTACCGGTTCCGATGATGAGCTGGAGCTGTCCGTTTGATTCGAACATACCCTGAACGCCTTCTACGTTGTCCAGAGCTTCCTTGTTCACTTTGCTGTTGTCTGCGATAACAAGACGCAGTCTGGTAGCACAGTGAGCAGCGCTGATGACGTTTTCACCGCCGCCAATATTGGCAGCGATCTCCTCAGCACATTTTCTGTAATCCAATGCCATTTTCTTATCCCCTTTCTTCCCGCATCCCTCGCGGGCAAGCATTGATTTTTGCGTAAACCCTGTAGTGTATTTTGATCAGCTCAGAATAAACCGAGCTGTTCAAAAGCTTTAAATAATCCGTCATCGGCAACTGACGGAGCGATCACATCACTGATCTCCTTCAGCTTTGCCGATCCGTTTTCCATGCATACACTGGTTCCGACCGTTTCGATCATTTCCAGATCATTCATGGAATCTCCGAACCCATAGGTTTCCTCGATCGGAATCCCCAGATGACTGCATACCCGCTTGATCGCCTGACCTTTATCGAATGCCCTGTTTACCAGGTCACCATTCAGGCAGTGGTGTGCAGTTACATCCTGAATTGCGAACAGGAAATCTTTTTCCAGGAGCTGCCTGGGCTCTTCGAGCTGCGAAGCTTCTGTACACATGATCACGATCTTATAGATGTCACGTCCGTCATATTCACTCATCGGTCTGATCCCGAGATCCTGTGAGAGAGCTTTTCTCCATCTTTCGATCTCCGAATTGCCTCCCTCGGCGTCTTTCAGGAAATCACCAAGGTCTTCGTCTCCGTATGTGACGTCTTTTGCTTCGATCGTGCGGAATACTTCATTACGCTTCAGAACGTCCATTGCCGTGTCAAACTGTTCTTTTGTCATCGGATGATCATAGATCACTTCGTCTCCTGCCTTAATATAGCCTCCTCCCAGAGCAACAGCTCCGTCAAAGCCATATTTCAGGACCGGTTCAAGCATACCCATGTTTCTTCCGGTGCACAGATAGACCAGATTTCCCTTTTCGCGGCTGCGTCTGACTGCCTCAAGCGCACTTGCAGGCGGAACGTTGGAACCTGGTTCAGTCAGAGTTCCGTCGATGTCGAGAAATATGAGCTTAGGCATTAAAATCTCCCCTTGCAGTGTCTCATACTTCTTGCAAGCTGTCTTGCCGGTGCACCTTTCAAAGGCATCTTTCTGACGATCACTGATACAGTTGTCAGTTCTTCATCTGCCTTCTTTTCTGCTTTTTTCTCTTCCTTCTGCTTCTTAGGCTTCGGTGCCTTCTTCTCAGGATAAACGAGTTTCGGAGCTGCAGCAGTTCTTGTCCGTTCTCCTTCATAAGAATGATACATCCAGACGAAGCTCTGAGGTGCAAGCGTTACAGCATCACCGTTCACAGGCTCTTTTGTCAGCAGATCAACATAGTCTTCAGTTTCGTGGATCCATGCTGTTTCTTCTTTATCGCTGAAGTTGAACAGTGCGATCAGTTTTTCACCGTTATAATATCTGCCGATTCCGAGAACACGATCATTCCATGTTTCAACGACCCATGTGTCGGCATCTGATTCAAATACACTGTATTCAGAACGTGCCTTGATCAGCTCACGCAGTCTCTTATAGAGTTTGCCCTGTCTTGTTGTTTCATCAAAGCGCATTCCTGCGTGTTCCCAGTTGAAGTTTCCTCTGTGGAGGTAACGGCTGTCATCTGCTTTCAGCGGATCCTGATGATATGTATAGTCATTCAGCTGACCGATCTCATCTCCGCTGTAGAGGACGGGAATACCGCTCTGTGTGAACAGGAATGCATGCAGCATGACGTCAAAATCGATCGCTCTTGCCATCTTCCATTCATTCTGTTCGTAATCAGCAGCTTCTATGCCAGTCAGAGAGGCTGTCATACCGACAAGTCTCGCATCACCAAGACGCGGATCATCGTTGTATGTTTCACCTCTTGCCTCACTGCCGGGCAGCTTGCCTGTCAGACAGTCATTCAGATACTTCTTGTGAGGTACTTCATCCATACCGAACTGCTTCAGATAGTCGTAATCCAGACCCCAGCCGATGTCATCATGGCATCTCAGGTAGTTCAGGAATGTATACTGCTTCGGCAGTGCGAATACGCTCTCCAGCTGATGCTTCAGCAGGCGGACATCTCTGGTTGCAACTGTATGCCATGTGCTGGCCATTGTTGTTACGTTGTAAAGCATATGGCATTCAGGTGTCTTCAGGCTTCCGAAATAAGGAACGACCTTGGAAGGTTCCATGACGACCTCACCAAGCAGCAGTGTTCCCGGACATACAACTTCTGTTGCCATACGCATCAGACGTGTCAGGACATGGACCTGCGGGAGGTTTCTGCACGTTGTGCCGACTTCTTTCCAGATATACGGAACAGCATCCAGACGGATAATATCCACACCGTGGTTGCACAGATACAGCATGTTCGCTGTCATATCATTGAAGACAACAGGATTGCGGTAGTTCAGGTCCCACTGATAGGGATAGAACATCGTCATGACGATCTTGCCTGTATCCTCGTTATAGGTAAAGTTGCCCGGTGCAGTTGTCGGGAATACCTGCGGAACAGACTTTTCATATTCATTCGGGATCGTCCAGTCATCATAGAAGAAATAACGATCCTGGTATTCCTTTTCACCTGCTCTTGCACGTTTTGCCCATTCATGATCTTCACTGGTGTGATTCATGACAAAGTCAAGGCACAGGCTCATGCCTTTGCGGTGGCATGTATCAGCCAGTTCAGCCAGTTCATCCATCGTGCCGAGCTCAGGCTGTACCTTGCGGAAATCCGATACTGCGTAGCCGCCGTCGCTTCTGCCCTTAGGGCTTTCCAGCAGAGGCATCAGATGCAGATAGTTGATTCCGACTTCTTTCAGATAATCGATATGGGAAAGAACACCTTTCAGGTCTCCTGCAAAGCAGTTCGTGTACATCAGCATTCCGAGCATGTCATTTCCTTTGAACCAGTCCGGAACATCTTCACGTGCTTCATCCCATTCTTTCAGGAGTTCGGGGCGCTGTGAATAATAGTCATACAGCATCGTGCAGAAATAGTCGAATGCATGTTCATCATGATAGAGACTCAGATACAGATCTTTCATCTCATCATAATTTGCGGCAAGCCGCTTTTTGAATTCTTCATTCCAGCTCTGATCGATCATGATTTTTTCCTTTCTGCAAGGAATACGTGCACATCACTCAGCTGAGGCATAACTCTGAGTGCACCCTTTCTTGTCGTAACGATTGAAGCAGCAGCGTTAGCTGTTTCAAGCATATCTTTCAGATCTTCTGCTGTCAGATTATCAAGACCTTTGTCCAAAACCATGTTCAGCATGCCTGCGCAGAATGTGTCTCCTGCACCGGTCGTTTCAATTGTCTTTTCCTGGAGGAATGCAGGGCAGTCTACTCTGAGATTGCCATAGCATGCACGGCTGCCGTCAGGTCCCATGGACAGGCAGATCAGTTTCAGGTTCGGATATGTTTCCTGGAGATATCTGATGCCCTCTTCATAATCCTGTTTGCCGGTGAACCATGTGATCTCATTGTCGGAGATCTTCAGAACATCCGCATGTCTCATACCGTATGCGATCTGTTCTTTTGCTTCATCAAGCGTATCCCACAGCGGTTCTCTCAGGTTCGGGTCAAATGTAATGATCAGACCTGCATCTTCCGCTACAGCGATCGCTTTCTGTGTTGCGCTTCTGACAGGTTCGTCTGTCAGTGACAGTGAACCGAAGTGGAACAGTCTGGCACTCCTGATCAGGTCGACATCCACTTCCTCCGCACGCAGGTTCATATCTGCGCCGGGTTTTCTGTAGAATGCAAAATCTCTGTCACCGTTCGGCAGTTTCAAAACCAGAGCCAGTGTTGTATGTACGTCGTTGTCAAAACGGAGCCCATCAGTCACGATACCCTGCTCCGCAATTGCGCCGGCAAGCATCTTACCGAATCCGTCATTTCCGACCTTTCCGATAAAGCCTACTTTCTTGCCGAACCTCGTAAGCATACTCAGTACGTTGCAGGGCGCTCCGCCAGGATTAGCTTCCATCAAAGGATTTCCCTGCTCAGACATTCCGTTTTCCGTGAAGTCTATTAAAAGTTCTCCCAAAGCAACAACATCAAGCTGGGGACGGTTGTTTAAACTCATACGATTCCTCCTATCAATATTGATACTAGTGTGACACTGATACTAGTGATATTGTACTATTTTAGTAAATCAAAAGAAAGACAGGAAACTAACAAGAACAGAAAAGAGGTTTTATGGAACGGACAATATGTAAAGATATGCTTCTTCTTTCACGTCCATCAAAAGACGCAGATATTTCCGATCTGCCAACAGCAATGGATCTGATGGACACCTTAAAAAGCCACAGAGCGTCATGCGTAGGCATGGCCGCAAATATGATCGGCGTATTGAAGCGGATCATTGTTTTCAGCACGGGTCCGGCTGTTTTCTGCATGATGAATCCTGTCATTACCGCACGATCCGGTCCTTATGAAACAGAAGAAGGCTGTCTGAGCCTGAGCGGAACAAGAAAGACAACACGCTATAAAAACATCACTGTCTCTTACCAGGACCTGTCTTTCCATAAGAAACAGCAGAAGTTTACCGGTTATACAGCACAGATCATTCAGCATGAGATCGACCATACCAACGGGATCGTTATCTGAACAGCAAGGAGCAATCACTATGGATCATTCATTTTTCTGGGGCAACAGTGTTTCCAGCATGCAGACAGAAGGCGGATGGAATGAAGGCGGCAAGTCCTTATCCGTTTATGATATTCAGGAAGCAGAAGAACATAAAAGCGACTGGCACTTTGCCAATGACAATTATCATCACTTCGAAGAAGACATGGATCTGATGAAGGACCTGGGAATGAACATGTACCGTTTCCAGATCTCATGGAGCAGATGCGTCAAGGATGGCTGCGGAGAATTCAACGAAGAAGGTCTGCAGTATTATGACAGATTCATTGACGCGCTGATCGAGCGCGGTATTGAACCGATGATCTGTCTGTATCATTTTGATATGCCGCTTTATCTGGCAGAACAGTTTGACGGATTCCTTTCCAAAGAAACAGTTCGCTGTTTTGTGCGTTTCGGCAAAAAGATCATCGACCGTTTTGCACACAAAGTGAAATACTGGATCACATTCAATGAGCAGAATCTTTACTCCTCCCCGATCGCATACCGGATCGCAGGTGTTCTCAAGGCAGAGCCCTCAGAGCAGAATCTGCTTCAGATCACGCACAATGTCATGGCAGCACACTGCATATTAAGCAATTACCTCCATGAACATACCAATGCCCTGATCGGCGGAATGGTGGCGTATACGCCGCGTTATCCTGCCTCATGCAGGCCGGAGGACGTACAGGCAGCCGAGCGCTTCAACGAACTGATGTATTACAATCTGATGGATGCATTTGCCGGCAGAGGATATTCTCCGCTGTTTATGAAATATCTCAGCACTTCCGGTATCTGTATAGATATGACAAAAGAAGAACTGGAAGCGATCGGACAGTGCAGATCCGACTATATCGCATTCAGTTATTACCAGTCAGGCGTCATTGACTCTGGGCGTCTGCCTGCCGGTGCCTCTGTTTACGAATACGGCAAATACGGCAATGTACAGAATCCTTATCTGAAAGCCAGTGAATGGGGATGGCAGATCGATCCGGAAGGATTCCGGACGATCATGACTGCTATGTACAGCAGATACAGGATACCCGTATTCCCGATCGAAAACGGGATCGGTGTCCGCGAAACATGGAACGGCACGGATATGATCGAAGATGACTACAGGATCGATTATCACAGAGCTCACATCAAAGCCATGAAAGAAGCTATGGATCTGGATGGCGTCGAAGTGCTCGGATATCTTGGCTGGGGCCTGATCGATATCCTGAGTTCCCATGGAGATATGGAGAAGCGCTACGGTGTCGTATATGTCAACCGCGGCAACCATGATCTCAGAGATATGAAGCGGGTACCTAAAAAAAGCTATTACTGGCTGAAACAGGTAATAGCTTCAAATGGTGAAATATTATAGTAATCCGGTAACAAATATACCGACGATCAGAAGCGGCAGGATCCACTGGAAGTATCCTTTCAGCCATACAGGCATCTTCATTCCGCTTCCGGTATTTGCTTCGGCAATGTAATTGTCGAATCCCCAGCCCCATTTTGTTGTGCAGAACAGGAGATAGATCAGCGCACCTGCAGGCAGCAGGATATTGGATACGATAAAGTCTTCACTGCCGAGCACATCCATCGTTCCGATCGGATGCCAGCTGCTCCAGACATTGAAACCGAGAACACAAGGCATACTGGCGGCCAGCATGAACAGCAGATTGATGGTGACCGCTTTTTTTCTGTTCCATCCGAAGTTGTCGATGCAGCAGGAGATCAGGTTCTCGAATACCGCGATAACTGTTGAGAAGCTTGCAAATGTCATGAACAGGAAGAACAGCGTTCCCCACAGTCTTCCTCCGGCCATGCTCATGAATACTTTAGGAAGTGTAATGAAGATCAGATCCGGACCGGCGTCAGGCTGTATACCGAAGCTGAAGCATGCCGGGAAAATGATCAGACCGCTGACAAGCGCAACAAATGTATCCAAAATGCAGATCCAGAAGGATTCCTGCATCAGTGTATTGTCTTTGCTCATGTAGCTTCCGAAGATCTCCATGGATGCCACGCCAAGACTCAGGGTAAAGAAGGACTGGCTCATCGCAGCGGTCATTACATTGAACAGACCGACACGAGATGCTTCTGCAGGATCCGGCTTCAGATAGAAGGACACGCCCTTCATGGCTCCCGGAAGACCAATACAGTGCACTGCCAGTACGATGATCAGCATCAGCAGGCCGAGCATCATGACCTTTGTAATGCGCTCAATTCCGTTCTGAAGTCCAAGCGAGCATACAAGGAATCCGGCAAATACGGTCAGTGCCATGAAAGCCGTCATTTCTACCGGATTTGACAGCATCGCGCCGAATACCCCGGTTGTTTCTTCCACAGATACGCCCGCGAATGTTCCGGTCATGAACTTCACAAAATAGCTGACCATCCATCCTGAAACAGTCGTGTAATACATCATCAGCAAATAGCATCCTGCGATCGCTACCCAGCCATGAAGATGCCAGAAGGATCCCGGTTTCTCCAATGTCTGATATGCCAGCACTGCACTTTTGCGTGAAGCTCTGCCGACTGCCAGTTCCATCGTTAATACAGGCAGGCCCATGATCAGCAGAAACAGCAGATAAAACAATACGAAAATACCTCCGCCGTTCTCCCCGGTCACATACGGAAACTTCCATACGTTGCCGATTCCGATCGCACATCCTGCGCTGACCAGAAGGAAGCCAAGCCTTGAACCGAATTTTTCTCTTGTCATTGTTGTCATCCCCTTACTGTAGTATTTATATCAATTCCATGGATTCTGCGGGTCAGGATCCGTCGGATCCCATCCCCTGTTGGCACTTGCTGTATCAATGATGATCGGTTCGGGTTTTCCCAGCGGACCGGGATTTTCCGCATCATCATAGAATTCTACAGTTGTGCCGATCGCACAGTTCTCAAAGATCCATTTGACATCCCGCACACATAATCTGACGCACCCCATGGATGCAGCAGTGCCGAGCTTGTTGTATTCCAGATATTCCAGATCATTTTTTGATGCGGAAAAATACGGAACGGAATGAAACAGAATATTCCCTACGATATCCGTTGCATACTGGCCGTAAACACCGCCGAACAATGATCTCCATGTTGAACGATTGAATGTACTGTATGTACCGAGCGGTGTTGCGTCACCTGTTGAGCAGATCATTGCTTTCAAAGGTGTTCCTGCCGTTCCGTCTGCGTTCTTTTCATATACGGTAACGGTATTCGCCGCTCTGTTGACTTTGACATAGAATGAATTGCTGTCGGTCGGATCACCGATCACCCTGAGGTTTAATACCGCCTCTGCGGTATTTTCGTTACTGTCCATGGCACGTACCTGCACAGTGTAGTTTCCTGCTTTCCCCATATCAGCATCTGTCGTGCTCGTCCATGTTCCCGGGCTCAATGTATCAGAATATGTCAGCTGTCCGTCAGCCGGATCGGTGCACAGGATCAGATCCTGCAGATCAAGGACATCATTGACCGCCCTTGCAAGTTCTGTTTCCACCGTCGTGATAACAGGAGCCTGCGTATCCGATACGGTAAATATCCTGGTGATCTCTTTTTCGGAACTGCCGAACAAACCTTTCTTCGTTACGATGTATGTGATCTCCTGATCGCCAAGCTGATACGTATCGATCTTCCGGTCATCTTTCACACGGATCTGTGCAGTATCCTGATCAATATAATCCAGAGGCTCCGATGACCCTGTACCGTATTCCACGGCGGTCACGCCTCCATCCTGCAGACCGTTGTTTCTGCCGGTCAGATAGTCTGCAGCCTTCAGGATCCCGGCGGCAGCCAGTGCTACCGTACATACTGCCAGCAGGATGACCAGCAGCAGGTTCAATACGTTGATCTTTCTTTTTCTTTTATTTCGAGACATACGAAAAGTATACTAGTTTTTAATGAGTTTGCGGAATGATTCTTCTTCAGTACAGCAGGCCTGTTGTCCTTCTGCATGAAAACAACTGCCTGTATTTTACAAAACAGCCGAAAAGAATAATACATCCTTCTTAAAATGCATCAGAAATGAGCATATGAAAAACGCTCACGCCTGTACATGCAGATATTTTTTATTGGATGTCTGGCTGCTGTTATCCTTTAAGTACTCCCGGTTTGAATTCCGGAACGATATTGTCTGAGAACCATGCATGGATCCGCTCTCTTGTTTCGGGAGTGATCGGATCCTTCGGCCGGTTTTCGAGTCTGAAGAAACAAGGGAAAATGATCTCCGTGACCGAAGTGCCTTCCCCTCTCATCTGACAGCGCAGTGCCTCTTCCATATATCTTTCGGTTTTCAGTGTCTCAGCCACTGATGTCAGATTTCCCCTTGCAATATAGGATATGCCTTCCTTTCCGGTCATCTGTTCTGCAAGATGCTCTGAAGGGATCCTGTATCCCTGATAGTCATCTGTCTGTTCAAAGTATCCAAGGCAGTGGATCAGCGTAATATTTTCATCTTTCAGCTGTGAAAACAGTTTTTTCGCATGTTCATGCGGACCGGCTTTCGGATCGGAATAGAAAATGATGACGAGCCGTTCCGGGTGTTCCTGTTTGAACTTTATTCCTTCTTCAAAGAAGTGCGGCGCTTCATATCCTCTGGAATCCACCAGAAGGTTCGCTTCAGAGCGTTCACTCCGGAAAATGGTGACCTGATCTTCGATTCCGAGATTCACGATTGCCCTGGAAAGCATATGCGCCATGATGCCGAACTGGCATCCTGCATGATCCGGAAGACCCTCTCTTCCCATGATCCGGATATCTTCCGGCATCTGATCTGTATCTGAAAACCAGAAAGCACCCCTGGTGCACATCGTTTCACAGCTTCTGCAGGAAATGCAGGCCTTTTCATCAGTTACCGTAATATAGATTCCCTGTTCATCAGGTTCTTCGCTGAGCTTCAGAATGCCTTTCGGGCAGAAACGGATGCAGTTTCCGCAGCCGGTACAGTGGATCCTGTCAAAATGTCTTTTCATGATCTTGTTCTCCCAATATGATATCAGTCTGAAAAAAGCGGCCCTGCATTGATATGCAGGACCTTGTCAATTACGCAGAAAGAGACTGTTTGTTATTCCATTTTGCCATGAAGTACAGTACTTCCAGAACACATGTCACCATCCATCCGACAGGATAGCCGAATCCGACCATCTGGGGCGTATTGGAAATGAAATGCGTCATCACATACAGATAGATCTGGCGGATCGCAACAAATCCTGTCAGCATGATCACCATCGGTGCCTTGGAATCACCGCGTCCGCGAAGCGCACCGGCAAGCACGTGGTTGATGCAGTTGAACAGCAGAAAATATACATTTGTTCTTAGGAACATAACGCCGTAAGAGATAACTTCCTGATCAGAAGTAAACAGACTGACGGCTGCTGCTGCAAACAGCCAGATCGCAGTAGCGATCACAGCCGTGATGCCCAGGGTCATCAGGATCGCAGTCTTGGTGCCGTCATTTGCACGCTTGATCTGATTGGCACCGATATTCTGGCTGACGAATGTTGTCGCGGACAGAGCCATACTGTTCATCGGCAGCATAATAAACATGTCGATCTTGTTATAGCAGCTCCAGGCAGCCATGACGCCGGAACCGAAATAGTTGATATAGGACTGGACGAAGATATTGGAGAAAGCGGTGATGACGGACTGGATCGCTGCAGGCAGACCGACCGAGAATACCTTTCTCAGAATATCAAAATTGATATGCATATCACTCCATGTGAACCGGTAGATATCTGAGGTATGTGTCAGCAGATAAATGATCAGGAGTGCAGAGATAAACTGTGAAATGATCGTTGCCAGTGCAACACCGGCAATTCCGAGATGGAACACGATCACAAACAGAAGGTCCAGAACAATGTTCAGAACACTGGTCAGGATCAGAAAATAGAGCGGTCTTGTCGTATCACCGACTGCACGCAGGATGCCTGATCCGATATTGTAGATCAGCAATCCCGATAATCCGGCAAAGTAGATCCTGAGATATGTTGTCGCTTCAGGGAAAACATCCTCCGGAGTGGACATGAACCTCAGCATCGGTTTGACGCCGGCAACACTGATCACCGTAAATACAACGCACAGAATAAAGGAAGCTGTCATGACTGTTTCCACAGCATTATGAAGCTTCTTCATTTCCTTTGCGCCGAAATAATTGCCGATCACAACACCCGCACCGATCGAGAACCCGTTGAAGAAGAAGACAAACAGATTGACGATCATCGTTGTAGCACCGACTGCAGCCAGTGCCTGCGTGCCGACAAAGTTGCCTACAACGATCGAGTCCACGGTGTTGTACAGCATCTGAAATACATTTCCCAGCATCAGAGGAAGGGAAAAAGCAAGGATCTGCAGGGCAATATTGCCTGTTGTCAGATCGCGGCTTGTCGTTTTGCCTTTTGCTGTCATAACATCCATCTCCTTAACAGAACAATGATAGCATACACTTTCGAAAACAATACATATCACATCACGCATCCAGAACCGTTTTCGGCATGAAAAAGGCGTGCCTGCATATTCAGGATCACGCCGCTGACCCGGTCTTACCAGGTCTTTCCGTTGTATTGATTGTATGAGCCTTCCTGGGAATGCCATTCCTGGACATCCTGACGTTCTTCCATGTTGTCCTGCATCATTTCTTCAAGCTGCTGCCGGATCTGCTGTTCGCGTTCGGATGTATCCTGCTGCTCAGACTGGCCTTCTTCCGATTCTTCCTGTTCATCGGTTTCTTCAGATTCTTCCTCTCCCGATTCACCGCTGCTGTTCATCTGCTTCAGGATGTCGTCAATATTTTTCTTCAGTTCTTCCGCTTCCGGACTGTGTCCGTCAGGCTCGGTTTCCCCGGCACATCCGTCTTCTGTCAGGACTGCCCTTGCCGCAAGCAGCTGCTTCACAATGCTTTCAGAATCGTCCTGCTCAAAGTTGATCTTCTGCAGCATAGCCAGTGCCAGATTGACCCTGACACTGCACGCTGCAGGATGACGAGGACCCTCAGCCAGCGCTTCTTCGTACAGCATGATTGCCTTGTCATAGTTCCCCTGCATATAGGCACTGTTTCCCAGGTTATAATACGGCAGCCATCCCTGCGGGAAATTCACATTCAGCAGTCTGCTCTCTGTATCGTCCAGATATCTGCCGTCATGATACCCGTTTACAAATACAGCGTTGATGGAATAACGGATCAGCAGAAATGCCGAACAGAGCACCAGAAGGACGGCAGCTATGATACGCTTCTTCATAAACTTCCCCTCCTGCGCTGATCAATGACTTCAACTATGATGCAGATCAGGATCATACCGGCAAATATATAATAGATATCCTGATAAATATCATAGTTCTTCGCGTCTTCGCTTCTGCTGCATGAGCGCAGTACCGACTGCACGATATGATCCGGGCCGACTCTTTCACCCATATGGATATAGTCAACTCCCAGATCTGCAGCGATCTGTTTCAGATTGTCTTCATCGATACGTGAAACAGCAGCTTCTTTTGTATCGGGATCATAAACAGATGCACCTCCGCGGTAGCTCATCGTTCCGCCGGTCTCTGTTCCGTATCCCAGAACTGCACCGCTGTCGATATATGTATGCAGTGAAGCGAACGAAGCAGGTTCTGTCCCTGCCGTTTCTTCTCCGTCCGAGATGAAGAATACGACTGTCAGACGATCTTTCTTGCTGGAGGAAGATTCCAGCAGAAGCTCCATATCTTCCAGCGGAAGACCCATCGTGCTTCCGCGGGCATATCCGGATGCCGGTCTCAGCATGATCTTGAGCGCATCCCTGACATTTCTGGTGTCTGTGGTAAACGGAGAAAGGATCTGTGACTGATTATCAAAACGGATCAGTCCGAAGCTTGCCCCGGCCATCTCTTCCATGATGCGGCCGACATCTTCCTGAACAGCATCCATGCGCTGTGCCTGATCTTTGCCGTCGTTTGCCCACATACTGAGTGTTGTATCAATGACAAACAGCACATCAATATTCTTGGCGATCGCTTTCCGGTCATTGTCATAGATCATCGGACGAAGACCGATCACGCCCAGCATCACACAGATCAGTACCAGTGCTGCCATATGCATAAGAGATGTGCGCAGATGATCACGGTACTGACGGATCAGCTTCCATATGATAAAAGCAAATACTGCAGCGGCCATTGCCAGAATGACCGGATTGATCATAGGCTGAATGATCATAGCACACCTCTGAATCTGACATACCTGCAGATCAAATATCCCATGAAAAATACTGTAAGGCAGATAAACGGTATCTGCGGCAGATCCGATTCATATTCCGTGGTGACCTGAGCAGCCTGCATGGCAGGATCGCGCTGAATATCATCCAGGATCATATCAACATCCAGGGATCTCGTAACTTCATAGACCTGACCGCCTGTCTGCTCAATGCTCTGTCTGAAATCCCGCAGATTCTGGTCGTACACAAACAGCCTGTCTGATTCATACTTTTCACGATCAGGGAAGATACCGAAGATCGTGATATCATGCGAAGCCGCAAGCGCAGCTGCCTCATCCAGTTCCACAACAGGCTTTGTTTCCGCACGCTCATCATTGTCTGTCGTCATGATGATCACTCTCGTACGTTCTTCATCATTCAGATCCGGAAAGCTGTACATCGCAGATGCCAATCCTTCACCGATCAGTGAACTTCCGCGGTAATAGCTGTCTACGATCGTTCCTGCATCAAAGAATTCAAGCTGCTTATAGATCTTTTCATATTCCGCATATTCACGGTCTGTCAGCCAGAACTTGTCCTCATATGCAACAAGCTCTTTCTGCAGAGAAAAGTATTCTTTCAGCTCGTCCAGTTTCTGCCGGATGAATGTATAGTCGTCACTTAATGGTACATACAGGATCGTTGATGTATTGTAGATCGATATGCCGATGCGATCGCCTTCAAGTCCCTGTGACAGTTCTTTCAGCTGATCGACCAGCGCATCATTCAGTTCATAAATGGAATAGGAAACGTCAAGGCAGAAAATAATATCACGCTGACGCAGCGTTGTGGTCTCTTCCCGTGTCTCATACGGTCCTGCCGCAAGAAACAGCGCAGATACAACCATTCCGCACAATGTCAGTCTTGTCAGGATCCTCAAAAGACGTGCAGTCTGTTTTGCTTTGCGGAATTCAGGCACCTGTTCCAGCAGTCCGGCAGTCGATACTTTGACTCCGCCGCTGAATCCGGTGTTTTTCCTGTATCTGTACAGAACGATCACCGATACCGCCAGCAAAACCAGTCCGATCCACAGCACAAAGGGATATCTCAGTTCCATGCCCTGATGACCTCCTCTGCGTAATGGATCTCATAGATAAACTTGTCTTCTGCATATTCGGCAAATTCCGGTTCATAATACCGTTCTACCAGATGAGCGGCTTTTCCGGAACCGTGCAGACGGATCTCGGCAAGCGTCAGCCTGTCCATCGGGATCCCTGTCAGTTCGGATCCGTATTCCCTCACCGTTCTGCTTAATGTCTGGTATGCGCTGCGCACACTGATCTGATTGTGCAGATATTCCTGCTCCAGGTGTTTCAGCTTCTCAAGATATTTATCCTGCAGGGAAACCTCTTCTTCAGCTGCTTTCTGTGTCTGTCTGTGCTTTCCGATCACCTGACGCACAAGGAAAACAGCTGCTGCCAGACCGAGAACCGCCGCCAGCAGCCAGAAGAATGAAAACATTCTGACATCCTGCAGACCTACTGTTATGTTCATATCTCACCTCTGAAATCTGAATAATTCGTCGATCCGTTCCAAAAGTTCATCTTCTTTTGCAAGACTTGTATGACGGACGCCGTATTTCAGGAACAGTTTTTCCGCGCTGTCCAGGATCTCCTGACGCACACGCTTTTCCGTTTCCTGCAATGCCGGAGTCATGAAATACTGTGTATCAGCATAACGCCCGCTGAAAATATCAAAGCTGTTGTCTGCACACAGCCACGCATCATCAATGCGTATTACAAACAGATCATGTCTGTACACAGCTGCAGAGATCAGCTCTTCGTTCAGTTTTGATATGCCTTCCATATCTGTCAGCACAAATATCAGACAGCGTCTTCCGATACGCTCATCCGCATACCGCAGCACTTCGCTGACTGTCTGTTTCCCATCCCCCACAGCATCCGCATAGCGGTTCATCATATTCTGAAGATATACATTGCCTGAGGAAAAGGGAATATAATCGATCGCTTCCCTGACGGAAAGCATCTCTGCCAGATCAGCTGACTGCCTGTTCAGCAGATATCCGACCGCTCCCATCGTCCTTACGGCAAGCGCTGCCTTCATCACGAACTGCGGTGTATCAGCCATCATGCCTTTTCCCGTATCCATGATGAACAGGACATGATGTCTGCGCTCCTCAGTACTCCTGCGGACAAGGATATCTTCACTTCTGGAACTCGCTTTCCAGTCAATATCCCTGATGCGGTCGCCTGCAGTATATGTTCTCAGATCATCAAAATCCATGCCGGATCCCTGATAGACCGATGAAAACAGACCGTCTGTCGGATTCATGCTTTTTCTGGATTCGTACAGCCGGATGGATGTGCTGATCTCATCCAGCAGAATGTAATCCATCATGGTGTAGGTATCCCGCTGAAGATCTGATCGATCAGGTCTTCCGGCTGTATTTTCTGGGATACAGCACTGTAGCTCAATGAGATCCTGTGACGCAGGACACCATAGCGCACAGCCTTCACATCTTCAGGGATCACATAACTGCGTCCTGACAGCAGTGCATGTGCCTTGCTCATCTTCATGAAAGCGATCGAGGCCCTGACGGATGCACCGAAGCGGATATACTGCTTCATTTCTTCCGAAGGCATTCTTGTGGCAGACACGATCCTGGCAATGTAATTGATGATCGCCTGATCAATGTATACGTTCCTGCAGATACGCTGCAATGTGCGGATATGCTCTGTTGACAGGACTGCCTCGTCTTTGGCTGTTTCCTTTTCCAGCAGACGGAGGATCTTCGCTTCTTCATGCACATCCGGATAATCCAGCTTCTCTTTGATCAGGAAACGGTCGGTCTGTGCCTCCGACAGCATATATGTTCCTTCCTGTTCGATCGGGTTCTGCGTCGCAATCACAATAAACAGATCTTCCGGCATATGATAGCTGACCCCTGCGATCGTCACCTGTTTTTCCTGCATTGCCTCAAGCATGGCAGCCTGTGTCTTTGCGCTGGATCTGTTGATCTCATCCAGCAGTACAAAATTGGAAAACACCGGTCCGAATACCGTCTCAAACTGTGCTGTGTTCCTGTTGTATACCTGTGTTCCGGTAATATCGGACGGAAGCAGGTCCGGTGTGCACTGGATCCTTGAAAAAGACGCATTGACTGCAGAGGCGATCGCCTTGGCGGCTGTCGTCTTGGCAAGACCAGGTACCGATTCGATCAGAATATGACCGTCAGCCATGATCGATGAGATCAGAGCATCCCCGAGGGCTTCCTGACCGATGACATGCCGGTGATAATACTGCTTCAGGATCTGTATGACCCGGTTTGCATAAGCCAGTTCCTCATCACTGACTGTGTTTTTCTGTTTCATTTCTGTCATTTTTTACTTTCCCACCTGTTAATAAAAGCCGGTTCACGCATATGTCCGGCTTCGTGATCTGTTAATTTTCTGCAGCAGGACCCGCGCTGAACTACATATTGATCATTCCGATCCGAAAGACCTGCTGGCTGTGCAGACTCTACTGCCCGCAGGCAGCAGCTACCTCTCTTGCAAATAATCTTGCTTCTTTCAGATCTGATTCATTCGGTCTGCTCCTGAAAAACCTCATAATTCCTCTTTTCAGGCAAAGACGTTTTGGATACACTGAAATGCCTTTATGACCGAGCAGTCCGACCGCAAGTTCCGTATAATCCCTGCCGGATAAGCTGGTACTGATCAACGCTGCATCTTTGATACTGTTGACAGGAAGCTGGTCCAGATAGTCAAGCAGATAATGATCCGGCTTTCCATCACGTGTTTCAATGCAAAGGATCAGCAGATCCGTATCAGACAGTACCGCAGGCTCATGAATATCGATCGGTTTCGTATTCAGTTCATTTCCCACAGCTTTGGCTACTGAATAAGCGTGTCCTGAACTGGATTGGTAAATCAATTTCACTTCCGGCATCTTCAGTCCTTAAACAGCCCTTCCACTGCACCGTTTACAAACGCCAATATGATGCTCGCTATAAATGCCGTGAAGAAGGAATCGATATATGCACCCTCCGACAATGAAAAAGCAAGGACCAGTACGACCGCATTCACGATCAGGGAGAAGAATCCGAGCGTCAGAATCGATACAGGCACCGTCATGATCTTGAGGACCGGACGTACCGTACTGTTCAGCAGCGCAAGGATCACGGCTGTCGTAATCATGGATGACATGCTGGTAAAGGCTATACCGGTGAACAGCATGTCGATGACCCATAGAGATACTGTCTCCACAATAATATTTCTTAATATCTTTTTCATGACTGCATTTTAACATGACCGCCGGTCAATGAAGGGCGTTTTTTAAATTTCACACAGAATTCATACAATACGGAATTTTAACCACTTTTCTTCCGGCAATTCAGAGACAGGAATACCTGAAGACTGTGAAACACGTTCAAACAGCTGTGCATTTCATCCCGAAGAACATATAAAGAATGCCGGCTGATCCGGCATTCCCACATATCTTTATTCTGAATGTAATCAATTATCTGAGTGTTCATCTTTCTGATGAGCAACATTATAGGCGTGTTCTTCCTTGACCTCAGCCAGCAGCTTGGGATCCGTGATCAGGTCCACTGCCGTCCATGCCAGGGCCTTTGCCCCAAGTACGATCGACTTCATGCCCTTTTCCGAGCGGGAAGCTTCCACCATACCCTGGGAATGACCGGGTACCTGTACATCAGTGATGCTGATATGGGGCTGGATCGCCGGTACGACCTGGGAGACATTTCCGACATCGCTGGAGCCCGGAGACACCTTCCATGTCTGCGGCTCACATTCCTGACCCAGAGCATTCATGTTTCTGACCCAGACCTGATCCAGTTTCGGCGTCAGGACCATATTTTCAACGAAGTTCTGAAACAGATGCATCTTTCCTTCGCATCCTGTCTGCAGTGCTGCACCTTTCACGATGTTTTCCACCTTCTCATAGACCATATCAACAGTCTCTTTGGCAGCCGCTCTCAGGTAGTACTTCGATTTTGTATATTCCGGGATCACATTCGGTGCTGTTCCGCCGTCGGTAATAATACCGTGGATCCTGACATCCGTAGGCAGCTGCTGACGCAGTACACTGATCGCATTGTATACAAGGATCTGTGCATCGAGTGCATTCAGTCCCTGCTCCGGGATCGCAGCCGCATGAGCCGGTCTGCCCCAGAATTCAATATCTACCGGTGCGTTTGCCAGATTTCTGGAAGACAGTCCGTTTTTCGGAGAACTGCCGGGATGCACGCACAATGCTGCATCTACATCTTTGAAATAACCATCACGTACAAAGCTTCCCTTGGCGCTTCCTTCTTCACCGCCTTCTTCTCCCGGTGTTCCGTATACACGCACTTCGCCGCCGATCTCATCGATCACGCTCTTCAGCGCTGCGGCTGCCAGTGAGGAAGTAGCTCCAAAGATATTATGCCCGCAGCCATGTCCTAATCCTGCCAGAGCATCGTATTCTGCCAGGAAAGCAATGACCGGTCCGGGTTTTGATGAACGGTAATATGCCGCGAAGCCTGTCCGCTGGTGAGCTGCTGGAAGTTCGATCTCAAAACCTTCTGCTCTCAGTTTTTCACTCAGTGTTTCCGATGCGAAGAATTCATAGTTGGACACTTCCGGTCTTGCATGGATAGCCAGCGCGATCTCCTGATATTCACTGCCGTGTTCATCCGCAAATATTGCGATCTTTTCTTTGATGTCTGTCATGTTATTCCTTCTTTCCCGCCGCTTCCTTCAGCGCATCCAGTGAATCGTATTTTCTGGAGTAAAGTGTGAGCGGAGCCATATTGGTATCTCCGATGACGGTAAGATCATATCCCTGAGATTCGATCTCCTTATTGAGATATGCGTAATGCTGGAAAGAATTCAGATCGATCTCGCCGCTGTTCAGTGCTTCATTAGGCAGTGTATATGCATCAAAACGGACAAGTTCGATGTAGATGTTGTCGCCGTTGTCATCCAGGATCTTCTGGACTGCTTTCCATGAATCATTGCTGGCACCGCATACGCCAAGCTTCACGACTGTTTTTCCTTCCGGAGAAGATGTATAGTGGTCTACTTCATCCAGGATCTCTTCATCACTCAGCTCGGTCGGGTTCCAGGGCCATGAAGGAATGGAAGCTTCAGAATACTTGGCAAGAACAAACTGTGCAACATAATCGGTATTGAACGCTTTTACGACTTTTGCATATGTTTCATTGTCTTTGTCAGCAGTACGGGCAACGATAACATTGATGAACGGGTTCTTCTCACCTTCTGCAGTCGCATCAGCCTGGTTTTCCACGATCAGTCCATCGCGTGAAGGAACCAGACCGATCGGGATCGCGTAAGTACCGTTGATCGTAGAAGCACCGAAATCATCCAGCGTTGAAGGCAGCGTATTAGCCTGGGTAGGCACGATCTCAATGTTGTAGATGTATTCTGTTACGTCTTTCAGTTCGGGTACCCATCCGGCAGCAGGATCAACGCTGATCAGACCGGCTGTTTCAAGAAGCTTGATCGCGCGTCCGCCATTGGTTGCATCATCAGGAATGCCGATCTTGATCGGATCGGATGATTTGTTGGAAGAAGATGTTTCAGCAGAAGAAGATCCGCTGCATCCTGTCAGAGTAACAGCCAGAACGAGTGCAGCTGCAGTTGTCAGAGTTTTTTTCATGATTTCATTCCTTTCCATTCCTTTTGCGGAATAACGAGCGATTTGTTGTTTTCCTGGCCAAGGTGCTGCCTGCTGTCTGCATCAGCGATACCAGCACAAGCAGAAGCAGAACACATACATTCACAATGTCCTGATGATGCAGATTCTGACCGTAGTTGATAGCGAAGCTGCCGATCCCGCCTGCGCCAACGGCTCCTGCCATTGTCGTCAGACCGATCAGACTGATAGCCGTGATCGTGATCACACGGATCAGATCAGGCACTGCTTCATGAAGATATACGCGGAACACGATCCCCGCTGTACCGCTCCCCATAGCACGGGCGGCTTCTACCTTTCCCGGATCTACAGTTGACAGAGCTGTTTCGACCTGTCTTGTAAAGAACGGCACACAGCCGAAACACAGCGGTATGATGGCTCCTTTCACGCCGATCGCCGTACCCATCACCATTCTCGTAAACGGGATCAGAAAGATCAGCAGGATGATGAACGGCACAGAGCGGAAGATATTGATAAAGAAATTAACGAAACCGTACACGTAACGGTTTTCGCTGATCCCGCCTGTACGGGTGATGATCAGCAGCACCCCGAAGAAGAATCCGATGATCAGCGAGATACTTCCGCCGATCAGAAACATCTGAGCTGTTGCACTGCAGCTCTGCATAAACTCCTGCCAGTAGATCACTACATTCGGCATCAGAGACTCAAGCCATTCCATCATGAAGCACCTCCACCCTGACATTGCATGAAACGATATGATCCAATGCTTTCTGAACATCTTCCGGATCGCCCTTCACCAGGACGATCAGGGCACCGAGCGGTGCATCCTGCAGGATCTCAACGTTTGCCAGAACGATATTCATACTGATTTTGAAGTTTCTCGAGACTTCTGAGATCAGCGCTTCCCCGACACTGTCACGGTTGAATGTCAGCCGTACAAGCTTGCTGTCCGGAGTCATTGTAATGACGCCGCTCTCTGTGAGTTTTTCGAGGTTGCTGAGGCCGAATGAAGCATTCACGAACCGTTTGGTGCTTGCAGCATGAGGATCTGCGAAGACATCATATACGTTGCCTGACTCAACGATATTTCCGAGTTCCATAACAGCCATCCGGTCACAGATGGACCTGACAACTGCCATCTCATGTGTGATCAGGATGATCGTAAGACCGAGTTTCCTGTTCAGATCCTTCAGAAGTTTCAGGATCGATTCCGTTACCTCCGGATCAAGCGCTGATGTAGCTTCATCACTCAGCAGGATCTTCGGGTTGTTGGCCAGCGCTCTTGCGATCGCTACACGCTGCTTCTGACCTCCGGAGAGTTCTGCAGGATAGGAATCGATCTTATCGGACAGGTCCACAAGTTCCAGAAGTTCTTTGACACGCTTTTCGATCTCATCTTTGGATATGCCTGTGTAGCGCAGTGAATATGCCACATTTTCAAAAACCGTGCTTCTGTCCAGCAGATTGAAGTGCTGGAAGATCATGCCGATATTACGCCGCAGCTGCCGGAGTTCCTGCTGGGTTACCGGCGCTTCTGTACCACCGCCTTCCGGGGTGTGATACAGCTTTGACTGCCTTGCCGCAAAAGTTCCGAATCCCTTGATCGTAATACTTCCTTCATCAGGTATCTCAAGGAAATTAATACATCGGACCAGTGTAGACTTCCCCGCACCGGAATATCCTACGACACCGAAGATCTCACCTTCTGCGATATCCAGATCGACCTCGTTGACCGCATGTACATACTGCTTTTCCATTCGGAATGATTTTTTCAGTCCCCTGATACTGATCACAATGAACCTCCTTCGGAAACAAAAACGTCCCGGACATATGCCAGGACGAAGTTATACTACGTGTTACCACCTTGCTTTTACGAATACATCACTGCATCCGCCTTACAGAGTACCATCATACTCTTTTCCTTTTAACGGGGAACTCCGTCATGCCCTGAATATCGGACATGCAGCTCCGGGGCCATGTTCATCTGTGTTCCACCTGCTTCTTTTCAGCAACCGAAGCTCTCTGTAAGGTTTCCGGCAGATTACTCTTCCCTTCTCAGCCTTTATGTACAAAATTTTTAAGCAAAGAAGGCTTTCGGTCAATACCGCTGAAAGCGTTTAACACCACCCGTGCATATTTTTGTTTCATTTCTCTGAAAATATTTTCATTAATGGGCTCCGTATATTTTTTCCATTTTGCCCCGGCTTGTGCAGAAAAATTTACGCAGAACAGCAAAAATACAATTTTTTACAGGGAATCAGTTTTTGCATGGCGTAAATAACAGTGTAGGCCGAACAGCACTGTTTCGTCGCAGCAATATCATGTCAGAAAGAAGGTGTTTGCCATGAAAACCTGATACCAGTCAGTGAAATATCAAAAAGTCAAAACACATAAATAAAAGACTGACCATACGGTGAGAGGACATCGAAATCGGTCAGTCGTTTCTCTCAAGCTTGTGGAGACAGCTCTGGCGGGCACTGCATTATGCGGTGCAGTTATCTGTCGCTGAAACAGGAAGTGATATTTCGGCGGGAATGTATTCAATTACAGCCTGTGAAAGAGGTTTCCTGCTGGAATATCTAGATTCGCCGCAGCCAGTAATCGCCTACAGGTTCAGCCGCGTGCTCCCTGTCCCAGGGAGCCTCGTGGCGTTCAAAGTATCCGATTACTTCGCCTGCGTCGTTTCTCACAGGGACGAAGAATTCCCGTTCGCCGGTCTTTCGGTTGTAGGTCTCGAACATCTCGTTCTCACCCGCATCAGCCCGTCTCAGGAATTCTTCAATCTTTCCCTTTGATCCTTCATTATGGCAGTTGAATAAACTGTTTCCAATAAACACCCTGCCTTCGTAGCGTTTTTGTGCGGTTTTGTTCATCCAGCGTACAGTATGTGTCCGGTCTACAAAAACAACCTCATAAGTGTACGCATCGAGGATTCCCTTCAGTACTTCAAATGTAATTTCCATGATCATTCTTAACTCCTGCCTTCATCATAACAAAGTCAAATGCAGATAACCTTCACAATGACCATGAAAACAGCAGCGGCGATCATGAA
>CAMOPG010000011.1:0-33047 GCA_946622165.1 uncultured Erysipelotrichaceae bacterium
CACTTCCACCTCTCTGAATGTATGTTCCACCAGTTCCGCCTCCGCAGAACCTCTTGTCAGATCGCGGATCGTGTCCGCAATGTTGTTTTCTCTGGTTTCGAAAATGCATGTCACCTGATCACTGTAATCAAATTCCGCATTTTCCGTATTTCTTCTGAGCCAGCCTTCCAGTTTTCCCGAGAGATCATACGGGTATGTGATCTGCCATACATCTACCGGGACCTTATCAAGCTTTTTCGCTTCTGCCAGAGCATCCGTGACAGACCCGGAATAAGCCCGGATCAGTCCGCCTGCACCAAGCTTGATCCCTCCGAAATAACGGACGACACAGGCACATGTTGAAGAAAGCCCGCTCTTGCGTATGGCTTCCAGCATCGGAACGCCGGCTGTACCGGCAGGTTCATGGTTGTCGCTGGAGCGCTGGATCATGTCGTTTTCACCTGTCATATAGGCAGTGCATACATGTGAAGCATCCGGAAATTCCTTCCGGATCTTTTCTATATATGCCCGTGCTTCCTCTTCGGAAAAAACCGGCGCAACACAGGCAATGAATCTGGATCTGTTAATGACAGTTTCTTTTCGGAATTCTTCTTTCAGCCGCATGCAGACCTCCTTTCTGACAATTATAGTATATAATTTCTGCAGGTAGATATTATGAGCAGAATTGTACAGTTGGATGAACAGACCGCGAATATGATCGCGGCAGGAGAAGTTGTTGAACGCCCTCAGGGTGTTGTGAAAGAACTGGTTGAGAATGCGATCGATGCAGGCAGTACAAGGATCACCATCGCTGTCAGGGAAGGCGGACTTGCCTCACTGACAGTCACGGATGACGGATGCGGCATGGACAGCAAGGATGCGGTCATGGCGTTCCAGAGACATGCCACCAGCAAGATCCGTACCCAGACAGATCTGTGGCGGATCCATACGCTCGGTTTCCGCGGAGAAGCGCTGCCTTCCATTGCCAGTGTTTCCAAGCTGACACTGACGACCAGTGACGGCAATGAAAGCACGAGGGTGAAGATCGAATACGGAAAGACCGTTTCCGTCAGTGCATATCCGGCAGACCAGGGAACCGAGATCACTGTGGAAGGACTGTTCTACAAGACCCCGGCAAGACTGAAGCACATGCGCTCGGCTGCCTATGAAAACTCATTGATCCAGGATGTTGTGACCCGCTTTGCCATGAGCCATCCGGAGATCTCATTCCGCCTGATCAGTGACGGGCGTACTGCATTCCAGACGACCGGAAAAGGCAACCTTCTGGAAGTACTGTACCAGGCATGGGGCAGGGAAGCAGCGGAAAACGCAGTGCCTGTAGAATTCTCAGACTTTGATTATACGATCACCGGATATATCATCAAGCCGCAGATCACCCGTTCTACCAGGAATTCAATGCATGTGTTCCTGAACGGACGCATGGTCAGGACATTCCGCTTATATAAAGCGATCGAAGACGGATATGAGGACTTTATCGTCAAAGGAAGACATCCTCTGGCTGTACTGCAGATCCGGATGGATTCCCAGCTGCTGGATGTCAATGTGCATCCGAGCAAATGGGAAGTCCGTTTATCCAAGGAAAACCAGCTTGAACAGCTGATCCGCACAGAGATCCATGAAATATTGAAGAACACAGTGCTGGCACCGAAGGTTGAAGTCAGTGCAGCACGTCAGACATATTATGAACCGATCAGTCTGGACACACTGGATACAGATGTGCCTGTTCAGAAAGAAATTCAGCAGCGCCCTGTACAGCAGGAGCCTGTACAGGTTCAGCCTGTGCAAAAACCCGTCAGGGAACCTGCTGAAGTGATCCGTGAACCGGAACCGGAATATATTCCGCCTGCAGAACCGGAAAAACCGGTTGTCCGGGAGAAACTTCCCGATATGCAGGTCATTGGCCAGCTGCACGGGAAGTTCATCCTGTGCGCAGTAGAAAACGGTCTGGCGATACTCGACCAGCATGCCTGCCAGGAACGTGTTCATTATGAAGAGATCAGGGCAAAGCTCAATAAGGAACCTGTTATGACTGACTGTCTTATACCGCTGCAGGTCAAGGCATCTGCAGATCTGGTACAGAGAGTGGATGAGATCAACGAAGCTGCAGCCGATCTTCATATATCATTTGAACCGTTCGGCAGAGATCTGCTGATCGTCAGAAGGATCCCTCTCTGGATGAAAGAGATCGATGCGGAATCATTCCTGCAGGATGTCATGGATTCCTTCCGAGAGGAACGTGAGATCAGATATGCCCGCATGGAAAAGAAAAAGATCGCTACCATGGCATGTCACAGATCGATCCGCTTCAACCGCAATCTGACGATGGACGAGATGAGAGAAGTGATCAGGCAGCTTGGCACATGCGAGAATCCGTACCATTGTCCGCACGGCAGACCGACATTTGTCATACTGAGTGAGAAAGAGCTGACCAAGGAGTTCCTGCGATGAAAAAGGTACTGGTCATCGTCGGCCCTACAGCATCAGGAAAAACAGACTTTTCCCTGGAAATGGCTGAAGCACTGCATGGCGAGATCATTTCCGGTGATTCCATACAGATGTTCCGGGGACTGGATATCGGCTCCGGAAAGATCAGACCGGAAGAGATGAGAGGGATCCCGCATCATCTGATCGATACGCTGGATCCGAAGGATCATTACAGCGTGGCGCAGTTCCAGCAGGATGCCAGGAGAGAGATCGACAGCTGCACGTCATTTCCGATCATTGCGGGCGGTACAGGGCTTTATCTCAAGGCCTGCCTGTATGATTATCAGTTCAGCACGGAAGAAGGAGAAAGTCCTGCAGATCCGGAATTTGAAGCGATGGATACGGAAACGCTGTATGAGCTTCTGCTGAAACAGGATCCCAGACAGGCGGAAAAGATCCATGCGAACAACCGCAGACGTATCATACGCACATTAACGATCCTGAAGCGCACAGGAACCCGTCAAAGTGATATTGTAGAAGCACAGGAACATCGTCCTGTCTATGATGTCTGGTTTGCCGGATGCACGATGGACAGGGCTGTGCTTCATGAAAGGATCGCACGCAGAACACAGCAGATGATCGATGAAGGACTGGAGGAAGAGGTCCGCGGTCTGCTGTCACAAGGCGTCACATTTGACGATCTCTGCATGAGAGGGATCGGATACAGGGAATGGAGACCGTATTTTGAAGGGAACGCTTCTGTTGAGGAGGTTCTTGAGGATATCCGGAAACATTCCAGACAGTATGCCAGAAAACAATATACCTGGCTGAATCACCAGATGCCTGTCAGATGGTTTGAAGTACTGGATCCGGCAGACAGGCAGAGAATGAAGGAGGAAATTCTTGCATGGGCGAAGAACTCGAACGGGTAAAGCTGCTGCTTGGAGAAGAAGCTGTCGTCAAACTGAAAAACAGTACAGTGCTGGTTGCCGGCGTCGGGGGTGTCGGTTCATATGCTGCAGAAGCCCTGGCAAGGACCGGCATCGGACATCTGATCCTTGTAGACAAGGACACCGTAGCCTTATCCAACCTCAACAGACAGATCATGGCTGACCATAACACGGTGGATGTACCGAAAGTCACCGCCATGCATGAGCGCATCAAGAGCTTCAATGCGGAATGTGAAGTGACGGAAGTGCAGGCATTTCTTAATGCGGACAATATTGATATGGTCAAGAAGGCCGACTTCGTGGTGGATGCCATTGATACAGTCACCAGCAAGCTCGATCTGATCGAGGCATGCCATGACAACGGCATACCGTTTGTCTCATCACTCGGTATGGGAAACAGACTGGATTCTTCCATGGTGACATATACAGACCTGTGGAAAACACAGATGGATCCTCTTGCCAAGAGTGTGCGGCAGATGGCAAGGAAACGCGGTATCCGCTATCCTGTTCCGGTGCTGTTTTCTTCCGAACAGCCCAGGATTCAGAACAGGATCGTTGATCCTGATGGTGAAACAAGAAAAGACAGAATACCGCCGGCAAGCGTGATATTCGTTCCTGCAGCAGCAGGACTGCTTGCGGCGAGCATCGCTGTAAGGACAATATTGGAGAACAAGCAATGAACAAGAAGAACATCAAACACAAGATCTCACTGGTATACACACTGAGAGGCATTCTTGCCGGACTGATCATTTCCATGTGCTTTTTCGGCCTGGCTGTGATCGCCGGAACGATGGGCTATGGAGCTGTCACCTATGTTCTGGCAGGGCTCGGCATCACTGCAGGTTTCGGATTCCTTGGCTTCCTGCTTTCCTTCATTAAGAAAGGTGCGGTCATGAAGGATATTATCAGACAGGAAAAGCAGTACGGTGTTTCGTTTGACGCATCTCCTGTCAGGGAAGCGGGAAACAGCAGAACGGTCTTCCGTTCGGATGACTGGCTCGTATTCCACGACCGCATGCGGACCAACGCATGGTACAAAGACCATATCAGCGCGATCGAGCGCGTCGGCAGCCGGACAGATGGCAGCAGAAAGGGACTGATGCGCGTCACGGATGTGGACGGGAAGAAGCTGGCAATGATCTATCGGATCAGCGAAACAGATCTTGAAGCAGAACTGAATGACTGGCTGCACCCCGTCATTATCCCGGAAGAGAATATCTGTCCGAAGTGCGGTACTGTCAATGAAGCAGAAGCACAGTATTGTGCAGAATGCGGTGAAAAACTGAACTGACCGGACTGTTCCTATAGACAAAACACTCAGTGTATTAAATTTGACTATTTCTCAAAAATATATATTATATTTCTTAAGCCGTGGAAACGGCAGAAAGGACTGGTGACAGAAATGAGTGAATTTCAGCGCACTGATTATTATTCTTCCACCGGGGATACGCTGAGAGCGTATGTTAACAAAGTCATGGTCAGGATGGGATGCGGTCTGGCATTGACCGGAGGCGTTGCATTCCTGCTATACACAAGTCTGATCAGAGGAGGCTTCTTCTACAGCATCCTCTCAACAATGTACTCACCGTTCATGGTGATCTGCTGTATCGTACAGCTGGCTGTTGCAATGATCTTCAGCATCAGGCTGACAGCTCTGAGCACATCAGCGTGCACAGCATTGTTCTACGCATATGCTGCACTGACAGGCGTCACATTCAGCGTCCTGCCGCTGGCATTTGACTTCGTAACCATTTTCCAGGCATTCCTGTTTACAGCTGTAATGTTCTTCAGCTGTGCAGTGATCGGCCATACGACAGATGTCGATATGACACGCTTCAGCGGTCTGCTGAGAGGCGGCCTGATCGCGCTGCTGCTGACAACAGTCATCAGCATCTTCGTTCCGGCACTGAGAGACAGCCTGCTGATCAGCTATCTGGCGATCGGACTGTTCCTTGCTCTGACAGCATATGATATGCAGAAGATCAAGAGCTTCTACTACAGCACAGACAGCTACGGCACACTGCGTGAAAACCTCGCGGTATACGGTGCCTTCCAGTTATACCTGGACTTCATCAACCTGTTCCTGAGAGTCCTTCAGATCCTCGGAAACAGAAACAACAGACGTTAACATTCAAACCCGGAAACAGACAATACAGAACATTCCATGGATCGTGGGATGTTCTTTTTTGACGGATACGTACAAATAATGTCATTTCATATTCCATTGTTCAATCGCGGAAAATGTGTTAATTTTGAAACAGATGCAATATTACAGTTCAATTTGAAACAGAGGGTATGAAAAATGGTAAATCGTTTTTATCAGAGAATCATTTCAGAGCTGCGTATGACAATACGTCCGGTATTCGGCGTAATAGACAGAAACGGTGCCGTGATCGCATGTTCCGATGAATCACAGATCGGAAGGACGATCGAAGGGTTCAGGATGGAACAGGATCTGTTTGAACAGAACGGAAAGACATTCAGAACACTGCCCGCCAGTTCTGCAAACCGGTACGCGGTATTTGTGCAGAGCACAGAACCATCTGCCCCCGAACAGGCATCCCTGATCGCCTCATTCCTGACGATCATGATGAAGGAAGATGAAGCTTCAGAATCACAGACCGAGTTCCTGAGAAAAGTACTGTACGGACAGATCCCGGAAGGTCTGCTGTATGAAAAACTGAAACGGCTCAGCATCAATGACAAGGTAGGCCATTATGTGGCTGTGGTGCATTCCCTTTCCGCATATGAGCCGAGATTTTATCATTTCTGTGATACGTTCCTGGCAGCACATGACAAAGATTATATATTCCTGGATGAAGAACGAAACGTCATTCTCATTCGTGAAGACAGTAAAGAAGATATCGAGAAGGTCTTCCTCCAGCAGCTGAAGCAGCTGGAAAGCCAGTACGGTATCTCTGCTTCTGCGGGCATCAGTCAGGTATCCATGGATCTGCTGGATCTGCCGGAACTGTACCGGCAGGCAGAACTGGCGATGCGGTCAGCCTGTGCATGCGATCCGGCAAAAACAGTGATGATGAGCGGACATCTTGGATACGCGGGTGTGATCGGCAGAATGTCGCAGGAAGAATGCAGAAAGTACCTGGAGGAGATCGATCCGGACCTGATCGCACAGGATGAAGAAATGCTGTTTACGGTCAGGAAATTCCTGGAAAACGATCTGAATATCTCCGAAACAGCCAAGAAGCTGTATATCAACCGGAACACATTGATCTACCGGCTGAATAAGATCCAGAAGGATACCGGCCTTGATCTCAGAAAATTCGACGATGCGATGACATTCAAAACAGCTCTGATGGTCAGAAATCATCAGAACAGCGGGAGGTAAAGTATGGCAAAAACAGCAGTATTTCTGCCCGGATCGATTCCGAAGGAAACAGTCGGGAACGAGATTCGGAAATATGCCCATATCGAACCGATCTTCATTGAACAGATCTCCAACAGCGATGTCAAAGCAGTCGCCGAGCAGCTGATCCATGAGAACTGTGACCTGTTTATTGCCAGAGGCCTGCAGGCACAGATGCTGTCGGAAATGACCAGGATTCCGGTCGTCCCGCTGAGGATCACTGCCCAGGAACTGGGTATCCTGATCAAAGAAGTATGCGAACAGCTGGATAAACCGGCTCCTTCCATAGCCCTGATCGGTTTTTCCAACATGTATTGTGATGTTGAACATTTTGAAGAACTGTTCCATGTCCGTTTACGCAGATATCTGCTCAACAGTATGGAAGAGATCGACCAGGTATTACAGGATGTTGTAGCGGACGGCATGGATGCGATCATCGGCGGCAGGCACAGCTGTGAAAAGGCCGGCGCATACGGGCTTCCGGCGTTCTTTGCCTCGGGCGGAACGGAAGGTCTGTCCGAGACACTGAATATGGCGGAGATGATCTGTGAACTGACCGATACCAAACGCAATGACACTGCAGAGATCACCGCAATGGTTGAAAACAACTTCAATGGTATTCTCCAGGTCGGAAAGACAAATCAGATCCTGAGAGCGAACAGGATCATGACGAATATCCTCTCTCTGGATATGCAGGATATCATCGGGCAGAGGATCCAGGATCTGATCCCGGAGATCTCCGTGCGCCAGCTGAATGATGCGATCTATGACGGACGTGAAACCTTCACATCCATGATCCTGCTGAACAATGTCAGCTATGCGGTCAATATTTCACCTGTTGAAGTCAATGGTGAGATTGAAACAGCGATCTTGACATTCCAGGAAGGCCGCAGGATCCGTCAGCTGGACCAGGAACTGAGAAGGGAACTGCTGGCAAGGGGATTTGTTGCGGCAAGAACGTTCGAGAAAACAGAATGGATGTCCCTCCAGATGAAAGACATCCGGCATACTGCCAGACAGGTTGCCGGTTTCCAGGTACCTGTGCTGATCACCGGAGAACGCGGTGTAGAGAAAAAGATGCTGGCAGAGTGCATTCACAACGACTCCATGGTCCGTGACAACAGCTTTATTGAAGTGGAATGTGCTTCAGCGGATCCTGAAACGATCCGGAAACTCCTGTTCGGAGAACCCGGAGATCCGGAACCTTCCTATGCGGAACTGGCACAGGACGGTACTTTGTATCTGAAGGATGTCGACTTGCTGGACAAAACAAGCCAGTATTATCTCCATCAGCTGATCCGCGGCAGAAGATATATCGGTACAAGAGGCATGTACACATCTGCCAATGTCAGAGTGATCGCTTCAACAGAGCGCGATCTGGTGGGAATGGTGGAACACGGCCTGTTCCGCAGCGACCTGTATTATGAGATGTCTACGGTCAAACTGGACATTGAACCGCTGAGAAGCAGACGGGAAGATATCAGTATGTATGTGCATGCATTCATGAATGCATGCCAGAAAGAGTATGACCGCTATGTACATCTGACCAAAGGTGCGGAAGAGCTGCTGAAAGGCTATGACTGGCCGGGCAATGTACAGCAGGTACGCAGTGTATGCCACAAGATCGTGCTGCTTTGTCAGAAGCGTGATGCGGATGAGCTGTTTGTCAGAAGACAGCTGGATCAGTCATTCCCGGTACTGGCAAGGAACACCGAAGGAGAGGTCATCACATTCCGTGAAAAGAAGGCAGTAGAGATCACACAGCTGCTTCAGAAACATCAGGGCTCCAGAGAAAAGGTTGCCCAGGAACTCGGTATTTCCAAGACTACGCTCTGGAGATATATGAAGAAATACGGGATCAACAGCTGAAACGATATCTTTCAGAAATCCTGAATTGTATCATTTTGTCAGAAAAATGAAAGAATTTCTGCGGTCTATTATACTGACCGGATCAGCGTTCATGGTTCAATTGAAACGGAGGACAGACTGATGAGAAATGTACTGCTGAAAGACGGAACACCAATTCCCGCGCTTGGTCAGGGAACATGGTATATGGGTGAAAAGCGTTCACTCCGGGATAGTGAGATCGAATCACTGCGCTGGGGGATCGAACATGGGATGAACCTGATCGATACGGCGGAAATGTATGGTGACGGAGCTTCCGAGGAGCTGATCGGAGATGCCATTGTTCCGTTTGACAGAGAAAAACTGTTTATTGTGTCCAAAGTCTATCCGTGGAATGCCGGCAGAAGGAATATCTTTGACAGCTGTGAGGCTTCGCTGGAACGTCTGGGAACGGACTATCTGGACCTGTATCTGCTGCACTGGCGCGGTAATGTACCGCTTCGGGAAACCGTTCAATGCATGGAGGAACTGCAGAAGCAGGGAAAGATCCTCCGCTGGGGCGTTTCCAACCTGGATGATTCGGATATGAAAGAACTGTCTGCTGTTCCGGGCGGCCTGAACTGCCAGTGCGACCAGGTGCTTTACCATCTCGGAAGCCGTGGGGCAGAGGTGAAGCTTCTGCCATGGCTGAAAGAACATGATATGCCCATGATGGCATACTGCCCGCTGGCACAGGCAGGGAAACTGCGCTCGGCAATGCTGAGAGACCCTGTCCTGAATGAGATCGCCCATGCGCACAATGCGACTGTATTCCAGATCATGCTGGCATTCGCGATCCATGATCATAACGTATTTGCCGTACCCAAGGCAGGTACACTGAAACATGTACAGGAAAACCGGGAGGCTGCAGAGATCGAACTCAGTGAAGAGGAAATGGAACTCCTGAACAAAGCATTCCCGAAACCGGCTCATGTGTATGGGCTGGATATGGTCTGATACAGAAAAAGGACACCGAAGTGTCCATGACGTCCTGAGACATCATACAGGGCGTTTTTGTTATTTCAGCGTGTCTCTGAAGTATTCCCCGGCAAGCCGGATCAGATACTGTTCCGCACTGGTCATGGCAGAATCACTGCGATGACATGCGGATACTTTCAGCCTGGGAGAGTCCGGCAGACGGAATACCCGGATGCCCTCAGGTTTGCTTTTGACGTAATACTCCGGCAGGAAACCAATGCACATCCCTGCCTGGATCATGGCAAGGATCGTCCTGCATGATGCGGTCTCAAACAGCACATCCGGCATGAATTTTGCTTTGTTCAGGATCTGGTCGATCGCCCATCTCCATGTGGATTCCCTGTAGATCAGTACGAACGGTTCATACTTCAGTGTTTCGATCGGGAAGTATGGATATGGTTCTGAGGTGTTGACTGAAGAAGGTACAGGATATGAATCGGGCAGGCAGAGGTAGATCTGTTCTTCAGACAGGTCAATATAGGTGTCCGTGTTTTTCTGATGTTCCGGCAGCGTAATGATGCCGAGGTCGATATTGCCTTTGCGGATCTCTTCCTGCATCCGGACTGTACTGAGTTCCATCGGTTCCAGATGCACCTGAGGGAATTCCCTGTGGAAGTCCGGATAGATATGAATGAACATATCCGGTCCGCGTCCCATGGTCAGGCCAAGCCTGACTGTACCGCTTCCTGAACCGGTGCGCTCGGATATTGCCGCAAGTGTCCGCTCTTCCAGACGTACGATCTCTCTGGCCATATCCAGATACAGTCTGCCTTCTTCTGTCAGTGTCCATTCGGAATTGGTACGGTTGAACAGAGGAACGCCCAGGCTCTTCTCCAGTTTGGTCAGATGCTGACTGATGGCAGACTGTGTTACTGACAGCTTCTGAGCTGCTATGGAAAGACTGCGCTCATCCGCGAGTGTGATGATGTAATCCAGATGTTTGATATCCATAATGATGTTCTCCGCCCCGATCATAACCGCTTTTTCGCTGTTAAGCAATATTATTGATAACTCATATTTGATTAAGAATATCTTAACAGCCGTTCAGGGATCCGTCATGATGTTTTATTTCACTTTGAAATCATACTTTGCATATTTTGAAAGCATAACGGTTTTGCCTGTGAATCATATCTTTTTTTGAAATGGACGAAATTGCCGGCCTGTTTATGAACTTCTATAGTGTGGTTGATGAAAGCGCTTCCTCATAGGGAACGCTGGAAATGATGCAATTGAAAAAGGGAGGATAATTGCATGGAGCTTTACATCACATTAGCCGTCATGGCATTTATGATCATTAACTTCCTGTGGCAGAAATTCCCGATGGGACTGACTACCATGGCTTGCTGTACACTGCTGGCGATCTTCAAGGTTCTGACACCTTCTGAAGCATTCCAGGGTTTCACAAACAACAGTATTATTCTTGTTGCGCCGATGATGGCTCTGTCTGTGGCAATCACAAAGACGAGCATCGTTCCGAGAATCCGCGCTATGGTCGATGACCTCGGTTCCAAGACCGGTATGGCGCTTGTATTCTTCTTCTTTCTCGTAACGATCGCGTTTGTGCAGTTCATTCCCGCGACAGCAACATTCTCGATCCTGGTCGTATTCCTGACAACACTTTCCAACTCCGGTGAAGTAACAGCCAGCCGCCTTCTGATGCCGATGCTCGGTATCAGCTGCGCATGGAAGGGATACATCCCCATCGGTATGGGTGCTACATCCTTTGCAACGATCAACGCCCGTTATGAAACGATCATCAACAATCCTGATTATCTCCTGAAGATGATGGATAAGTTCAAGGTTGCTGCAATTCCGGTCATCGCTCTGACACTCTGGTGCCTGTTTGCCTGGAGACTTCTTCCGAAAGAGGGAAATGTCAGTGCCAAGGGAATGAAGGAAGTCAAGGAAACAAAAGTACTTCCGCCCGCACAGGAAAAACTGGTATTCATCGTATTCGCTGCAGTTATGGCAGTACTCGTTCTCAATAAATGGACAGGCAGCCTGATGTACATCGCTCCGGCAGCCGGCATTATCATTCTGATCTACGGGGGAGCACTGACAGTTCCGGAAGTTACGAAAGCATTGACTGCTGACATGATCTTCCTGATGGCAGGTGTTCTCGGCGTCGCTGCTGCGATGTCCAAGTCCGGTGCCGGCGATCTGATCGGAAATGCAATTCTGAGCGTTCTCGGCGGACATCCGTCATCCCTGTTCGTTATGTTCCTGTTCACGATCGTTACCATCGTTATGACAACGATCATGTCCAACTCCGCTACAGCCAACATCCTTTATACAGTCGCTGCTACAGTCTGCCTGGCAGGCAACTGGGATCCCCGCGGAATCATGCTGATCATCGCAATCGGAAACGTTATCTCTCTGGGATTCCCTTCCGGTGCTGCAGAAACAGCTCTGATCTACGCTGCAGGCAACTATTCACTGAAGGATGTCTGGAAGTTTACCGTACCGTACATTCTCATTGCAATCGTCACAATTGCTTTCTCAGCAAATCTGTTCTTCCCGATCTACGGGTAATTGATTCGCTTCGATCAGCCCGGGGAGGTATTTCTTCCCGGGCTTCATTACAGGAGAAAATGATATGACTGAAAAGAAGTTCAGATACGTCAATCCGAAACCCGTACGGTTCGGGCAGGCAGTTGACCGGATCAGTGAACACAGTGTTCCGCTGTACCGCTGCGGACCTCATGTATGGAATGTCGGCGGACAGGACGATGTGGCAGTGTATCTGCTGGATACAGGAGAAGGACTGATCCTGATCGATACCGGATATACAGAGTCCGTATTCATGGTCGTTCACAATATCTGGAAGCTGGGATTCAACCCGGAAAACATCAAAATGATCCTGCTGACCCATTACCATGGAGATCATGTCAATGGTGTCGCTTCCTTGGTGCATATTTCACATGCGGAAGTATGGCTTTCCAAAGAAGATGAGCGCATGCACCAGCTGTACTGCCGGGCTGACCGGCACGGTATGCATACTGCGCCGTATCAGGTCACAAACTTCTATGATGACAATACACCGATCGTACTCGGAAGATTCACGATCGAAACAAAGCTGACGCCGGGACATGCCCCGGGATGCACGTCATTCTTCTTCGAAGACACCGATGACGAAACAGGAAAAACATATCGGTGCGCTGTGCATGGGGGACTCGGCATTGCGTATATGAGACCCGACATGCTGGCAAACCAGGACCAGACGGAAGAAGCGGCACACCGTTTCATAAAGGACTGTCTGGAACTGGCAGAACGCCCGATCGACATCAATATGCCAAGCCATCTGAATCAGGCTGACATTGACAATAATCTGCCTGCTGACCTGAATGATTACACCTGGTTTGTCGCTGACTACAGCTGGCATGACATGCTGGTCAACCGTGCAGAAGCAGTGAAAAAGTTCTGGCCGGAGACATATCCGGAGTATCAAAAATAATTGAGGAGAAAAAGAAAATGACTGAAACAAAGAGATTCGGCTATAAGAAGCCCAAGTACCGCTACGGCAATTCCATCAGAGACTATTTCACAGGCAATCCCTGGGATCATACAGAGCCTGCTTACAGAGTCGGCCCGCACGTATGGAATGTCGGCGGAAATGATGACGTTGCTGTATACCTGCTGGATACCGGTGAGGGACTGATGCTGATAGACAGCGGTTATGAACAGTCCGTATATCTGGTCGTTGACCGCATCTACAGCATCGGTTTCAAGCCGCAGGACATCCGGAAGATCCTTCTGAGCCATTGGCACGGTGACCATACCCAGGGTGCCAGACTCCTGCAGGAGCTTGCCGGAGGCAAGGAAAAATGCGAGATCTGGCTCTCCCGTGAAGATGAAGCAATGCATCAGAAGACAGCGATGAACACAAAGCCCTTCTCCGTACTGCCGTATGAAGTGACTAATTTCTACGATGATAATACGCCGGTCAAGATGGGCAGATTCACGATCCGGACAAAACTCTGCCCGGGTCATACACTCGGCGTCACATCATTCTTCTTTGAAGACACAGATGAAGAAACAGGTGAGACCGTGAAGATGGCTATGCACGGCGGCATGGGAACAGGCACCATGTATCCCGGTTCTGCTATGGGCAAGAGTGAAGAAGTCACACCGGAAATTGCTTTCCGCTTTGTCAAAGACTGCCTCGAAATGGCACAGTGGCCGGTCGACATCAATATGTCTTCCCACCTGAACCAGACAAACGTTGACGAAAACATGCCGGAAGACCTGAATAACTGGAGATGGTTCATCGCAGACTACAGTTGGCACGACATGCTCGTCAACCGTGCTGAAGATGTCATGGAAAAGTATCCGGAACAGTATCCTGACTTCAAGTGGACAGTTCCGAACATTCAGTAAGCTGACAGAATTATGACAGAAAAGCTGAATATGCCGGTTATCACCTCCATGGAGGTGATGCCGGTTGCCGGCTATGACAGTATGCTGATGACGCTGAGCGGAGCACATGCGCCGGTATTTACAAGAAATCTTGTCATTCTCAGAGACAGCTTCGGCCATACCGGGATCGGCGAGATCCATGGCGGAGACTATACAAAGGAATCTCTGGAAGCCTGCATCCCGCTGGTTATGAACCAGCCGGTCATGCGGTACCGCAATATTTTGGACGTGATCCATAAGGCAGCCAAAAGAGCTGCGGACGATGATGGAGAAGGGATCCAGACACTGGATATTTCCAAACTGAAATATGTCGTGAAGTCCGAGTGGGCGATCGAATGTGCGCTGCTGGACCTGGTCGGTCAGGCATTGGGCATGCGGATGTGCGATCTGCTCGGAGAAGGGAAACAGAGAGACAGAGTCGAAGTGCTCGGTTATCTGTTCTACGTATCCGACAGGCACAAGGCAGAGGAACTTCATTACCTGGATGAGTCAGACAGCAGTGATCCATGGTTCCGCATGCGCAGGGAAAAGATGCTGTCGCATGAAGAGATCGTTGCCCAGGCACGCTGTCTTCATGACAAATACGGGTTCAGGAATTTCAAACTGAAAGGCGGCGTATTCTCAGGAGCGTACGAGATGGAAACTGTCCGTGCACTGAAGAAAGCATTCCCGGAAGGAAGGATCAACATTGATCCCAACGGTGCCTGGTCACTGCAGGAAGCTGTTGACCTGTGCCGTGACATGAAGAATGTCCTGACCTATGTTGAAGATCCCTGCGGTCCGGAATCAGGCTATTCCAGCCGTGAGATCATGACGGAGTTTAAAAACGCAGTGCAGATCCCTGTTGCGACCAACATGATCGCGACCGACTGGCGTCAGTTCTATCATGCGCTTTCTCACCGCTCGGTAGATATCGTGCTCGCGGACCCTCATTTCTGGGGATTTGAAGGAACGATCAAGATGTCACAGCTTCTGAATTCATGGGGTCTCACATGGGGTTCCCATTCCAACAATCACTTCGATATCACGCTTGCGGCATTTGCCCAGGTTGGTGCTGCGGCAGCGGGAGATCCGGCTCCGATGGATACGCACTGGATCTGGCAGGACGGACAGGATCTGCTGGAAGACGCACCGAAGATCCGGAACGGATACCTGGAAGTACCTGATAAGCCGGGACTTGGCGTGACGCTGAATATGAAGCGTGTCGAAGAAGCAAACAGACTATATAACACCCTCGCATCTCACGATAGGAATGATGCAATGGCAATGCAGTATCTGATCAAAGACTGGAAATACGACTCAAAAAAGCCGTGCCTCGTCAGATAAAAAAAGAAAAGTAAGGAAAGAATCATGGAAAACAAACGTTTTGGATATAAAAAGCCTAAGTACCGTATGGGAAGAGCACTCAGAGATTATTTCACAGGCAATATGTGGGAACATACAGAACCTGCTTACAGGATCGCACCGCATGTATGGAATGTCGGCGGACAGGATGATGTATCTGTTTATCTGCTGGACACAGGCGAAGGTCTGGCACTGATCGATACCGGATATGAAAGAACACTGTATCTCGTCATTGACCGCATGTACAGTATCGGCTTCAATCCGAGAGATGTGAAGAAGATCTTCCTGACACATTACCATGGGGACCATTCCCAGGGCGCAAGACTTCTGCAGGAACTTGCCGGCGGTAAGGAACACTGTGAGATCTGGCTCTCCAAAGAAGATGAACTGATGCATCAGGAAACAGCGTTTGATACGACTCCTATGCCTTGTCTGCCGTATGAAGTGACCAATTTCTACGATGACGATACGCCGATCAAAATGGGACGCTTCACGATCCGCACAAAACTCTGCCCCGGCCACACACTGGGTGTCACATCATTCTTCTTTGATGATACGGATGAAGAAACAGGAAAGACATACAGATGTGCAGTACATGGCGGTATGGGAACTGGCACGATGTACCCGGGATCTGATATGGGTGTTCGTGAACATGTTACTCCGGAAACAGCTTTCCGGTTTGTAAAAGACTGCCTCGAAATGGCTGAGTGGCCTGTTGACATCAATATGTCTTCCCACCTGAACCAGACCAATATTGATGAGAACATGCCGGAAGATACGAATGACTATACATGGTTCGTAACGGATTACAGCTGGCATGATATGCTGGTCAACCGTGCCGAAGATGTGATGTCAAGATATCCGGAGCAGTATCCTGATTTCAAATGGACAGTACCGAATGTAGAATAAAGACAATGGAGGAATACAGATATGCCTCAGCTTTGCGTAAAACTGACTGACAAAGATAATGTGGCAATCGCGATCCACGATACACCGAAAGGAACGGAGATCTGGCCCGGTGTCATTACGAATACGGACATTCCGCAGGCACATAAGACAGCCCTGACGGATATTCCCAAAGGCGGTGAAGTGATCCGGTATGGTGTTGTGCTCGGCTATGCGAAGGAACCGATCGCCAAAGGTGACTGGATCAATGAGTTTATGCTCGATCTGCCGGAACCGCCGGATGTGGATCATATGGAATTCGCAACAAACATTGTCACGGATCTTCCTGAACCGCCGGTCAAAACATGGATGGGCTATAAAAATCCCAATGGCGGTTATGGCGGCACAAGAAATATTCTTGCAATCAATACGACCGTGCAGTGTGTCACAGGTGTGCTGAATGCCGCAGTTCAGAAAATCAAACGGGAACTTCTTCCGAAATATCCCAATGTGGACGACGTGATCGCGATCAATCATCCCTATGGCTGCGGTGTTGCGATCAATGCGAAGAATGCATACATTCCCCAGAGAATTCTGAAGAATATCGCTCTGCATCCGAACTTCGGAGGGCAGTTTATGCTGGTGGCACTGGGCTGTGAGAAGTTCACTGTCGAGCGTTTCTGCGAAGACTATCCGGAACTGAATACACCTGAGAATGTGATCGTCCTCCAGGAACAGAAGGGATATGAAGCAATGATCAATGCCATTATGGAAATGGCTGAGAAGAAGCTGAAGATTCTGAATGAACGAAGAAGACAACCGCTTCCCCTGTCCGATCTGCTGGTCGGCATGCAGTGCGGCGGATCCGATGCGTTCTCCGGTGTTTCCGCAAATCCTTCTGCCGGTTATGCGGCAGATATGATCGTCAAAGGCGGCGGGACCGTCATGTTCTCGGAGGTAACGGAAGTACGTGACGGTGTCTATCTGCTTGCGAAGAGATGCATCAATGAAGAAGTCGGTAAACGGTTGGCTGAAGAAATGAAGTGGTATGACGAATACCTGAATGAAGGAGAAGTTGACCGCTCTGCCAATCCGACACCCGGCAATAAAAAAGGCGGCCTTGCGAATATCGTTGAAAAGGCTATGGGCAGTATTGCCAAGTCCGGAACATCCCCGATCGTCGAAGTGCTTTCCCCCGGTGAACGTCCGACGAAGCATGGCCTGATCTATGCCGCAACACCGGCAAGTGACCTGGTATGCGGCCCGTGCCAGCTTGCCAGCGGAATGGGCCTGGAAGTATTCATGACCGGCAGAGGAACGCCGTATTCACTGGCTGCAGCGCCTGTGATCAAGGTTTGTTCCAGAAACGAGATGAAGGATCAGTGGTTTGACATTATCGATGTCAATGCCGGGCCTGTCGCAACAGGTGAAGCAACAATTGAAGAGATTGGCACAGAACTGTTTCATAAGATCATCCGCACGGCGGAGGGAGAAGAAACATTCTCGGAAAAATACGGTCTCGCAAATGATCTCTGTATTTTCAACCCTGCTCCGATTACCTGATCAATGCCTTGTGAAAGAAATTGAAATGAAATCTTTCACCATTTGGAAAACAACTGATCTGCTGAAGAAATCAGACATTAATTCGGTACCGGTCTTATTTGAGAATTGCATGAAACAACTATACTGAAGACAGAAAAACTGAGAGGAGAAATACATGGCTATTCCTGTTATTGAAAAAATGGAAGTCTATCCGGTTGCCGGACATGACTGTATGGAACTGAATCTTTCCGGTGCACACGCACCTTATTTCACTAGAAACGTTGTCCTGCTGACAGCGTCTGACGGAACAGAAGGTGTCGGTGAAGTTCCGGGCGGAGAAAAGATCACAAAAGCTCTGGAAGATGTAAAGCATCTTGTTGTCGGTACAAGGATCGTTGACTACAAGGCAACACTGAACAAAGTCAGAGCCTGGCTGAATTCAAACATTAAAGATGATGTCAGAGGTCTGCAGACATTCGACCTCAGAACAGGTGTCCATGTTGTAACAGCAATCGAAGCACCGCTGCTGGATATTCTCGGCAAATATCTGGATGTACCGGCTGCTGCGCTGATGGGTGAAGGCATTCAGAGAGAAAAAGTCAGATTCCTGAGCTATCTGTTCTATGTAGGAGACAGGAAAAAGACAGATCTGGAATATGAAAGTGAAGAAGACAGCAGCTGTGACTGGTACAGACTGCGTCATGAAGAGGCGCTGACACCGGAAGCGATCGTTGCTATGGCAAAAGCAACACATGAGAAGTACGGCTTTGAAGACTTCAAGCTGAAGGGCGGCGTTCTGGATCCGTGGGAAGAAGTCAAAGCTGTTCAGGCAATCAAGGAAGCATTCCCGAATGCAAGGGTTGACCTGGATCCCAACGGATGCTGGAGCCTGAAGCAGTCTCTGGAAGTTGCGCCGGAACTGAAGAAAGTACTGGCATATATCGAAGATCCGTGCGGAGCTGAAGCAGGCTTCTCCGGCAGAGAAATCATGGCTGAATTCCGCAAGGCTACGATGATGCCGACAGCTACAAACATGATCAATACTGACTGGAGACAGATGTGCCATACGATCGCACTGCAGGCAGTGGATATTCCTCTGGCAGATCCTCATTTCTGGACAATGGAAGGTTCCGTGCGTGTCGGACAGCTCTGCAATGATTTCGGTCTGATGTGGGGATGCCATTCCAACAATCATTTCGACATTTCACTGGCACAGGTCGTTCAGTGCGCAGCTGCGATTCCGGGCAAGATGAATGGACTTGATACACACTGGATCTGGCAGGAAGGCAGAGAACGTCTGACAAAAGAACCTCTGCAGATCGTCGGCGGATGCATCGACCTGCCGAAGAAACCGGGTCTTGGTATCGAAGCAGACAGAGAACAGATCCTGAAAGCACATCAGCTGTACATGGATAAGTGCTTCGGCAAAGGCGCAAGAAACGATGCTGTAGGTATGCAGTATCTGATCCCGGGCTGGACATTCGACAACAAAAAACCGGCACTGGTCCGCTGATACAAACAGTAAGGCTGTGCGCGCACAGCCTTTTGAGAAGGAGAAAAAATGAAGAGCACAGGATTCAAATACAGATGGTTTGTGGAAAACTGCCATGAGATTGTACTGCCTTCAGGCGAACATATTCTCATCGACCCGATGCTGCCGAGAGAAGGAAGCAGGCTGTATGAGGGGTTCAAATCCGGTTATACAGTGGATGACATTGAACGGTGCGACTATGTTTTCATCAGCCATATTCACGGAGACCATATCGATCAGCTGAAGGAAGTGCAGGAAAAGTTCAATCCGTATATTCTGATCAATCCCAACAATATCATTCCCTTGTCCAAAGCACTGGATCTTCAGGTCAGAAAGATGATCCCGGTCGTGGATAAGCAGACATATGACTTCGGTTCATTTAAATTCACCCCGTATCCCGGAACACATGTTCAGACGATCGGAGACAAACCGTTAAGTGAAGTGTACGAAACATTCGGACCGCTGACCGGTGAAACCGGCCCGACACTGATGAATGAAGCACAGGCGTTCGGCTCCTGCTTCAACACAAACTTCCTGATGGAAGTGCCGGGAGGACTCAGGATCGCATTTATTCAGGGCGTCTATACTGCAGTGACAAAGTACGGGTTCATGCACAGCAACCCCAACCTTGTTATCCGACAGCTTTCCAGGATCGATCTTTTCCCCGAGATCTATGATGAACTGATCGACTGTGTGAAAGATACGCAGACAGGAATGATGGCATTCATGTGCCACCATCACAAGACAAAGGATCCTGTCAAAACAGCAGGAGATATGAACAGGGATCTTCAGTCAGCCGGCATCAATGCCTCTGTATTTGTACCGGAAGCAGGCAAATGGATCCGTGTCGGAAACTATATTGAATTTGAAGACTGAACATACAGTACCGGAGAAAAACTTCGGTACTGTTTTTTCGGTGCATTATTTCAGATGATCGCGGAATTTGTTGATGATGAGCAGATCAGATTCATTCAGATCTCTTCTGCCGGAATAAAGATAATAGAAATTATACGAAACCTGAGGGTTCAGCGGAAACCACCGGCATCCGTAACGTTCTGCATGCCACCGGGGAATAAAGGCGATCCCGTCTCCGTTCCTGATTCCTGCAGCAGTGCTTCTCAGGGAACCTGCTTTGGCCGTTGTGATTCCGGAAAGGTTATAGTATTGGATCCGGGAATCCTGAATCTCACGGTAGAAGGACAGTTCCTGCGAAACAAACATTTGGTATTTTTCCGCAGCCTCCGGAAAAGCCGCGTCATTCAGATCAATTGATGGAAATGTATCCGGTACAGCCAGTACGAATTCACCGCCGTTCAGCACGACATGATTCAGAAAGGCAGGCGGATCCCCATGGAACGGGAAAATACCGATGTCATACTGTCCTTTTTTCAGGTAATCCATGGCAGAAGAAGAATCAGCAGAAAAAACAGAGATAAATGAATCGGGTCTTGCGGCTTTCAGAAGCGGATATACAGTCCGCATAAAGAAGTTGTAAATCGTATGATCTATAAATACTGAATATCTGTCCCGTCTGGAAGAAACAGCTTCCTCAACGTTTTTGATTGTTTCTTTTTCAATCAGGAGGAGCTTCCTACCTGCGTCAAGATAGATCTTTCCTTTTTCGGTCGGCATCATCCCGTTTTCGGTTTTCTGAAACAGAGGAAAACCCATTCTTTTTTCAATAAGACGTATATGCTTGCTGAGAGCGGGCTGGGAAATGAAACAGCGTTCAGCAGCTTTCGTTATGTTTTTTTCTTCTTCTACAGCAAGCAGGTATTCAAAGATTCTGATTTCCATAACTGTTTTCCTTATCGTGCGCAAGCATTATTGTTGCAAGATCATTCATTGATATTGTTTCCGGATGGGTATGCATCCTCAGGTTGCTGTAAAGACTGAAGAGTGTTTCTTCTTCTGCGGTCGGTTCATAGTTTTCACGGAAGATCAGTCCGCCTTTGACATAAGTGCGTACCGGGAGGCGGAACAGCTGCAGATCGTTGTCGTCCGGAATCATATCTTCGACAAAAAAGCTGGCAACATTGCTTGAACGGGCCAGATGATAAAGAGCCGCAGAGTTCTGCAGACGGAAAAAGATTTTCGGCTTCAGACCGAAGTGATGCATCACTCTGTCAATGATCTGTCCAACTGCAGTACTGCTGCTGAGGTAGGCAAAATCCATGTCTGCCAGTGAAAGCAGATCCTCATGGGAGATGTCATGTATACGCTCTGCATCGCGACGATATTTCAGACTGAGAGGATGGGTAAAGGGAAGCACAAGCAGCAGTTCTGACTCGGTGCACTGGGCAATTTTTGTACCGGGAAATAACTGTGCATCGTACAAGGAAAGAACACAGCTGACCCGGTCTTCCATCAATGCATCAAGCAGGGAGGCTGTTGTTCCCTCCAGCGGTGAAATGACAAGCGTCGGATATGCTGAAAACAGCGCAGGTGTCAGTTCGGCAAGCATATTGGCTCCGAATCCAGGAGGGATCCCAAGCCGCAGTTCACGGATCCGTTCACCATCGATCATCTGAAGATCTCTCTGCATCCTGGCAATCACGTCTTTCATACGCATGATGCCGAGCAGATACTGCTTCCCGACACTGTTCAGTTTCAATCCACCGCCTTCACGATCAAACAGTTCTGCTCCGAACTGCTCTTCAAGGCCTGTCAGATAACGATATAAAACCGATCGTGAGATACCGGAAATACGTTCTGCTCCTGCAAAGCTTTCTGCTTCTGCAATTGCAGTAAAATAATCAAACTGTTTTGTGTTCATACAGGGAACCTCTGTGTCAATCATATTTCAAAGACGTGCATAAAACAACGGCTGTTGCGTTTTGGTTATGACATTTCTCTGTTTTTATATTTCAGATATGTCTGTAATTCAATTATGTTTAAAACAGAAAAGAGCACTTCTGCTCATAGTCAAGGGAGGACTTATGACAGCAACAAATCAGGCACAGCCTAAAATGAAATTCAGTGAGATCTTCACGAAAAACCTGATCATATTTATGATCGTCCACTTCCTTTCCGACTGCAGCAACAACATGATCACAGCGTTCATCAACATGGGCGCAAAGGCAGCCGGAATCTCCGCAGCCGCAATCGGTCTGGCAGCATCCACATATTCCATCGCAGCATTGCTGATGAGAATGCCTGCCGGAAACATGACGACAACACAGAAAAAGCGTCTTCTGGTCATCGGAGTTATCGTATTCCGCTATCTGACAAGCTTCCTGCTGGGAACACTCGGCATGTCCAGCTCAACAATGTTCATTATCTTCAGAACGATCAACGGTCTTGGCTGGAGTATAGTCGGTGTTGTTATTCCCGCAATCGAAGCAACTTTGCTTGACAAGCGCGCTATGGGTACCACTTATGCCGTGTATACAGCGCTCTCTGCATTTGCCAAGGGTATGGTCAGATCACTCGGTGTCAGCGTCTATCAGTCCAGCGGCATCGTTACAGCAACGATCGCAGCCGGCGGATTCGCTCTTGCGGCGATCCTGCTTGTCAACTTCATGAACTGGAATGATGAAAAGCTTCAGCGCATCAAGCCCAAAGGCAAGAAAGGTCTGTTCAGCGGCGTCAATAAGAATTATATGGGTGTCTGCTTCCTGATGGGATGCGCAGTCGTTACATGGACTTTGAACCAGCAGTTCAACAATGTTCTTGCCCAGGAAAGAGGCATTGATATCGCAACGATCCTTGCAATTACAGCAGTGATCTCCTCTGTATGGGGCTTTGCCGCAAGTGCGCTCTGTGACTTCATCAAGCCTAAATACGTCCTTGTATTCACATATCTTGTTCTCGGTATCGGTACGATCATTCTGGGCAGGGCAGAAACATACAACATGTTCCTGATCGGTGAAATTCTCTGCACGATCGGTACAGGCTACAGCAAGATCCAGACTCTGTATCTTTATAAAGCATGCGCACCGGAAGAAAGACCTTCCGTTCATGCAACAAGCTTCTTCGTTACAGATATCTTCTCTCTGGTTGCCGGTGCAATGGTCGGATTATTCATTGAAAAACTCGGATATACCAATGCATACATGGTTTCTTCAGTCTTTGTCCTCGTAGCAGCAGTGATGATCTTCATCGGCGGCGATAAAATGATGGCAAAGGGCCAGGCTGAAGCAGAAACAGAAGCATAAACAGAAAAGGAGGCGTTATGGCATACAGAAACTCAATGCCCGGATATTACGAAGGATTTTCGGAAAAGAAATATCCGAAATCAGTAAAGCAGTCACTCTATGTGCCGGGCTATGACGGAACAAAACTGGCATGCGATATCATGCGGCCGGTCCTTGAAGACGGATCATATCCGGAAGAAAAACTTCCCGTGATCATGCTGCTGTCAAGAGGACAGCGCATGAATACGGAGCGCAAGCATAACGGTGTCGATATCATTGAGTACTGTGTTCCTTATGGTTATGTCGGTGTCGTCCTGGAAAGCCGCGGATGCGGGGCTTCCTATGGTACATGCGACAGCTTTGCGGACATTGAAGACCGCCATGATGTCAATGCAGTGCTCGACTGGCTTGGAGAACAGCCGTGGTGCAGCGGGAAAGCAGCTCTGTTCGGCGGTTCCAACCGCGGTCTGATCCAGTTCGCTGCAGCAGTGAACAGACCCGAACCTTCCAAAGTACTGAAGGCGATCACACCTGTCGTCGCAAATGCTGACTTCTATTACCAGGACTATGTCAACGGCGTTTCGGCACTTCCCGGAAGCAAGCGCCATGGTCATATGTTTAATAAAAAACCGCAGGGACCGATGTCAAAGGAAGACCTCCTGAAAAAGGTGACTCCGGTCGATGATGATCCGGACGGTGATCAGGCTTATGAAGCATATCTGAGCGGACAGTATGGCAAAAATCACGGCTTCATGAATTATCTGGTTCTGCCGAATATGTGCAGAGACTCCGAAAATCCGAACTTCGGAGGTGAAAAGACAAATCTCACACTTCCGCCGTACGAAGATCTGGAAGTATTCCGGAACAGCGATATTAAAATCCATCAGTTCGCCGGTGAGATCGAATCGGGCTTCTTCGGACAGCTGAATGCTGTCAAGGAATGGGGCGGCAGTATTCTTGCCGGACCTTGGGATCACCATCAAAGCAGAACCGGAACGGATGCATATCCGGAAGGCCGCTTTGACTTCAAAGCAGAACATCTGAAATGGTTCGACTATGTCCTGAAAGATACAGCAAACGGTTTTGATGAAAAACCGCCCTATATGTACTACACACTGAACGCAAAAGAAGGGGAAAACTGGAGATGCTCCGATACCTGGCCGCTGGAAACAGAGCGGAGGGTAAAGCTGTATCTGTCTCCGGAAACATCCGGAACAGTTGATTCTGTTCATGATGGCAGTCTGGTACAGAATATTCCTGAAGCAGCGGAAACAGAATACAAAGTGGACACATCGATCGAAGTGTTTGACGAAGGTGAAGGTGCGACGATCGATCGTATGCATCTGCAGTGGGACGGTGATATGACACCCGGTGTCGACCGCAAAGGCCTGACATTTACATCCCAGCCGCTGTTTGATATCCACGGCGCGGAACTCACAGGTGTGACATCGGTGGATCTCTGGGTATCCTGCTCACAGAAAGATGCTGACTTCATCGCTTACCTGGAAGAAGTGGATGCGGAAGGAAAATCCACCTATATTTCCCAGGGAGTCATACGTGCATCCCACCGGACATCTGCGCCAAGACAGGCATGGGATGAAAGCGGAGCTGTATATCATCCCTGCATGAAAGAAGATATGGACAGATGCCTGGAAGAAGGTATGGATGAGCCTGTACACCTGCAGTTCCACATCGAACCGGTTTCCTGGACATTCAGACGCAGGAGCAGAGTCCGTATTACCATCACATGTGCCGACAGCACCTGCTATCAGCACTATATGTATGATGAGAATGATCTTCCTGTGATCAGACTGTATCAGGGCGGCGATCATGCATCCTTTGTATCAATGCCGTTTGTTGAACATACCGAAAATACATACAACGGCAGTGTTGAATGGAACGGAGTCTCCGGTCCGGGCACACTGTACTTCTTCAAAAACAACACATATCTGTACTTCGACGGTATCTGGAGGAAATTCCCGTCAGATCAGCTGACATGGAAGATCGAAGACGGCGCAGCCGTATTCAGTGCAGGTTTCCGCTTCATTCATGAAGGGACACCGGTCTGTGACGGAATTCTCCAGCATTATGAAGGAAAACAGAAGGCTATTGCTCCATTCCCGGCATTCCGCAGACAGATCGTGGCTGAAGTTCCTGTCGGTAATATTCCCGGTGCTCTTTATGTACCGGATGTGAAAACATTGTATGTCGATGTGTTCAAAAACGGGAAAAACAGCGAAGCAGAACCGGCAATTGTATTTATCCACGGCTACAGCGGAACACCCGGCAAGCTGCGTCCCCAGCAGGCTGATCTGATCAGCCGGGGATATACGCTGATCGGTGTTGATCTCCGTTCCTATCCCGGAAACTATTTCCCCGATTATCTGTATGATCTGAAGGGGAATGTACGTTATATCCGTGCCAATGCCGAACGGTTCGGTGTCATCCCTGACCGCATTGCATCATACGGACAGTCTCTTGGCGGCAACTCTGCTCTGCTTCTTGGTATTACCGGAGGCGAAAGAGAACTGGAAGGTGATGTCGGCGGAAATCTCGAATATTCCAGCAGAGTGCAGGCTATGGTAGTGGGCTATGGATGGTCTGACTGCTTGTACATGGGAAAAGACCTGGCAGATGAATACAAAGATGCACCGGAAGAAGTACGCCTGCAGAAGGAACGGAACTCAGACGGTCCGAACGCACCGCTTGGTCATGTCATCGGCTTCACCGGCAAAGGAAAAGGCATAAAAGTGCTGCGCGAGTATCTGGAATCAGGCAGGGAAGGAACAGATCCTTACCTGGATGAAATGCTTGAAAAGGCAAGATTTGCCAGCCCTGTCAATCACATCGGACCTGACGCGGCTCCGGCAATGCTGTACGGCGGTCTGGGCATGACGAGAGTCGATATCCCTTACAACCAGAATTTCCGTACATTTGAGAAATGTGCGAAATACGGTGTGGAATGCTTCATGATCTCCAATACCAACGGCAGTTACGGCAGTAAACCCGTATCCGCTCATGCGATCGCAGACTTCCTGGATGAAGTACTTGTAAGACATGCCTTCCCGAAGAAGACTGTCGCGGTACCGGGTGAAAGAACGATCGTTGAGGATTCCGTTGATGTAAAACTGGACTATGCACCGGTGATTGCGGAAGAAGACGGGTTAAAGATCTCATGCAGATATCTGAAGGAAAGATATGGCATTGAAACGGAAACAGACCGTAAATATATCCGGGCTGAAGAAACCTCTGGTATGCCGTTCAGCTTTACATATTATGCAGATAAGAACATGGCTGTGTTTGACGATCCGGGCTTAAGGATGCAGAGAGTCACAGTCGACAGAACACATTAAGAAAGAGAAAACACTATGAAATATACGATCGATCCCGGAAGAAACGAAAAAGTCATTACGGTCATTGACAACATTGTCTACTCACATGTGACAGATACGGAAGGGAATCCGCTGGATCTGAAGATGTCGGTAACTGCTTCGTTCGGAAACAGTGAACTGATGGCGCTGCGCGGAAGAAAGGTACCGGAGGGAACAGAAGGGTCAAAACTGCCCTGTGTCATCTGGTTCAACGGCGGCGGATGGAGAGGTGCAGACAAGAACATGCAGCTGGCAGACCTGATGTACATTGCCCGCAGCGGGTATGTTCTGGCATGTGCTTATTACCGCAGTTCCGCACAGGGACATTTCCCTGATCAGCTGATCGATGCACTGACAGCTGTCAGGTTTCTGAAGGCAAATGCGGTAAAGTTCGGGATCGATCCTGAAAGAATTGCTGTTATGGGCAGATCGGCCGGCGGACAGCTTGCCTCCCTGGTCGGAACAAATATGGGCAGATATGTCTCAGGTGAATACAGTGACTATTCTTCCGGCGTCAAAGCTGTCATTGATATGTTCGGTCCGGTCGATCTTGTCTCTATGGCTGAAGAACATCTGGAACAGGAACGTCTCGGTACACTGCAGAGATGGTCGAGGTTTGAGGAAACTCATGAAGGAGCTGTACTCGGAGGCGAAAGATCAGATGTGCTGGAACGTGCTGCTGAATTCTCGCCGTACAGAAACATTACTGAGAAATGCGCAGATCATCTGATCCTGCACGGGCTTGAAGATAATCTGGTCCCTTATCAGATGAGCGAGAAATACTATGAAGCACTGACGGAGCAAGGGATTCCGGCAGATCTGGTGCTGATCGAGCACGCGGGTCACGGGACGCCTGAATTCTTCCAGAAAGAAACAGGGGATATCATCATTGGCTGGCTGAAACAGCATCTCTGAATAAAAACTTTGGCAAGGAACTGTTGAAATGCATAAAATAGAAGGAGATTGAAACGTATGAAACCAGCATTACAGACAATGGTCATTGAAGAAGACATCGAAAAGATCGGCGCATATGAGGCACTCAGAAAGGTAAAGGAGATCGGATATGAAGCAATTGAGATCTCCGGTCATCTGAATCTCGATGATGAGACGATCGATCAGATCGAACGTGCATGCAAAGACTTTGGCCTTGAAGTGTGCGCACTGAGCTGCGAATATACAGGAAAGGTACAGCGCAAATCCTTCTTCCCCGGTCACCGTCAGCTCAGCCTGCTGAATGACTTTGAAGGAACTGTTGAAACTGCGAAACGTCTGAACTGCACGACGCTTCGTTTTGCCGGTCAGCCGGTCGAAATGTTCCATGATGATGTTGAAGAGATGCGTGAATACTTCCGACTCACATCAGAATTCGCAAAACGCCTTGCAGAAGAAGGAATCACACTGTGTGCGCATAACCATGAGAGTGAATTCCATAAGATCGACGGCAAGACTGTATGGCAGTGGTCTGTTGAAGAATGCCCTGAGCTTCATTATGAAATGGATATCTTCGGCGTTCAGATGTCCGGTCTTTCACCGATCGATTTTCTGAAGACAGCTGCCGGAAGAGTTGACCTGATCCACTATTCCGATATTGCGATCGCTGTAAAGGAAGATCCGAGATTCACACTGGATATGATCCAGCGTGTACCGCTCGGACTCGGCAATATCAATGCGCAGGCAGTCAAGACAACAGCGGAAGAAACAGGCACACGATACTTCATCATGGAAGCAGCCAAGATGGAAGGCCTGGACGGCTATCAGGTCATGAAGCTGGCGCTGGACAACTACAATCAGCTTATCTGAGTATCTCTGATACGGAAAGGAAAAACACATATGTCAATGCAGACGACCGTTCCTGTTATGTCACGCATGAAGGATGAAGATCTTGCGTTCATCCGTGAAATGGGTGTTGAACATGTGGAACTGAATATCAAAGAAGATGAAATTGATGTCGGACATCTGAATGAAGTGCGTGAGCGTTTCGCACAGTACGGACTCACACCGGTCCTGCTTTCCTGCAATGCGCTTCAGAAGAATAAGATCATTGATCTTGGTCTTGAAGGAAAAGATGAAGAGATCCGCAAATTCAATGAATTCGTCAAAGTAGCTGCTGAAGCAGGCTATCATACCGTATCGGTTGCCTGGCAGCCGAACGGGATCCATCGTTCCGGCAGGGCAGTCAGACCGCAGACAAGAGGCGGCGTATCCGCATATTTTGACGCAGCTGACGGAAGTATTGATGAGATCAAAAATGACCGTGTATATACGGTTGACGAGATCTGGAAGAATTTTGAATACTTCCTGGAAGGTGTCGGCCCGACAATGCAGGCATGCGGTGTCCGCATGGCACTGCATCCGAATGATCCGCCTGTGGAATATGTGTGCGGTGTCGGCAGCCTGATCTACCGCTCCGATGATTACCGCAGAGCATTCAAACTGGATAAGTGGAACTGTGTCGGCGTAAAATTGTGCATCGGATGCTGGCTGGAAGGCGGCGAACAGTTCGGCGATGTAATCAAGGACATCGAAGAGTTCGTAGCTGCTGATAAGGTCGTCAGTGTGCATTTCCGCAATGTCAGCGGAACGGTTCCTTATTTTGAGGAAACACTGGACGAAGACGGTTATGCCAACATGTATGAGATCATGAAGACGCTTGTCAGAAGCGGTTATAAAGGACCGATCTCTGTTGACCATGCATTTAAGGGATATGAATCATTCGGCGGTATGCTCGGTGCATTTGCTTATCCTACCGGACACATGAAAGGTATGGAAAGAGCAGCGGAAATTGAACTGGGGCTGCGCAATCGTTAATACTGAGAAAGATCCTTCCGGATAATCCGGGAGGATTTTCATTCCCTGAAACAGAATGAAATGATTTGTTTCGCCTTCTGCATGAATTGATATCCGCATGATGAAACATGCGGAAATTATATGAACACTCAATGTTTTATGTACGTTGGACGATCTATAGTTCATGTATAAAGCAAGGACCCGTTTCCGCAGCACATCCATACAGGGAGAATATGACATGAAAACACAGAATGACGGTATCGTTTCCAAACTGCTTGCATCAACATCCATTCCTGCAATGTTCCATGCAGCACAGCAGTTTCCGAAAGACCATATTGACGTTCCGGATATACCGGAAATGATCAGAAAGGAATTGAACAGACCGGAGATCTCAGAAAAGATCAAACCGGGCAGCAGGATTGCAATTACAGCAGGAAGCCGCGGTATCCGCAATGTCGCGCTGATCACGAAAACGATCGCTGACTATGTACGTGAACAGGGTGCGGTTCCTTTTATCGTACCAGCTATGGGAAGCCATGGCGGAGCCAGTGCAGAAGGGCAGCTGGAGATCCTTGCGGGATACGGCATTACCGAACATACAATGGGCTGCAGGATCCTGTCTTCGATGGATACAGTACTGCTGGGTGAAACACCAGATGGAAAACCTGTTTATATGGACAGGAATGCTTACGAAAGCGATGGCGTCATTGTGTCCTGCCGAATCAAGCCGCACAATGCGTTCCGCGGTCCTGTAGAGAGCGGCATATGCAAAATGATGACAGTGGGTCTGGGCAAGCAGAAGGGTGCTTCCTTTGTACATTCAGACGGCATGGATCATATGGCTGAGAATATTCCGGCAATGGCAGAAGTTGTACTGAACAGCGGAAAGATCCTGTTCGGGCTTCCCTGTATTGAAAATGCCTATGATGAAACGATGATGTTTGAAGCAGTCCTGCCTGAGCATGTGCTGAGCAGGGAACCGGAACTGCTGAGAATTGCTTTCGCCAATATGCCTTCCATTCTTGTGAACAGCGCAGATGTGCTGATCGTAGATGAGATCGGCAAGAACTACAGCGGTACAGGCGTCGATCCGAATATTACCGGAACATTCTCTACACCGTATGCTTCCGGAGGCCTGGATGTACAGAGAACCTGTTTCCTGAACCTGAGTGAAGAATCACATGGCAATGCGCTTGGAGTCGGGCTGGCAAGCTGTATTACACGAAAGATCTTTGATGAGATCGACACGGAAAAAATGTATCCGAACTGTATTACAAGCACAGTACTCAGGTCCGCAATGATCCCGTGCGTCGTCGGGAATGACCGTGAGGCGATTCAGCTCTGCATACGGACATGCAACAGGATCGATCCGGAACATGTGAGGATCGTCAGGATATCAAACAGTCTTCATATCGGAACGATCATGCTGTCGGAAGCGTATTATGACGATGCAGTCAACGGGAAATACCCCGGACTGAATGTATTGGACAGACCGGAACCGCTGAAGTTTGATGAAGCCGGAAATCTGCTGACATTGACCGATATGCACGATGGACAGTGAGTGCATCAGTATGAAACGCATTTCAGCAGAATGAAATGATTTGTTTCGATATTTGATCCGGATCATCATTGCATGATGAAACTGCTGATTTTTGGATGATCGGAATATAGTATGGCTGTTCCGCTTTATATATAGTATGGGTGTGGAACGAAAGATCCATTATCAGCCGGAGAGAAACGAGCAGCTTTCCGGCAAAATATCCCCTTTGTTGCGAAAAACCGGGTCGGATCTGAATGACAGATACGAACCTGTTTTTCATATCCGATACTTTTGTGGAGGAAGATCATATGACTGACAGTAAACGTTTTGCCTACAAAAATCCAAAGCCCAGATGCGGAGGAAACCTGAAAACAAGATGGAATTATACCGAACCGGCCTACAGGATGGCACCGCATGTATGGAATGTCGGAGGACAGGATGACGTTTCCGCATATCTGCTGGACAGCGGAGAGGGACTGATCCTGATCGATACAGGATATGAGGATACACTGTATCTGCTGATCGATCATATCTGGCGGATCGGATATGATCCTGCGGACATTAAAAAGATCCTGCTGTCTCATTATCATGGGGATCATTCACAGGGTGCCAGACTGATCCAGGAAATGGCCGGAGGCAAGGAAAACTGTGAGATCTGGCTATCTGAAGCAGATGAGATCAATCACCAGAGAACAAAGGATGAAACTGTGCCGATGGAAGTACTTCCATATGAAGTGACGAATTTCTATGATCCGCAGGAACCGATCATGCTGGGCAGATTCGTGATCCGTACCAGACTGACGCCGGGACATACATGGGGTGCAACGTCATTCTTCTTTGATGACACGGATGAAGAGACAGGAAAGACATATCACTGCGCAATGCATGGCGGACTTGGAACAGCGATGATGAAACCAGGCACACAGCGTATGGAACATGAACTGATGACGCCGGAAGGTGCATTCCGCTTCATACGTGACTGTCTGGAACTGGCGGAGATGGATGTGGACATCAATCTTCCGAGTCATCTCAACCAGGCAAATCTGGATGAGAATCTTCCTGAGGATCTGAATGACTATACATGGTTTGTGAATGATTACAGCTGGCATGACATGCTTGTCAACAGAGCGGAAGAGGTCATGTCCTACTACCCGGAAATCTATCCGGATCTGGTACGTACCATTCCGACTTTGAAATAATTTGTTTCATTTGAAACCGAAAAGTGCAAATTGAAACACAAGGGATGTTCCTGTGAAAAAAGAATATATTATTTAGATTGCTTAAAATTGAAGTGGTTTTCACGAATTGATAGAGTGTAAATGTAAAAAGATGCGGCAACGCGAATTGATCTGTAAGGAGGAAAATATGACAGATTTCAAGACAAAGAAGATCGGTTTTATCGGTCTCGGCATCATGGGCAGACCCATGGCAATCAATCTTGTTAAAGCAGGATACGAAGTACATGTTTATGACAGAAAAGAAGAAAACATGGCTGCAGTTGTTGAAGCTGGCGGACACTCCGCTTCTTCCAACAAAGAACTGGCTCAGACATGTGATGTCATTATTACAATGGTTCCGAACAGCCCTCAGGTAAAAGATGTTCTCTTCGGACCCGAAGGCATCGCTGATGATATGAAGGAAGGCTCCTGCTTCATCGACTGCTCTTCCATCAACCCGATCGCTTCCAAAGAGATCAGCGCTGAACTGGCAAAGAGAAACATTCCGATGCTGGACGCTCCGGTATCCGGCGGCGAACCCAAGGCAATCGACGGAACACTGAGCTTCATGGTCGGCGGTCCCCAGGATCTGTTTGATGAGGCAAAGCCGATGCTGGAAGTCATGGGTGCTTCCGTTGTCAGATGCGGTGAAGTCGGTGCCGGCAATACAACAAA
>CAMOPG010000012.1:0-32048 GCA_946622165.1 uncultured Erysipelotrichaceae bacterium
TCATGATATACCATGGCAAGGGCCAAAAAACGGTCGGTTTGCACAATGAGCCACAATGTGCACAATCGTGGGCATCCGTGCTGCGGTATTGATAAAATGAAAATCATTTGCCAAACATCAGCACGAAATATTAATTTTAAGCATTCAAGTGCTACAAATGTAAACCAATATGGTATAATTCTGACAGTAAAGAGAGAGGTAACAAATATGAGCGTTGGAAATGCAACTATGAAAACCAAAATATTAGCCGGCGTCGCAGGTGTTCTTCTTGTGGCATTAGGAGTTACCGGCGGATATCTTTTACTGTCAAAGGATAAAACAGTGACTGTACCTGATTTTACTGATCAGACTCGTACGGATGTCCTGAACTGGGCAGATGAAAATAAAGTGCCGGATGATCAGCTGACATTTGACTATAAATATGATGAAGAAAAGGATAAGGATGCAGTTCTTTCCCAGAGCATTAATCCTGATACAAAATTACAGGATGGTGACGTACTGAACATTACCTTGTCAGATGGTGCTGATCCCGAAACAATGTTTATTCTTCCTGACTTCAGCGGACAGACAAAAGAACAGGTTGAAGCATGGTTTAAAGAACACAAGTTCACCAGCGTAAGCTATCAGGACAAAACCGATACCAGTGTTCCGGAAGGCACATTTGTTTCCATTAATCCCCTTGAAGGAAAAACAGTCAGACGCAAGGACACAATTATTGTGACGCTGTCTACAGGCGGAAATAACGGAACAGCAAACGTAACTCCGAACCCGGATTCTTCTTCATCTGCTGACGGCAAGATCACGATTCCGGACTTCTCACAGTATACATATGCTCAGGCTTACCAGTGGGGAAGCACGACGAATGTTAAGATGAGCTTCCTTTGGGAAACAAGCAAGACACAGGAAGCTAATACATTCATCCGTCAGAATCCTGCAGCCGGAACAAAGGTAAATCCCGGTGATGCAGTTACAGCAACCTATGTATCAGGTTATCCTGTCAATCTTGTAAATATGGTTGGCAAAACAAAGAAAGATGCTGAATCATGGTGCACTACGAATAAACTGAATCCGGTATTTGTTGATGTATATGCTGCTGCAGATGCAGGCAAGATCGTCAGCATGAATCCTTCAGCAGGTATTGTTCCTGAAACAGCTACGATCACGTTCGGAGTATCTGCAGGTTATGTACCGATCAATGACTTCACAGGCAAAACACAGGACGAAGCTCTGGCATATATTGCAGACATCAATTCAAAATACAGCGCATCTGCTGGAATCAAATATGTACTGAATGGTGAAAAGAGCACACAGCCGATCGGAACGGTTCTCCACCAGTATACAAACGGTGTTGAACAGAAGGGCAAAGTATTCTGTGCACCTGGCAGCACGATCTCACTGACAGTTTCCGGCGGCGTTACAGTTCCTGATATGGCAGGTCAGACTGAAGAAGCATTCCTTGCAAAACTGGCTCAGCTGAATCTCGGACCTGGTACAAGAAATGAAGAATACTCCGATACAGTACCTGCAGGAAACCTGATCTGGAATGAAACCGGCGCTAAGAACCTGTATGACAAAGTAGCTTATACGATCTCTATCGGTGTCATGTGGGATGGCAGTCAGGAACAGGTACAGCCGACACCTGCAACAAATCCTGAATCAACACCGGCAGCTACAGAAGAAACATCATCCACAGATACTTCAGATGGATCATCTGAAGGCTGAACGCTCAAATTAATATCATAAATACCTGACCGTTATACCGGATGTTTATATGACCGGAGCGGTCAGGTTTTTTGATGCATGTGCAGGTTTTCAGATATATGGTTAACGATCATTGAGTGATTTCAAAAAAAATACAGAGGATTTCTTTTTTCATGGCCGTATATATAAGTGTCTGCACATCAGCAGAATGATATTTACGGGCACAGAAAGGAGGGTAACCGATGACTTAACAGAACTGCATCATCAATAACTGATCCATTGTGATCCGAACTTAACTGAATGCTCAGCAATACACATAATAATGTGACAGACTGACTGTCATATTTGAAATAAAGTCTGTCCAAGCCTGTAAATATCGATGATCGATGCAGTCTGCTGTACGCTGTATATATGGTTTGTTTCTGACTCAGAAGAGAACAAAAACTGTAAGATGAACTGCCATTATCCAGCATACATCTCAGCCTGCAAGACTGCTGTCCGTCTGCAGCAGGATATATTTTTCTGCACAGATTTCTGTAAGACATATTTCATTTTCATACCATAAACATACAAAAGACTGACCATACGGTGAGGGTACATCGAAATCGGTCAGTCGGTAAATCTCAAGCCTGCGGAGACAGCTATGTCGGGCATTGCACGCAATGCAGTTATCTGTCGTTGAAGCAGGAAATCAATCTTCAGCGGAAATGTGTTTAATCACAGCCTGTGACAGAGGTTTTCCGTATAAAATTTATTTCCAGGTAGTAAAATAATGCTATAGGAGATATTTTTATGATAATCAAGAGTGAACGCTTGTGGTGTTCTGGCCGTTTTATGAGAGCCGCCGTCCAGATCTCAGAAAATAAAATTTCTGCTGTACTGCCTTATGAGACAGATGCAGATATTGATTACGGCAGCTCCATGATCCTGCCGGGATTCATTGACATTCATACACACGGTGCGTACGGGTTTGATACAAATACCGGAGATCCTGATGGTTTGAAATACTGGAAGGATCATATTACGCGTGACGGTGTTACGTCATTTCTTCCTACGACAGTCACTGACAGTAAATCGCAGCTGATGATCGGGCTGAAAAATGTCGCCGCCGTCAAAAAACAGAATACCAAAGGAGCTGACATTCTTGGTGTTCATTTTGAAGGACCTTACCTGGATATGACCTATCGCGGCGCACAGCCTCCTGAATCGATTGCAAAGGCATCTGTTGAAGAGTTTAAAGAATATCAGGAGGCTGCTGAAGGATTGATACGGATCATAACATTGGCACCTGAACATGATACTGATTTTGAACTCACCAGGTATTGCGGGTCGCATGGAGTGATCGTGTCACTCGGACACAGCGGAGCATCCTTTGATACAGCATGTTTCGCAGCCGCAAACGGCGCAAAGAGCTTCACACATACATATAACGGTATGTCCGGCTTCACGCATCGGAACAATAATATGGTCGGAGCTGCGCTGAGACTGGATGATATGTATGCTGAGATCATATGCGATTGCAATCACAGCACACCGGAAGCACTGAACCTTTTCTTCCGCTGCAAACCGAAAGATAAAGCAATCATGATTTCTGATTCACTGATGTGCAAAGGATTCAAACCGGGAGACAGATTCATGTTTGCCAATCATGAGGTTGAGATCTATCCCGACGGAAGCGCGCATCTGGTCGTGGAGAAAAATCTTGCCGGCAGCACAATGAAGACCAATGAAGGTCTGAGAAATCTGGTAGAACGTGCGTTAGTGCCGTTCGATGCCGCAATAAACTCCTGCACGATTAATCCGGCATCACTGCTTGGACTAAATGATCATATCGGTTTGATCAAAGCAGGATATGACGCTGATATCGCAGTTCTTGACGATCAGTTTCATGTGATCCAGACATACTGCAAAGGTCTGGCTCAGTTCTGAACCGTATAAAAACCGGTATCGCTCAGGATACCGGCGTGAAACAATGAGAAATACAGCTGGCTGGCTTTTCCATTATGCTTCAGGAAAGAGACGGCTGGCTGTTTTTATGATGTAATTGCGTGTCTCATCAATCGTCAGCGAGCTCTCTCTGCTGAGTGCACTGTTTGAATAACGTACGGCAGTCGTGAACAGGAAATGAACATTCATTCTTGCCTGCTCTTCGCTCATGCCGATCGCTGCCGCATACTCATACAGTTCTTTATTGAACTGTTCCTGTTCTTCTGAATCAGCTTCGATCATTTTATCGAAACAGTTATACCATGATATGTCTTCTCCAACGATCCTCTGGAAGTCATAGGAAGAGCGAATGTACTGGACCAGGTAAACAGCCATGCGTTCGATCTTCTGGCTGAAAGTACCGGCTGAAGTTCTGCAGAAGTACCGAAGAAGAGCATCCCAGCACTTGTCTTCTTCGATCGTTCTCAATGTACGGATAATATCATTGCAGTTATTGAAGTAATAGTAGAAAGAGCCCTTAGCTACATCCGCCTTGGTTACAATTTTTGTGACTCCGATTTCATAGGGCCTTTTGGTGAGAAGAAGTGCTCTTGCGGCACGAAGCAGCTTGTTGAATGCTGATGTTTCTTTAGTAGTAATAGTGTTGCTCATATTTTTTTCCGCCTTTCTTGCTGGCATATCAGTCAGGATGGCCATCACTTCCTCAATGCAAAGTCATGATATACCTCAAAAACAGGAAAAAAACGGTCGGTTTGCACAATAAGGCACAACGCGCACGATCGCGGATAAATCACCTGACTTCATCTGATTCGGAACGTGAATAGTATGTCATCGTTTATTCTTTAATTAAAAAGGAAGGAACTGTTTCTGAAACTGCGTATAGTTCATCAGGAGGGATTATGCGTAAAATGAATGAAATGCCGAAAACAGAACAGCCGCGTGAAAAGGCTTTGATGTACGGCATAACAGCACTTTCAAATATGGAATTACTGGCAATCATGCTGAGGACCGGGACAAAAGAAAAGAATGTACTGGATTGTGCTTCGGAATTATTGGATAGATCCGGAGGACTTTCCGGACTGCCAAGGTTATCCCTTGGTGATCTGTGTACAGTAAGCGGGATATCAAAGGTCAAAGCAATACAGCTGCAGGCATGTTTTGAACTGGTCCAGCGGATCAGTGCTGAAGAACTGTCCGCAGACAGTATCATGGAACATCCGGATAAATTTGAAGAATGGCTCAGGATCAGACTTGGTGCGACAATGCAGGAGGAGCTGCTTGTTATATATTTGAACAAGGCAAAGCAGATCCTTGGAATGGAGACGGTATTCCGCGGAACGATCGATTCCGCCGCTGTGTCTCCCAGAGAGATCTTTCGCAGTGCTTTATCCAGACATGCACGATATCTGATCCTGGTTCATAATCATCCCAGTGGAAACTTAACACCGAGCTCACAGGATCTGAATTTTACATCCAGAATGATCGAAGCAGGAAATACGATGGGTATTGATGTCATGGATCATCTGATCGTCTCGCAAAACGGAATTTCCAGTATTTTATCATCTCGTCAATTCTGCAGTGTCTGATCAGTGTTAAAATATGAATATCATATCTGCCGGCATTATGATCCGGAACCGTGATGCATACAGGAAGATCACGGGCAAGTATGATATACTGTACACCAGGTACGCAATATGAAAAGACTACTCAGATTGATTGTTTGTTCAATATTAATCAGTTTTACACTGAGCGGATGCACGATGATCCGCTCACAGGTTGCCTATACCGTTTATCCTGTCGGTTTTCTTCTGCAGAGACTGGCAGGTGATACGATTACTGCAAAATCTGTCCAAACCGATGAGATCGTTCAGAGAGCACAGCTGCGTGAAGACTATGAAGAACTGCTCAATGATTCACAGGTCTTTATGCACATCGGTCAGCTGGAACCATATCTGACTGTTTACAGTTCTGAAATCAATCAGCTTGCCAATGAACAGCTCGATCTGTCAACGCTGAATGCTGTATATGATTTCCAGCGTTATACCCAGGTCATAGCGGATGGAGAGATCACATATGTGGAATCTCCGTACTATCGCGGAGAAGAATTTCAGATGATCGATACGGATATACAGGACCTTTATCTCTGGACAGACCCGATTGCCATGCTGAGTATGGCAAAGGATATCAGAGACTGGCTGATTGCAACATATCCGGATGAAAAATCCATCTATGAAGTGAATTTTACCCGTCTTGAAACGGATCTGATCAATCTGGATGCACAGTATCAGGCGCTGGCAACAGCTAACGAGAAAAACAACAAAGTCATCCGCTTTGTATCCATGACCGCAAGTTTTGGCAACTGGCAGAAAACATACGGATTCCAGGTATATCCGGTCATTCTATCAAAATACGGAGTACTGCCTAATGCAAAGCAGCTGGAACTCATTGAGGAGCGTATTCGGACAGACGGAGTCAAATATATCGTATATGAGCCGAATATGACTGATGATATGGTCACGCTGTTCAACAGGATCGAAGATGATCTGGGACTGCGCAGGGTAGAGCTCAGCAATCTGTCTTCTCTGACCGGTTCGGAATCAGGAAAAGATTATCTTTCCATTATGTATGAAAATCTCAATGCGCTGGAAACAATGACTGAAGACAGAACTGCTTCGGAAGAGAGCACCACAGCTGAATCAGAAGAAGTAAATAGCGAAACGATCGACGAAACAACCGACTGACATCGAAGAAGGCATATGCCTTCTTTCAGTCTTACAGGAAACGGGGTATTTATGAAAAAATTATTGCTGGTAGATGGAAACTCAATGCTGTTCAGAGCATACTACGCAACTGCATACGGACAGAAAATGACCAGTCCGCAGGGCATGCCGACCAATGCTGTTTTCGGCTTTGCAAATATGATGCAGAAGGCACTGGACCTGACGAATCCTGATGCAGTGCTTGTCGCATTTGATGCCGGAAAGCATACGTTCCGTCATGATCTTTATGCAGACTACAAAGGCGGAAGAAAACCTGCCCCGGATGATCTGGTGCCGCAGTTCCAGATGGTGCGTGATTATCTGGATGGATATCATATCCGCTGGGTAGAACGTCCTGACATTGAGGCAGATGATCTGATCGGTACAATGTCACGTCATTCAGAAGGATATGATACGGTCATCCTGACAAGCGACCATGACCTGCTGCAGCTGATCACATCAGATACCGTAGTCATGCTGATGAAAAAGGGCCTTACCGAGATGGAGATCATGGATGAGGCTGCCTTGAAGGAACAGATGGGCATCGTGCCGAAGCAGATCATCGATATGAAAGGTCTGATGGGCGATCATTCTGATAATATCCCCGGTATTCCCGGAGTAGGTGAAAAAACAGCACTCAAGCTTCTGAGTGAATACGGAAGCGTGGAAGAAGTCATTGCACATGGTGATGAGATCAAAGGCGCACTCGGAAAGAAAGTCCGTGAAGGAAAAGAAAGTGCACAGCTCAGCAAGATCCTGGCAACGATCAAAACAGACGTTGACCTTGATTTTGAAATCGAAGACTGCAGATTTGAACCCGACTATCAATCTTTGGTCAGATTTTTTGAAAGCCTGAATATGCGCTCACTGATCAGAAAATACGAGACGCAGCTGAATGAAACACCGGCGGCTGAAGAACCGGAACCTGAAAAGGTGATCGGCCAGGTTGTTCATCAGCTGCCGGCAGATATGATGAAGGATTCTCTTTGTGTCTGGCTGGACAGCCGTGATGAGTCATTCCTGACTGCAGAAGCTGCAGGCATGGGCTTCTGTCTGAATGGAAACGCTGTATACATGAATATTGATGATATTCGCAGCGACCATGAACTGCTGTCCTGGCTCAAAGGGAAGCATGTACTGATCGGATATGATGTAAAACGTGCGCTCCACATTCTGAATCGCGCAGGCATAGAGGTGTGCTTTTCGGATGATGCAATGATCAGCGGATTCCTTTCAGATTCCACACTGACGTCCACTGATAAGATCATGACTGCATTCGGATGTACAACAAGCGAGTCATATGAGAATATTTACGGCACAGCTGCCAGACCGAAACTGGCTTCTGAAGAAGACAGGGCTGTTTACTGTACACAGATGGCGTCCAATATTGAAAGGATATTCCAGCAGTCTCAGGAACAGCTGGAAGCCTACAAAATGATGTCACTTTACAAAGAACTAGAGATGCCGCTCCTGTATGTATTGAAGGATATGGAGGATATCGGTGTCAGATGTGAGCTGCCGGTACTGAATGAGATCGCCGAAGACCTGAAAACCAGGATCTCTTCCATCAGCAATGAAATATACGATCTTGCAGGGCATCTGTTCAATCTGAACAGTCCGAAACAGCTGGCCGAAGTGCTTTACGATGAGCTGGGTCTTCCTTCCGGCAAAAAGAGAAGCACATCAGCGGATGTACTTGAACAGTTTGCAGGCATGCATCCGATCATCACGCTGATCCTTGACTACAGAAAGCTTCAGAAGATCTACAGCACTTATGCAGAAGGCCTGCAGAAATACATTCAGAAAGATGGCAGGATCCACACACTGTACAATCAGTGCGTTACCCAGACAGGAAGACTGTCTTCCAGTGAACCGAATCTGCAGAATATCAGTGTCAGGGATGAAGAAGGCAAGGTGATCCGCAGGGCATTCATGCCTGATGAGGGCTGCGTGCTGATCTCAAGCGACTACCATCAGATCGAGCTGCGCATGCTTGCTGACATGGCAGATGAAACAAGCCTGATCGAGGCGTTCAATGAAGGAATCGACATCCATACCAAGACAGCAATGGACGTATTTGGTGTCAGTCTGGATGACGTCACTCCGGAAATGCGCAGAAGAGCAAAAACAGTCAACTTCGGCATCGTCTACGGAATCAGTGACTTCGGCTTGTCACAGCAGCTGAACATCTCCCGCAGGGAAGCTGCTGAATTTATTGAACAGTATTATAAGAGCTATCCGAAAATCAGAACCTACATGAATTCGATCGTTGAATTCTGTGAAAAGAACGGATATGTTGAAACACTCATGGGCAGACGCCGTGAAATCCCTGAGATCAAGGATAAAAACAGGCAGGTCCGTGAATTCGGACGCAGAGCAGCAATGAACGCTCCGATCCAGGGCTCTGCTGCAGATCTGATCAAACTTGCAATGATCAATATTTACCGACGTATGCAGGAAGCAGGGGTCCGTTCCAGAATGATCCTTCAGGTACACGACGAACTGATCTTCAACGTACCTGAAGATGAGATCGAACAGATGACCAAACTGATCGAAGAGGGAATGACACAGGCAATGAAGCTGAAAGTTCCCCTGACTGTTGAATGCTCAGTTGGCAAAAACTGGTATGAGGCAAAATAATGCCTGAACTGCCGGAAGTAGAAACAGTGCTGCGGACACTGGAAAGCAGGATCGCATCACTTGAGATCACCGGTATCACTGTCAGATGGCCAAAAGTGATCATAGGTGATCAGGAAGAATTTTGTTCACAGCTCATGCATCAGCATTTCAACGGCTTCATGAGGAGGGGAAAGTATCTGCTCTTCGTCATGGATGACTGCATACTGGAAAGTCATCTGCGCATGGAAGGAAAGTATTATATACAGAAGCCGGAAGAACCTCTCCAGAAACATGTGCATATCTGCTTTGATCTCAGTGACGGAAATCAGCTCAGATATCACGATACCCGAAAGTTCGGCAGAATGCAGATCCTGCCGCTTGATACAGATCTCTCGTCATTTCATGATCTGGGTCCCGAACCATTTGATGAAGCCTTTAATCCTGCGTATATTCATGATTACAGGAAAAAAAGAAATACACCGATGAAAAGTCTTCTGCTTGATCAGAACTTTACAGCAGGTATCGGAAACATTTATGCGGACGAGATACTGTTCGCCTGCGGGATCAGACCCGGCAGAAGCTGCCGCAGGATCACCAGGAATGATGAAGAGCACCTCGTCAAAGAAACACGCAGGATCCTTCAGGAAGCAATCGCCGCCGGAGGCACGACGATACGCTCGTATACTTCATCACTCGGCGTAACAGGATTGTTCCAGCTGGACTGCATGGTACACACCATGAAAACATGCAAAGTATGCGGTAGTGATATCAAAGTCAAACGGATCGGCGGACGGAGCAGTTACTATTGCCCTGTTTGTCAGAAATAGGAGTCGGTTATGAAAAAAATAGCTATCACGGGAACCATCGGAAGCGGAAAGACCACTGTGTCCATTCTGCTGAGAAGAAGACGTCTGCCTGTATTTGATGCGGACGGATATACAAGGATCTGCTATCACAGAACACATCCTGCAGCTGAACGCATGATCACAGAGTTTGGTGAAGGCATACTGGATGAATACGGAGAGATCAGCAGAAAGGCGCTGGCAGATATCATCTTTCATGATGAAGAGAAACGGCTTCTGCTCAACAGCATCATTCATCCGTTTGTACTTGAAGGGCTGAATCGCTTCTTTGAAAATCACAGTACAGAACCGCTGGTGTTTGCGGAGATCCCGCTGCTGTATGAAGCGGGATGGGAGAAGTATTTCGATATCTGCTGCGTCATTACATGTGACGATGAAACTGCAGTGCAAAGACTGATCGAAGACCGCGGAATGAGTGAAGAAGACGCCAGAGCAAGGATCGCCGCACAGCTGGATAAAGAAGAAAAATGCAGAAGGGCAGACGATGTAATATATAATGATGGTACGATCCAAGAACTGGACCATTGTGTAGCACTCTGGGTCAGAGAACTGAAAAAAGGCAGGTAATTATGGAATTAAAGGGCAAAGACATTTACAGGGTCATCTGTGCTGATTCGGTCAGCGCGGATTTTCTCACGTCTTTGATGAGCCTGTATCAGCCTCTGACCGGATCTCTGGCAATATCACTTTATCTGACGCTGTATACAGAAGGCAGAAAGCAGCGTTCGCAGGAAACACATCACAGACTCAGTGTCCTGATGAACCAGAGTATTGATGAGATCGAACGTGCAAGGATCAAGCTGGAGGAACATCTGCTGTTAAGGACATATGTACAGACAGCTGAAGACAGGAATCAGTACCTGTACATGCTGAACCAGCCGATGAGTCCTGCCGTATTCCTGGACAGCCGTGAAATGAAGTCAGAACTGACCCGTATCCTCGGCAGCAGACAGACTGAACTGACTGTGAATAAATTCATGACAGGATACATTTCAACTGCAGGCTACCGCGATATCACCAGACCTGTCGTCAGATATACGGAAAAGGGTACATATAATACGGAAGACACCGGCAGCCGCATCCAGCCCAGATATCAGTTCGCAGATGATGTCAGCATCAATTTTGATTACGAACGATTCTTTTCCATTACATCCACGCTTGTTTTTCCGGTTGAATTGAGAACGGAAGAAAACCTCCGCCTGATCGGAAAGCTCGCAACGATCTATGGCCTGACGCCGGAACGCATGCGCCAGCTGACAGGGAACTGCGTCAACATCGGCAGAAATGAATTTAATGCCGCAAAGCTGAAGCTCCTTGCAGAAAAGTCAAATTCCGAGATCATTCAGACAGATGATCCGTATAAGCTTCCGCCTGTATCTTTCCTGCAGTCAAAGCAGAATGGCAGGGAAGTGTCTCTGGCAGACAGAAAGATCCTGGAATATCTGATCGAAAAGATGAATTTCAGCGTAGAAGTGGTCAACATTATGATCGAATACATTCTCTCTGTTTCTTCAAACAGGCTGGTTCCGAAGTTTGTTGAAATGGTTGCCGGAGAATGGGCCAGGGATCATGTAAAAACAAGAGAAGACGCGATCGCTGAAACAAAGAAAAAGAAAGACTCTGATTACCGGAGAAAACAATCTGTTCCGAAATATATGCTGGAAGAGCAGCAGAAGGAAGAAACAGCCGGAACAGATACGGATATCAATGAAGTAAAGGAAATGCTGAAAAGGATGGGTAATGTCTGATGCTGAAACCAGTTTATATACAGAATACAGCCGGTGATCTGGATGCTGAAAGGCAGAAGCTAATTCAGCAGCTTTCTGCAGATCACACTGTTATTGATATGCTGAACGACCTCGCTGTCCCGCTGGAAGAGATCAGCAGGCATCCTTATCAGATCAAGCGCTACCTGGATGACATCGCAAAATGCAAAGGATGCACTTCCCTCAGCATGTGCAGACGTCAGCAGAAAGGATATCGTCCTTCACTCAGCTATGACGGCATCCTGTCAAATTCTGTTGCGGCATGTGAATTTGAAACACAGCGCAGCATCAATGAAGCACACCTGAAGAATTATCTGATCTGTGACCTGAGCGACGAAATGAAACAGGTGAGCTTTGATTCCATCATCCTAGAAGAGCAGGACAGTGCTTATATACGCTCCGTAAACCACGCACTGCGCTGCTGCATGCAGTCCAAAGGTCTTTATCTGTACGGCAGTATGGGAACCGGGAAAACATATCTTGCGGCATGTGCAGCCAATTATATGGCCAAAAACGGCAAAAAGACCGTGTTTGTTCATTATCCGTCTCTCTGCCAGCGCATTACTGCTTCGCTCAGAACTGGCGAATACAAAACGGAAACTGACCGGATGAGCTATGCGGATTTTCTGGTGATCGATGATATCGGCGCAGAGGAAGTGACTGAGCGAACCAGAAATCTGCTGCTTTCGATCCTGGATGCGCGCATGCAGAACAAAAAGCCGACCTGGTTTACGTCCAATAACGACTTCAATACACTTCTGGATCATTTTGTGAAGACATCAAAAGGTGATGACCGTATGGAAGCGATGCGGATCCTGGAACGTATCCGTACGCTTGCAGAAACTGAAAAAATGGTCGGCAGGGACAGAAGAACACTTTCCAATACAACAGAGTAAGAATACTGCACTGAACTGCTTCAGCAAGCTCTCTATGCAGTGTGTTCTGCGGTCAATTATCAATTCAATACGTATGAAAAAACAGATTTATGCAGATCTGTTTTTATTTGGAACTTATATGTAAAAAGAACTCCTGAAAAGTAACATTTTTCATGAAATGTCTTTCATACCAATGAAATAGTTACAGAAAAACGTTGACTTTTGATTAGTCAAAACATAAAGTTATAGCATGCAAAGTCTGAGTATGTCTTTGCAATGGCATTTATCATTATCTGGAAGGCTGAAACCTTCCATTATTGTTTAACAGGAGGAACTGCTGATGGAAAAAGTCGTGATGAACGATATTACACTGATCCGCGCTGCCAACGGGTTGAAACTCAGTCCTGACGGCAAATATGCTGTATATACAGTGATCGAGCCGGATGCTTCAAAAAATGAATATCACTACGACTTCAGTCTGGTCGACAGATGTACAGGCAATGTACGGAGACTGACTTACAACGGCAAAAATTCCGGTGCTTTATGGGACAACAATGAGACGCTTCTGTTTAATTCGGTCCGCAAAGAAGAAGATACACCTGAGCCGATCGATGAAAAAACCGTATTCTATCGTCTGAATGTCAACGGCGGCGAAGCTTACGAAGCATTCAGCATTAAAGCAAACGTTCAGGATACACACAAGGTCAAAGACGGGCTCTATGCGATGAAGATCCTGGTTGACAGAAACCGTCCCGATCCTGAAAAGGTCGATCCTGCTCTTTGCAAAGAAGAGAAAGACTACCATATTTTTGAGGAAGTTCCGTTCTGGGGAAACGGCCGCGGATTTGTATCAGGCAAACGAAGCGTCCTCTTCCTGTATGATGAAAAAAGCGGTGAACTGACACGTCTGACAGGTGAATATACATCTGTATCCGGAATGGCAGTCAAAGACGGAAAGATCGCCTATGTGCACAGAACATGGCAGGACACGATCTCTCTGACAGCCGGTATCAGCATCTATGATACTGACAGCAAAGAAACAGTTCATGTACTTGAAGATGGTCTGATGAAGGTTGAAAACATTGCCTTCAATGATCTCGGACTGATCTTCACGGCATGTGATATGAAAACATGGGGGACCGGTCAGCTCACTGATTTCTATCTGTTTGATGAAAAAGAGGGCGCCTGCCGTCTCTTCCGTCAGAACAGTGAAGAACTGGCATTCGGAGATACACCGGTATGCGATTGCGTAAGACCGGGCGGCACGAATTTCAAAGGTCTCGGCAGAAAACTGATCTTTACAGCGATGAATCATTACCATACAGATCTGTATGAGCTTGATCAGGACGGAAATATCAATCAGATCCTCGACTTCGGCGGTGGTGCTGTGATCTGCTTCGATATGGATGACACATCTGTGCTGTTCGTTGGAACTGAGCCCTCAAAGCTCAGCTGTGTCTATGAATATAAAGATGGTGAAGTCAAGCTGCTGGATGACGTGAATAAAGGTCTGCTGGACAACAAATATACAGCTGAACCGGAATACATTCCGTTTACCGACAGAGACGGTATACAGATTGATGGATGGATCCTCAAACCGATGGATTTCGATCCGGAAAAGAAATATCCGGGTATTCTGGAGATCCATGGAGGACCGAGAGGCGCATATGGAACTCTGTTCTTCCATGAGATGCAGATCTGGGCTTCCCTGGGATACTTTGTATTCTTCTGCAATCCGCGCGGCGGCGAAGGATATGGTGAAGCGTTTGCGGATCTCAGAGGAAAATACGGAACGATCGATTTCGATGATCTGATGGATTTCACGGATCATGTCCTGAAAACATATCCGCAGATCGACGAAGCACATATCGGAGCTGCAGGCGGTTCGTACGGCGGATTCATGTGCAACTGGATCGAAGGCCATACAGACAGATTTGCGGCGATCGCATCACAGCGTTCAATATCCAACTGGGTCGCTGACTTCGGCGCCAGTGAGATCGGCGTCACATTCGACAGCAACGAAATGGCTGCTACGCCATGGACAGATATGCTGAAGATGTGGGAACAGTCACCGCTGAAATATGCTGACCAGGCAAAAACACCGATCCTGTTTATCCACTCACTGTGTGACTACAACTGCCCGATCGATCAGGGTGTTGAAATGTTTACTGCCATGAAATACTTCCATGTACCGTCAAGAATGGTCGTCTTCGAAGGAGAGAACCATGGACTCAGCAGAACCGGGAAACCGAAGCACAGAGTCCGCAGGCTGAAAGAAATGACGGACTGGTTTGAAAAGTATCTGAAAGTCTGAAAGGGGAGACATTATGCTGAAATATCTCTTAAAGCGTCTGGGAATGGGAATCCTGACGTTGTTCGCACTGACAACGATCACATTCTTCCTGATGCATATCATTCCGGGTTCACCGTTTGCCGGTGAAATGGACAAACTTCCTGCATCAGTCAAGGAACTGATGATGAGGAAGTATCTGCTGGATCAGCCGATCATTGTCCAGTTCGGAGCTTATCTGAAAAATATCGCAAGGGGAGACTTCGGAACATCCCTGGTCAGAAAAGGCACAAATGTCGTTGACATCATCAAACTCGGTCTGCCTTATACCGCTAAAGTCGGCGCAAGCGCATTCTGCACAGCGATGGTATTCGGCATTCTGCTTGGCGTCGTTGCGGCATTCTCAAAATCAGGCTTTGTTCAGGGTCTGGCTGCTATTATCGCAACAGTCGGCGTCTCAGTACCTTCATTCCTGATGGCACTTGGTCTGATGTGGCTGTTCGGCGTTAAAATGAAGGCTCTTCCGCTCATCGGTCTGACATCGTGGAAGCACTTTATCATGCCGTCTGTAGCACTTGCTCTTCATCCAATCGCCATGATCTCAAGACTTGTCAGATCCTCATTGACTGAGGAACTGAGACAGGACTACATGATCCTGGCTGTATCCAAGGGAACATCCCGTGTCAAAGCGATCTTCAAGCATGCACTGAAGAACGCGATCATTCCGGTCATCACATACGCCGGACCGCTTCTTGCATCACTGCTTACGGGTTCATTCGTTATCGAAACGATGTTCTCGATCCCCGGTATGGGTTCTGAATTCGTCAAGAGCGTTACCAACCGTGACTATACATTGATCATGGCATTGACGATCATGTACGGTTCTATGATCATTTTCGCCAATATCCTGACTGATATTGTTACAGCGATCGTTGATCCCCGTATCCGCTTAGATTAAGAAAGGAGTCAGATCATGAGTGAAATCAATCTCGATATGAACGCACTGGCTTACGACAATCTGCCTGCTGATGCGTTTGAAAAACTCCCTGAAGATCAGAAGAACAATGAATTTATTGCAATGGAATCCAAGACATACTTCCAGGATGTCTGGTTCAATTTCAAGAAAAACAAACTGGCATTGATCAGTCTCGGCTTCCTGGTCCTGATGATCCTGTTTGCGATATTCACACCGATCCTGTCAAAGTATTCCTATGAAATGCAGGATCTGACAAACAGAAACGCACTGCCGAGTGCTCAGCACTGGTTCGGTACAGATAAGTTCGGAAGAGACATCTTCGTACGTGTTATGTACGGTGCAAGAATCTCTCTGTCAGTCGGCTTCGCTGCTGCCGGAATCAACCTTGTCATCGGTGTTATCTTCGGCGGTATCTGCGGATACCTGGGCGGACGTCTGGATATGATCATGATGCGTCTGGTCGACATCATCTATTCAGTCCCGACACTGCTTTATGTCATCCTGATTATGCTGGTATTCGGTTCGAATATCTTCTCAGTGCTTCTGGCGATCTCCGTGTCCAGCTGGGCAGGACTTGCACGTCAGGTCCGTGCGCAGGTCATGGCACTGAAACAGCAGGAATACGCACTTGCTGCGAAAGTTATGGGCGCTTCCAATAAACGTATTCTGTTCAAGCACCTTGTTACAAACTCGATCGGCCCGATCATCGTCAACACAACGCTGATGGTACCGAGTGCGATCTTTACTGAAGCATTCCTGTCATTCGTCGGTATCGGTATTTCCATTCCGCAGGCTTCCTGGGGAACAATGGCGAACGAAGCACGTTCACTGATCGCTTCTCAGCCGCTGCAGATGGTATGGCCGGTCATGGCGATCTGCCTTACGATCCTGAGTCTGAACTTTATCGGTGATGGTCTGAATCAGGCACTCGATCCGAAGAAGAGGTAAATTTAAAATATGAATGAAAAGCACGCTCTGGAAGTGATGGATCTTTCAGTGGACTACATGGATACCGACAGAGGTCTGATCCATGCTGTAACGGATGTATCGTTCACCCTGGAACCCGGCGAGGTTCTCGGGCTGATCGGTGAATCCGGATCAGGCAAGTCCACGGCAGTGAAAGCATGTATGGGCGTGCTTTCATATAACGCCGTTATGAGAAAAGGGAAGATCTTTCTGAACGGAAGATCTTTGACAGGTGAAGGATTTACTGATCGTGCAGCACATCAGAAAATGCTGAGAGAGATCCGCGGGAAGGAAATGGCAATGATCTTCCAGAATCCCGGAAACTATATGGATCCTACCGTAAATATTGCTTCATCGCTCCGTGAAGCCATTCAGGCGCACAGCAGGATGAACTACTTTGCGGCAAACCGTCTTGTTTACAGCCTTCTGGAAGATGCAGGATTCCGTGACCCGAAACAGATCATGCGCAGTATTCCTCAGCAGTTATCCGGAGGACAGCTGCAGCTGATCGCCTACGAATCAGCGGTTGTGCATCATCCGTCTGTTCTGATCGCTGACGAACCGTTCAGCGCACTGGACAGTGAAAACAGAAGCCTCATGCTGAATAAGATCAGACGCCTGAATCAAGAGGGGACATCAGTCCTGCTGGTCACCCATGACCTGCTCAGTGCGGAAAGCATCTGTGACAGGATCTGTGTGATGTATGAGGGCAGGATCATAGAAACCGGGAGTACAGAAGAGATTCTGCAGTCACCGCGTGAAGCATACACACAGCAGCTTGTTGAAGCTTACAATATGATGAAAGAGGATTAGAAAAATGAAGAGAGAGTATGAAGAGAAACTCGCAGCAGTCGCCAGAAATGTATGGGACCATCCGGAAGCAGGCTTCCTGGAATTCGAAAGCAGCAGGATCCATGTGGATTTTCTGAGATCCGAAGGATTCGAGATCGAAGAGAATGTTGCCGGCACCGTAACCGGTTATGTTGCAAAATACGGCAGCGGACATCCGGTGATCGCATTGCTTGGTGAATTTGACGCACTTTATGGACTTGGCCAGAAAGCTGATGTCGCGGAATATGCACCGGACGGATGCGAAATGGGACATGGCTGCGGACATCATCTGCTGGGTGTCGGAGTGATCGGCGCAGGTCTTCTGATCCGCGATTATCTGAAAGAACACCAGTGCTCAGGTACTGTACTTGTATGCGGCTGTCCGGCTGAAGAAAGCGGTTCAGGCAAAGCCTATATGGCAAGAGACGGTGTATTCAATGATACGGACATCGCGCTGGCATGGCACCCGAGTATTTACCATCAGGTAGGCACCGGAAGCTCCCAGAGCTGCATCCAGACCTATTTCCGCTTCCACGGTATTGCAAGCCATGCGGCAGGTTCACCGCAGTCAGGAAGAAGCGCGCTCGATGCTGTTGAACTGATGGATGTAGGCGTCAACTATCTGCGTGAGCATATGGAAAGCACGGACCGTGTTCATTATGCGATCACAAATTCAGGCGGTAAGTCACCCAATGTCGTTCAGGCTGAAGCAGAAGTCAAATACCTGATCCGTTCTACCAGCAATCCGAAATGCCTGGCACTTTATGAGCGTGTATGCGATATTGCCAGAGGCGCAGCTTTAATGACAGGCACAACGATGGAGATCGTCTTTGACGAAGGACTTTCCAACACGATCGTCAACTTCACTCTGGAAAAGGTAATGCAGGAAGCCTTCAGAGAAGTCGGCGTACCTGAATATACGGAAGAAGAACTTGCTTATGCAAAGAAATTCCGTGATTCCTGGCCGCATCAGTTCACGATGGATAATGTCGGAGAACATGTTAAGGATAAGCGTGCACTTCTGAAGAACATGCAGGAATCCCCGATCTGCACGATGCTTGTAGAAAATGAATTTTCTGATGTCTGCCATATGGGCAGCACAGATGTCGGAGATGTCAGCTGGGTCGTTCCTACAGAAACGCTGAATACAGCCTGCTACAGCTATGGTGCAGGAGCTCATTCATGGCAGTGGGTCGCACAGGGCAAATCTTCCATCGCAATGAAGGGAATGTACACTGCTGCGGAAGTTCTTGCAAAGACTGCTGAAAAGCTTCTGGAAGATCCTTCACTGATCGAAGAAGCGACAGAAGAGTTTAAAGACAGAACAGCGGGAATGAAGTATGAATGCCTGATCCCTGCTGATGTAAAACCTCACGTAATCAGCTGAATCATATGTTAACTGCTCTTGAAAGGGCAGTTTTTTAGTGCGTTCATAAAATGATTTAGCAAATTACAAAAATATCTGCTAACTGAAAAAGCGCATAAATATGCATAAAAATGAATGCTTACAGGAAATTAAAACAAATTATAAACAAATATATTAGCAATCAACACTTGACAGTGCTAAAACAATGCATATACTAATAGGTGTAAGCAAAAGGAGCAATGAATATGAACTATATGAATGATAGAAAAAGAAATCTGGTTGATGATATGTTCAGCAGAATGAACGGTTCCAATGTTGAAGGCATGATGAGAACCGATATCCGCAAGAAGGACGATATGTTTTATCTGGATATTGAACTTCCCGGATATACGAAAGAAGATGTTCGTATTTCACTCTTCAACGGTACTCTGACAGTCACAGCTGCTCATACAGCTGAGCATGAAGAAAAAGACAGCAAGGGCAGCCTGCTGAGAAAAGAACGCTTTACAGGCAGACTGGAACGTTCCTGGAGCGTAGGCTCAGCGATCCGTGATACAGATATCAAAGCATCAATGCATGACGGTATCCTGACAATCAGCGTGCCCAGTGAAGAAAGAAAAGAAAAAGAAGAAAAGAAATTTATTGAAATACTTTAAGGAGGAAAAAATGATGAGATATACACCTGCAAGAAATGATTTGTTTGACAGCTTCTTTGACGATATGTTGCCCACGTTCAATACAGCTGCCGTCATGAGAACGGATATCCATGAAAAAGACGGCAACTATCTGCTTGATATCGATCTCCCCGGCTATAAGAAGGAAGATATCAAGATCTCACTGTACAACGGAAACCTGACGATCCAGGCAGAACATAATGATTCAAAGGAAGAAAAGGATGCGAAAGGCAACGTGATCCGTCAGGAACGCTACAGCGGTACATGTTCAAGAACGTTCTATGTAGGAGAAAGCATTCGTGAATCCGATATTCGTGCCGGATATGAAAACGGTATTCTGACACTGCAGATCCCTACAGAACAGAAAAAAGAAGCAGAAGAAAAGAAATACATTGATATTCTCTAAACAGACCGTGATCACCCGATAGGGTGATCTTTTTTGTTGCATCAGATGGCTGTTCTCCATACAATGATTCCAACGGAGTGATTCCGGGTGGAGGTAAACATGGTTTTAGTTAAAAACGGAATGATTCACGATATGGTGAACAAAGAACCCTACAAAGCCGACATTCTGATCGAAGACGGTATTATCAAGGCAATCGGAACAGATCTGACCTCTGATGGTGAGGTCTATGACGCCGAAGGATATGATGTATATCCCGGTTTCATCGATGCTCATGCTCATCTTGGACTTGATGGTTATGGAATCGGCTTTGAAGGCGCAGACTATAATGAAATGAATGATGTATGCACGCCCCAGCTCAGAGCAATCGACAGCTTCAATCCACTGGATCCGACTGTTAAAATGGCTGCCCAGGCAGGCGTTACAACCGTTGCAACAGGACAGGGAAGCTCCAACGCGATCGGCGGCACATGGATCGCTGTTAAAACGACCGGATGCTGCGTTGATGATATGATCGTGAAAGACCCGATCGCAATGAAATGCGCGCTTGGAGAGAATCCCAAGAGATGCTACAGGGAGAAGGGCAACGCAGCGCGTATGACAACTGCTGCCAATATCCGCCAGATGATGCTGAAGACACTTGACTATATGGCAAGACTTGAAGCAGCAGGCGATGATCCTGCGAAGAAGCCTGCATTTGATTACAAGTGCGAAGCAATGATCCCTGTTATGAAACGTGAGATCCCTCTGAAGATCCATGCACACCAGGCCAATGACATTCTGACAGCTGTCAGACTGGCCCGTGAATTCAATGTCAAGATGACGCTTGAACATACAACAGAAGGCCATCTGATCGCAGACAAGCTCGCTGAATGCAAAGAATATCCGATGGCTGTCGGTCCGACACTGACACACGCATCCAAGTTCGAACTGCAGAACAAGTCCTGGGAGACACCGAAGATCCTGAGTGAAAAAGGATGCCTCGTGTCCATCATTACAGACTCACCGGTCATCCCGCAGCAGTATCTGACACTTTGCGCAGGTCTTGCTGTCAAAGCAGGCATGGATCCGTATGAAGCACTGAAAGCGATCACGATCAATCCTGCAAAGCATATCGGTATTGAAGACAGAGTCGGATCACTGGAACCGGGCAAAGACGGAGACCTGGTCGTTTACGAAGGCTCACCGTTTGACATCGATTCCAAAGTCAGACTGGTTCTGATCAACGGCAATAAGATCGACTGATCATTACATCAAGAAAACAGCCTTGCGGCTGTTTTCTTATATCCGATTTACAGTTTGCGCGCTGCCTGTTTGGCCTGGATCTGCGCGATCGCCGCTTTCTGGTTCAGGATGACCGGAATGACGATCGGGTTACGATTCGTTCTCTGGAACAGGAAGGGCTCCAGAGAAGACCTGATGCAGTTCTTGAGTTCACCGAATGTTGTTCTCTGCTGCATTTTGTTTTTTAACGCATCGTATACGACAAGTTCCGCTTCCTTCAGGAGCGTCTGAGATTCTTTGATGTAGACAAATCCGCGGCTGACGATACTCGGTCTGCACAGGATCTTATTGTATCGTGAGTCGATCGTTACGATAACTGCGACAAGACCTGAGTTGGCAAGGATCTGTCTGTCTTTGATGACGGATGTTGATAATCCGGAAGCATCATTTCCATCGACATAGATCGCGTCTGTCTGGACACGTTCATTGGCAATGAAGCATTCTTCATTCCTCATGACAACAATGTCGCCGTTGGAGCAGATCAGACAGTGGTCCGCAGGTACGCCTGTTTCCTGTGCTGTAGCTGAGTGCTGTACAAGCATCTTGTATTCACCATGATTAGGCATGAAGTACTTCGGCTTGATCAGATTCAGCATGAGCTTTTGTTCTTCTCTTGGCGCATGTCCGGTCGTATGGAAGGATGTCAGAGGTGAGTTGACTACAACATTAGCACCGACTCTGGTCAGCTGGTTTACAACTGCCGAAACCGATACGCCGTTTCCGGGAATCGGATTGGATGAGAACAGGACGGTATCGCCGGGAATGATCTTCAGATACTTATGCGTACCGTTTGCGATCCTTGACAGAGCTGCCATCGGTTCGCCCTGGCTTCCTGTACATACAATGCAGATCTTGGAGTTCGGCAGGGTGTTCAGTTCATTGCCGGTAATGAATGCACTGTCCGGAATATTGATGACACCAAGCTTTCTTCCGATCTCGCATACATTCTCCATGGATCTTCCGAATACGGCAACTTTTCTGTCGCATGCCACAGCTGCTTCAAGGATCTGGTTCAGACGCAGGACGTTTGAAGCAAATGTCGATACAAGCAGACGTCCCGGTGTTTTCCGGATCTGATCCATGATCGCCCTGGCTACGGCTTTCTCACTGACCGAGAAACCCGGAACAGCTGAGTTTGTCGAATCGCTCATCAGCAGCGTGATCCCGACCTGTCCCATATAAGCCATCTTCTGATAATCTGCGTTGGGACCGATCGGCGTCAGGTCAAATTTGAAGTCACCTGTTTCGAAGATACGGCCGTTCGGTGTATTGACGATAACTCCATAGGAGTCAGGGATCGAGTGGACCGTATTGACGAATCCGATGTTGAAGTATTTGGTCTTGATCCTGCTGTCACCGTCGATCTCAACGATCTTGCAGGCTCTGCTGAGTCTATGCTCTTCGAGTTTCTTCTCGATCAGTGCTTTGGCAAAGCGCGGCGCATAGATCTGTTTGAGATGCACAGACTGCAGGAAGAAGGGGATACCTCCGATATGATCCTCATGACCGTGTGTGATCACGAGTGCTTTGATGCGGGATTGGTTTTTAATGAGATATGTATAGTCGGGAATTACATAGTCAACTCCCAGAAGGTCATCTTCCGGGAAAAGTACTCCGCAGTCTATAATGATGATCTCATCATCATGTTCTACACAGTACATATTTTTACCGACTTCACCTAGTCCGCCAAGGGCGTAAACAAGGGTGTCAGAATGTCGGTCGATCGCATTCAGAGAATAGTCCGGCTCAGTGACCTGAGAATAACGAACAGGACGTCCGTTTCTCTCGGAGTTCTGAAATTCGTTCATTGGGAGCTCCTTTCCTGTTGTTGGGTGTGTCAATAAATTATTATGAAAATGGTGATTCTTTTGCGGAAATATTATAACACAAAATATAAGAGATTTTTACTGCGAGGTCTGATAGAAAGTCTAAATGACCAGAGCGCCTGAGATATCCTTGAACGGATCGTCTTGATCGATCTTGTCATAAAACAGAATGCCGCTGAAATGATCTATCTCATGCTGGAGAACGATCGCCAGATAACCTCTGGCACGGATCTCGATCTCCTGATCTGTCAGGGCATCATATGCTCTGACCTTGATCCTTGCACTTCTTACAACGTGTCCTTCATGTTCGCCTTCAACCGACAGGCATCCCTCGCCGGAATCAAGATACGCCGGCTGTACGGACTGTGATATGATCTTCGGATTGGCAAGCATAAACTCTGCTGTGGTCTCGTTTCCATCCTTATCAAGAGTAGGGACGATGACAGCTGTCAGCTGCTTCGGAATACCCACCTGTATAGCAGAAATGCCGACTGCAGGTCTCAGGTTCAGTTTTTCAGCTTTTTCAGGATCAGTAGAATCTTTGACGTAGTTATATAAGTCCTGCAGAAGCGCACGGTCTTCATCACTGAGCGGAAGTTCCACAGGCATGGATTTTTCACGGATAAAAGGATTGGTATCCTTGATTATGGTATCGTTATTTATCAGCATATAGTAACCTCTGTGAAATTTTACTAGTGATTATGTCCTATTTCAAGTCTTTTTATTTTCTGAATCTCGTAAAAGCGCTTTCTTATTATATTAAGTTTTTTCAGACAGAGCAGGTGATTGTGGTAGAATCATTGTATGACCGTATATACGAATAAAAAAACAACAAAAAAACACAGAGGCTTCCATATTCTGATGCCGGAAGGAACTGATCTGCTGATCAGACTGAGCATTGCATGGCTGTCGCTTTTCGGTACGCTGATGATTGCCAGTGCCTCAATGGGACAGGCATTGAATAATCCTCTTTATCTTCCGCTGACGATCATCAAGCAGGTCGTCTATCTTGTGGGCGGATTTATTGCCATGAGATGGCTTGCGACAAACTTCAAGATCGATTTCCTGAGGAACAAGAACTTTCCGCTGCTTGCGCTGATGGTTATCGCGGCGCTGATCGTATGTCTGTTCTTCCCGGAAGTCAACGGTGCGAAAGCCTGGATCCGTGTGCCGATCTCGACGGTCGACGTATCCATTCAGCCGTCCGAGTTTGCCAAGATCATGACGATCCTGATCATAGCGGCATATTGCGGAGACGTTACGAAACGCTTCAAAAACACATGGGATATGATCAAGGTCCCGATGATATTCATTGGAATATATCTGTTTATCGTTGTTGTGCTGCAGTCTGACCTTGGATCAATGGTGGTTATTTTTGCCATTGCCTATATCTGCTTCATGATCCCGTCACATCCTCAGATGCGCAAATTCAGAAAATGGCTTGCAATTCTGATGGGGGCCGGCATCGTCATGATCATCTTTATCCTGACGCCTTATGGTGAAGGCATTATCAGAAAACTTCCGCTGAAATCCTATCAGATCAACCGTATTCTTTCATCGATCAACCCGTTCGCCGACCAGTACAACACAGGCTTCCAGCTTGTCAGCGGTCTGGTCGCATTTGCGACAGGCGGATGGACCGGACTCGGCTTTGGAAACAGTGTGCGCAAGTACACAAAATTCCCTGCAGCCAACACGGACTTTATTCTTGCAATCGTTGTTGAAGAACTCGGTTATATCGGATTCCTGCTGATCTTTATACCATATCTGCTGATCATGTGGAGACTGTTCAGCTATGCCTCAAGGATCAAAAGTGAAAAGGCAAAGATCATCCTGATCGGAACCTCAATGTATATCCTGATCCACTGTCTGTTCAATATCGGCGGCGTTACGGGAATGATCCCGCTGACCGGCGTTCCGCTGCTCATGATCTCTGCCGGCGGTTCATCAACGATCTCACTGCTCTGTGCCATCGGTATCGCTCAGGCTGTCATCTATCAGTACAATAACGGAGAAATCGAATGAGGATCATCGCCGGAAAACATTCATCGAGAAAGCTTGTAACGCTGCCCGGTACCTCAACGAGACCTACGCTTGATAAAGTCAGAGGCGCAGTATTCTCATCTCTGGGAGGTTTCTTTGAAGGCGGCGTATTTCTCGACCTGTATGCAGGAAGCGGTGCCTGCGGACTGGAAGCACTGTCCAGGGGCATGGATAAAGCAATCTTCTGTGACAAGTCCAAAGCTGCGTCTGCCGTGATACGGAAAAATATAGAAGCACTGCAGGAATCAGATAACAGCAGACTGCTTGTCATGAGTGACATGACTGCCCTGAAGCTTCTGCATGAAGAACAGGAACATATCGATATCGTTTATCTGGATCCGCCTTATGCAAAGCAGAAAAACGAAGCTGTCCTTCAGTATCTGAGCGATCAGGAAATGATGAACCGCAGCGGTGTCGCTGTCATTGAGTCCGAAAAGGCAGACAGCTATCCGCAGCGTATCGGAAGATTCACAATGTACAAAGAAGCGGAATACGGTATTACGAAGATCACATATTATAAGTACATGGAGGAGATCCTATGAAGGTTTGTTATCCGGGAACGTTTGATCCGATCACAGTCGGCCATCTCGATATCATCGAGCGCGCTTCCAATAAATTTGATGAAGTGATCGTACTGATCATGCAGAACCCGCGCAAGAAGTGCATGTTTACTGCGGAAGAGCGCAAATACATGATCGAGCAGTGCATCAAGGCTGATAATGTCAAAGTCGAGATCGGTACCGGTCTGACTGTAGAGTACGCAAAAAAGCTTGGCGCAAGTGCGATCGTCAGAGGAATCCGGGCTGTCACGGACTACGAATACGAACTGGCGCAGGCAACAGCCAACATGAAGCTCGAAAGCACGATCGAAACATTATTCCTTATCGCAAAACCGGAATATTCATTCCTCAGTTCTTCAGTTGTCAAAGAGATCGCGATGAACGGCGGCAGTACAGAAGGACTTCTGCCGGAAGAGATCACTGAATATGCTGTTGAACGAATGAAGCTGAGCTGATATGCACGCCTCCTCACGGAGGTTTTTTTCATGCGCTGTCCGATCACCTCTCAGACGGATCATTGACACCTGGTCGTTATAGAAGTATGATTTGTATAACAAAACATACTTAAAGGAGAATCATCATGAAAGCACCGAAAGGAAAATATGCCTGGACCGCAACAGTGGGCGAGAAAGGGCAGATCGTCATACCAAAGCAGGCAAGGGAAGTATTCGGAATCAAACCCGGGGATACGCTTCTGCTGCTGGGAGATGAAAACAGAGGCATCGCGATCCTGCCGAAGCATGCATTCACAGGACTGTTTTCAGCAGCCTTTGATGAATCATCGGAGGATCCATCATGAAGATCGCCTGGTTCTGTATTCCGGCATACGGACACACAAATCCTACGCTCGGTCTGGTCAGAGAAATGACACGCAGAGGCCATGAAGTTTATTATTTTTCATTTGAACAATTCCGCCCGGTGATCGAACAGGCAGGCGCGCATTTCATCGGATGCGATGCATATGAATTTGAAATGGAAGACAAGGAAAACGCTGACAGGGTCGCAAAAGACATTGCCTTTTCTACAGAACTGATCGTTTCTTCCACGCTTGCACTGGATGACATGGTGACGGAAAAGATCAAAGAGATCAGACCGGATCTGATCGTTTCGGATTCGGTGGCATTCTGGGGCAAACTGGCTGCTTTGAAATCCGGGATACCATACGTCTCTTCAACGACAACATTTGCCTTCAACAGATATTCTTCCCGCTATATGAAACAAAGCGCTTCACAGGCAGTAAAAATGCTGCTGGGCATACCTCACAGCAACCGGCAGATCAAGCGGCTCCGTGAAAAAGGATATCCTGTCAAGAATATCCTGGACATCGTACAGAATGATAATGATACCAATACGATCGTTTATACCTCTTCCTATTTCCAGCCGTGTGCGGAAACATTTTCCGAGCGATATCACTTCATCGGTCCTTCGATCCGTCCGATCACCGAGCCTGTCGCAAAAACTGCTGACAGGACCGTGTACATATCGATGGGAACGATCAACCAGAACCGTGCTTTTTACCGCAGCTGCATCGATGCGCTGAAAGAAACGGACTGGCAGGTGATCATATCCATGGGGTCCAATACCGATCGGTTTGACGATCTTCCGCCAAACATACAGATCTATGACTTTGTGGATCAGATGGCAGTTCTTTCCATAGCGGATGGCTTCATTACGCACTGCGGCATGAATTCCGTTTCCGAAGCACTGTACTATGAAGTTCCGCTTGTTCTGTTCCCGCAGACAACCGAACAGGAGGCTGTTGCCGGCAGAACGGAAGAACTCGGAGCAGGCATCCGTCTCAAGTCCATAGAAGGCAAAGATATCAAGGAAGCACTCGAGACGATCATGAATGAGCCTTCCTATAAAAACAATGCGGTCCGCATTTCCGAAAGCTTCCGCGCATCCGGAGGGATCAAGGAGGCGGCAGACTTCCTTGAATCACTCTCACGCTGAACCCATGAATGCAAAACCCGTCACGGCTGATGACGGGTTATTTTGATGCCTTGAAGTCTTTTCTGACCTGGGCAAGAAAACGTTCTGCAGCAGGTGTGAATGTCTGGTATCTGTTCCAGATCAGGAACAGCCTGGTTTCCAGAAGCGGGGACAGCGGCCGGAAGATCAGTCCGCTATCGGGAGAAGTATTCACAAGATCACGGAAGGACAGCTGATATCCCAGACCCTCAAGGACAAACATCGATGCGTTGTAAGCAAGTCTGAACGAGCCCTCCAGACTAAGCTCCGCAAGACGTTCTCCGCACCATCTGCCGATATCATTTTTCCAGCTCTGCTCAGACGTCAAAAGCGGTATTCCGATCAGGTCATCAACAGTGACCGCATCTTTCGCTGCCAGTGGGGAAGATTCCGGCATGATAACGCCCCAGATGTCCGGCTCAGGAAACGGAATGTATGAATACTTGCGGGTATCGGGTGTTTCGCACAGAACGGCAAAATCAAGCAGTCCCTTATCAAGTTTTTCCGTCACCTGTTCCGTATCGCCGCTCGTTATGTGATACTTCAGGCCGGGATACTTTTCTTTTAAAATACGGATTTCTTTTGCCAGACAGCGGATCTGATATGACTCGGCTAGTCCGAGATACAGTTCTCCTCCTGTTATATCGTCCAATGACAGGAATTCCCGCTCGATCTTGTCAGCCATTGTGACAAGGTCCTCAGCCCGGTCTCTCAGCAGAACGCCTTCATCCGTGAGGGAAATACTGAAGCTGTGGCGGATAAACAGTTTCTTTCCAAGCTCATCCTCCAGAGCCTTCATGGTTTTGGAAAGCGTAGGCTGCGTAACATGCAGGATCTCTGCAGCCCGCGTCATGTTTTCTTCACGGGCAACCGCAAGGTAATAACGAAGTGTCTTGATCTCCATATAACGTACTCCTGATATTCGATAATAGAATAACATGATATTCGATATAACAATTAGCAAAAGTTCTCCGGACACATCATAATATGTTTGCAGGAAGGGCAGGAATGAAACGATGAAAGAACCGGCAGTCAATATTACGGAAATACTCACGGATACAGGCTGCAGTCAGAAGCTCATTGACCGTGCTGTCAGCCTGCAGAAGTCAGGACACACCGAAGAGCTGATCAGATGTCTGAAGCTCTGCAGATGTGATCTGATGGAAGAACTTCATGAACAGTACAGGAAGATCGACAGTCTGGACTTCGTTATACGGCAGACTGAAAAATACAAATGATAGGAGAAAACACATATGAAAAAAGAAGAACTGAAACTGACGCAGGCATGGGACAAAACGTTCCCGAAAAGTGAACTGGTCGACCACAGCAAGGCAACATTCGTCAACAGATACGGGATCACATTGGCAGCGGACATGTATATTCCGAAGAACAAAGAAGGCAGACTTCCTGCCATCGCTGTCAGCGGACCGTTCGGTGCTGTCAAGGAACAGTGCTCAGGTCTGTATGCACAGACAATGGCAGAGCGCGGATTCGTGACCATCGCGTTTGATCCTTCATTTACCGGAGAGAGCGGAGGAAATGTCCGCTATATGGCATCTCCTGATATCAACACAGAAGACTTCATGGCAGCAGTGGATTTCCTCTCACTGAATGACCGTGTTGATCCTGAGAGGATCGGCATCATCGGTATCTGCGGATGGGGCGGCATGGCACTGAACACAGCAGTGCTTGACACACGTGTCAAGGCAACAGTTGCTTCAACGATGTATGACATGACAAGAGTCAATGCCAACGGTTACTTTGACTCCGAAGACAATGAGGAAGCAAGATATCAAAAGAAAGCTGCGATGTGCGCACAGCGTCTGGCTGACCTGAAAGCAGGGGAATACAAGCTCAGAGGCGGCGTCGTTGATCCGCTGCCGGAAGACGCTCCTTACTTTGTCAAGGATTATTATGACTATTACAAGACACCGCGCGGATATCATGAGAGATCTCTGAATTCCAACGGCGGCTGGAATGTCATCGGCTGTGAATCATTCATGAATCAGCCGATCCTGAAGTATTCCAATGAGATCCGCTCAGCCGTACTGATCATTCATGGTGATAAAGCACATTCATGCTACTTCGGAAAAGATGCTTACAAGAATATGATCACCAACAGCAAATATACTTCCAATAAAGAGCTTTATCTGATCCCCGGCGCTTCTCATACAGACCTGTATGACGGCGGCAAGGATCATGTCATTCCGTTTGACAAGCTGACAGACTTCTTCACAGAATATCTGAAATAACATGTTCAGGGAGAAAGACAGATCATGAAAAAGCTGATATATCTTGCATTGGCAGCGGTCTGTCTTTCCGGCTGCCGCAGCGCTCAGCCGCAATCAGACCAGACAGAAGAGACGGTGCAGAAAACAGCTGAACGGGTCTTAGAAACTGCTGTCCCGGAAAATCATGCATTTGATTTTGAAAACAGAACAGTCATGCTGAACAGCGGCTATGAGATGCCCATACTCGGACTTGGAACATATGCGCTGGACCATGATACATGCGTCAATTCGGTCAAAACACTGCTGGCGGAAGGCGGCAGACTGATCGACACAGCGTACATGTATCACAACGAAGAAGCTGTCGGAGAAGGCGTCCGCCTTGCTATGGAAGAATACGGCATTGACCGGGAAGACATCTTTGTCATCACAAAAATATATCCGACACAGTTCTCTGATCCGGAGTCCGCGATCGATGAGGCACTGGAAAAACTGGATATCGGCTATATTGATATGATGCTGCTGCATCATCCCGGAACAGGAGATGTCGAGGCTTACCATGCAATGGAAAAATACGTTGAAGCCGGCAGGATCCGCTCACTCGGTTTATCCAACTGGTATATCGAAGAACTGACTGAATTTCTGCCGCAGGTGAAGATCATGCCTGCACTTGTACAGAATGAGATCCACCCGTATTACCAGGAACAGGACGTCGTACCGTTTATTCAGGAAAAAGGGATCGTCGTACAGTGCTGGTATCCGCTGGGAGGCAGAGGACATACCGCAGAACTGCTCGGGGATAAAACGATCACTGCCATCGCAGAAGCACATCAGGTATCATCTGCCCAGGTCATACTCAGGTGGGATCTACAACGGGGCATCATTGTGATACCCGGCTCATCTAACCCCGATCATATCAGGGAAAACCTGGATCTGTTCGGATTTGAGCTCACTGAGGAAGAGATGCAGCAGATCAATGCTTTGGACCGCAATGAAAAACATGATTGGTATTAATGGAGGAAGAAAATGAACGTACTGATTTTGAACGGAAGTCCGCGTCCGCAGGGCAATACAGCAAAAATGATCAGCGCATTCCGTGAGACTGCAGAAGGAAAAGGTCATACAGTCAATGTCGTAGATGTCTGCAGAAAGAATATTCATGGATGTCTGGCATGTGAACACTGCCATCAGATCGAACACGGGGTCTGTGTCCAGAAGGATGATATGCAGGAAGTATATGGCCTTCTGAAAGAAGCAGAAATGCTGATACTGGCTTCACCGATCTACTATCATGGCATCAGCGGACAGCTGAAATGCACGATAGACCGCTTCTATGCAGCACTGTATCCGAAAGAGCACTTCAATCTCAGCAAAATCGCGATGTTCCTGTGCTCAGGTGATCCGGATATGTATGTCGGGGCAGAATTCTCCTTTAAAGGAGACTTCCTGGAATATCTGGGACTTGAAGATAAAGGCATCTATACTTGTGCCAAAGAGATCAATGAAGAAGTACTGGAACAGGTACGCAGACTGGCAGAAGAACTCTGAAATCATTGAAACATCACTGACCTTCACCGATCGATCGGGAAGGTTTTTTTTCTGACATGATATATTTGCCGAATGAAGTATGATGTAAAAGAATTATAATAAGACTCGTTTCATGTGTGCTTTATATTGGGACTGACACATGCAGCAGAAAGGCGGAACACAGGGGATATGACCGAACTGAAACATGAACAGGATAAATTCCGGGAACAGTTTGTTCTGCTGACGGCAGGTGTTTTTCTGTTTCTTTGGCTTCTGGAGGCTGTATTTATGCCGGTTCTCTATCGGATGTCTGCTGAAAGAACAGTCAGACGTGCAGCAGACAAGATCGCAGCACACAGCAGGAAAGAAGACCTTTTTGAAGAGATCGACCGTCTCAGCACAGAGAACGCTCTTCTGATTTTTGTGACGGAACATGACGGAACGATCCTTTACAGTTCCGATTCCTATAAACCGTTTTATCGATCCTATGGCAGCGGAGACGGCGGTACGAGCAATCCGTATATCTATCATTTTGGCAAGAGTACCACGCCTGACCGACCGGATCAGACGTGG
>CAMOPG010000013.1:0-31666 GCA_946622165.1 uncultured Erysipelotrichaceae bacterium
GTCTTCCCTGCTCAGTGCATGTTCCTTCGTATCCGGATACGGTGTATGGAAGTTGAATGATACTGCCCTGACATGCTTCATATGCTTTGCAAGATAGCAGACATCTCTGATCGTATGCTTGTTGATCTGATTGACTGCCATATAAAAGCAGATGTTGTCTGCAGTCGCATTCCTGATATTCTCCATGATCGTATCGTACGTGTCGCCGCGGATCATGTTATGCCGTTTCCTGTCACCGTCCAGGCTCAGCAGGATCAGATCCGCTTCCGGAACATCGATCGGGAATGTACCATTTGTCACGATGTTGACGATCAGGAAGCCCATCCGCTTTGCTTCGATCACAAGATCACGGACAGTCAGCTCCCCGTCCCTCCAGAGCAGCGTTTCACCGCCGCAGAAAAACAGGATCCTGATTCCCATGTCGTACAGCGTCCGCATCTCACCGCGTATTTTTTCATAGGAATGCATGAGCGAGGTAATGTTGTTGACGGAACAGTGCCTGCAGGAAAGGTTGCATTTATCGGTTATAATGACCGTTCCGAGGATCGGATCCCTGCGTTTGAACAGCACTGTTCTGGCACCGAACGCCGCAAGCTCCAGAAATGAACCTGTTTTCATAGCTCTTCCGTTTCCTGAAGCAGTCCGTTCTGCCTCATGTATTTTCTGATCACTTCAAGGTCAAAGGAAGAAACCATCCTGCCGTCAGCCGGATCGAGCAGACGGTAGTGCTGGGACAGCAGATTCTGCTGGACACGGTAACCGCTGTGCTCATAAATATCACGCCACCATATCTTTCCGCCCATTGTTTTCGGATATGACACATTCACGTCATCAAATGATACAGCGCGTATCATGTCCGACAGTTCCCCGCCGAACTCATTGCTCAATACCTGGCTCCCTGCAAAGATCACAGCCAGTGCGATGCATTCCGGCCATGACAGTGTTCTTCTGCCTTTTTCTGTTTCCACCAATGTCTTCTTTGACATGCCCAGGATCTTTGCCATCTGATCCTGTGAAAACCCGAACTCGGTACGGACGAGCCGGCAGTCATTGCTGAGCATGGTGATCAATTCTTCTTTTTCCATAGTGTATTCTCTCCGGTGTAATTTTACACTATTTATGTCTCTTTTGCAATAAATGCAGGCATAATAAAAAGGACAGAGCATCTGCCCTGCCTTGTCTGTCCAATGATCAGATACGGACACCATCAATCAGTACGAGTCTGACTTCGGATGTCACTTCAAACGGACTGCCTTCGTAAACAACGATATCTGCATCCTTGCCTGCTTCGAGCGATCCGACCCTGTCCGCGATCAGCAGATGTTCTGCCGGATTGATGGTGATCGCTTTCAACGCTTCATAAGGATCCATACCGGCCTTGACTGCCAGACCTGCATAGATCGGGAGATATTCTTCCAGAGCGAACGGATGATCGGTCACGATGGACACATGGCATCCTTTTGCCGCAAGAACGCCCGGTGTTTCCCAGGACTTGTACTGCAGCTCATATTTGGACGCATGTGTAAACGTAGGGCCGACTGCCATCATGTACTGTTTGTTTTCGGCAAGCTTATCGGCGATCAGATGACCTTCCGTCACATGTTCCAGCGTCAGGTCTACATCGAATTCCTTTGCCAGACGGATCGCTGTCAGAATGTCGTTTGCCTGGTGTGCATGCGCCTTCAGAGGGATCTCTTTTTTGAAGACCGGAATCAAAGATTCATACTTCAGATTGAACGGCGGCCTCTTGGTGATATCATCACCTGCAGCCTCTTTCTTCAGCATATATTCCCTGGCCTGATACATGCACTCACGGAAGCGCGCAGCTACAGACATACGGGAGCTTGCGTTCTTCTTCTGATAGCAGCGTTTCGGGTTCTCGCCGAATGCGCATTTCATGGCAACAGGATCCTTTACGATCATGTCATCCACGCATACGCCGTGCAGCTTGACTGCGATCCATGTTCCGCCGAGGACATTCGCGCTGCCGGGTCCTGCCGCAACTGTCGTAATGCCTGCTTTTGCGGCTGTGGGAATGCTGGCGTCAAAGGGATTGAAGCTGTCGATGCCGCGTACTTCCGGGGAGCAGATGTCGTTCATTTCATTATAATCGGTACCTTCAAAGCCGATGCCTGTTCCGGATACGCCGATATGGCTGTGCGCGTCGATAAAGCCGGGATATACATCCAGACCTGCTGCGTCAAACACATCGCCGTCTCCTGACAGTTCCATTCCGATTGCTTTGATCTTTCCATTTTCGATCAGGATATCCGCAATATACGGTTCCCTGTTTACCATGTCATGAATTCTTCCGTTTTTGATCAGTGTCATACTTTAAACCTCTCTTCTTTTCTGTTTTTTAAAAAGCTGCAGTCCGCAGCTTTGTAATTATGCTTCTGTCTTCCAGAGTCCGTGCAGATTGCAGTATTCGTAAACTTCGTTTACTTTCTCATCTTCCGCGACTTCAACATGAGGTTTCTGTCCCGGTTCCAGATTGACAACGCGGAAGCTGTTGTCTGTTACCAGTGCTACCCACTGAATGTAGTGAGCATCAAGCATCGGATGATCAACAGAACCGACATTTACGATCAGCTTTCCGTTTTCTCTTGTAACAGCAGGTACATGCTTTTCAGCTGCGCCGTCAGTTGTATTAGCCTTCAGTTCTTCCATCGGTTCACCGCAGCACTTTGTAGGGCATGCGCTGTCAGCCAATGTAATAACCATCTTTCCGCATCCTTTGCAGCGCAGTACTTTGAATTCTTTCATGATAAACTCCTCCTTAAATTTATTATGAGCGAAGTTTGAGAAGTTCGCAATTGTTATTCAACACTCTTCAGTGATTCCACCATCTCGATCGACTGCAGTCTCTTGCGCATGAAGAAGTTTACCAGCACGCCGAACAGGATCGTCATGAAGAATGCGATCACGTTGCTGGAAGGATCGACTGTCCTTCCGAACATGACATAATCCATTTCCACCTGTCTCATAATGAAATGGTGCAGCACCTGTCCGATCGGTATGCCTGCAAGCGCGCCGAGGCCGGTCAGGACATTGTTTTCCTTGAAGATGTAGTCCTCGACTTCTTTTTTCCGGAAGCCCAGTACCTTGAGCGTAGCGATCTCACGCTGACGCTCACTGATATTGATGTTGGTCAGATTGCCCAGTACGACGAACGCAAGCGACATGGATGATATGATCAGAGCCCAGACGATCAGGTCAAGGCTGTTGACCATGGACTTGAAGTTCTCCAGGATCGTGTCATAGAACTGAACACCGCTGACCCTGTCATCATTGACGATCTCTTTCTGGAACGCCCTGCTGACCTGCACATCCCCGGCAATATCCACCATCAGGGTATCCTGGCTGATCGTGCTTCCGAACACCTTGGCGTAATACTGCTGGGTCATGAACATGTAATGCTGGATGTACATTTCGGTAACTGCAGAGATCCTGACTTCCTTCCGTATGCCTGTCTTGCTTTCGACAATGATCGTATCTCCTGCCTGCAGTCCAAGATTTTCCGCCAGTTTCTCATTGATGATGACGCCCTCATTATCCGGGATAAGCGGCTCGTGTCCGATCCTTGTTCTCAATTCATAGCATGACTGTATCATCTCAGGCTTTTCGAACACCTGCACGTTGACCGTTTCTTCAAGGGTGTCATGTCCGTTGACAGCAATCGCGCTGTAGCTGCCGGCGATCACAGCTGAAGCAACATCTTCACGCTTCAGCAGATCATTCCTCAGCACTTCCATCTCACTCGGTTTGAGACCTTCCGCGTGCACCTGTCCGTCGAACAGCTGCAGTTCATCAAACTGCGTATCCACCATGCCGTTGATCGAATCGCTGATGCCGAAGCCTGTGATCAGCAATGCCGTGCATCCGGCAACACCGATCACGGTCATGACCAGTCTCTGCTTATAACGGAACAGGTTTCTTGTTGTGATCTTCCATGAGAAGCTCATTCTGTTCCAGAGCGGACCGATCCGTTCGATCAGCGCAGTTCTGCCAAGCTTGGGTGATTTGGGACGCAGCAGCTGGGAAGGAACATCATTCATATCATTGCGGCAGACATACCATGTCGTCATCAGCATGACCGCAAGGAATCCGGCTGCTGACATCACGATAAGCCTCCATGGCATGTAGATCTTCATCGGCGGCAGCACATACATCATCTTCCAGGCTGTATAGATGATATACGGGAAGATCGCCAGACCCAGCACAGCGCCGAGCACCGTTCCCAGTACCGTAGCCATACCGGCATAAGTCAGATATTTCATGGAGCACTGGAACCTGCTGTAGCCAAGCGCACGCATGATGCCCAGCTGTGACCTCTGTTCATCGATCATGCGCGTCATCGTCGTCAGGCAGACCAGAGCCGCGACCATAAAGAAGAACATCGGGAATACCGCACCGATCGCCCGCATCTGTTCAACCGTATTTTTGTATGTTTTTGATGCATAATGCTGGGAACGGTCCAGTACAGTCCAGCTGCCGTCCTCCAGATCATCGATATCCTGCTGTGCCTTGTCCAGTTCTTCCTTGGCATCAGCCAGTTCCTGGAGACCGTCTTTTCTGGCATCTTCCAGTTCTTTTTTTGCGTCCTCCAGTTCCTTTTGTGCATCGATCAGCTTCTGTCTGTTTTCATCGATCTCATTCCAGCCGTCATTGATCTCTTTCTGGGCCTTTTCAACCTCTTCGATCAGTTCCGCGGCCGCATTGACCGTAGCCATATAAGCCTTGTCCAGCGTGTCATGCGCCTCATCCAGGACTGCCTTGCCTTCCGCAAGACCTTCATCGATCATCCGTTTATTGCTGTTGAGTTCCTGGATCTGTGCTTTCAGCGAAGCGATCTGTTCATCGATCTTGTCAGCATCGATCCCCTGTTCACTCAGCTGTGCGACGACTGCAGCCCGCTGTTCCTCCAGGGCTGCTTTCTGTGCATCGAGCCCGGCGATCGTCTGATCGATATTCTCATATGCGATTCCCTGTTCACTCAGCGAAGCGATCACAGCCTCTTTCTGCTGCACAAGACCTGCACGCTGCTGCTTCAGCGCTTCAACTGCTTCACTGATGTGATCAGGGTCGATTCCCTGCTCACTCAGCTGGGAACGTACGGCGTCACGCTGTGCTTCCAGAGCTGCTTTCTGCGCTTCCATTCCCGGTACGCCGTCCATCTGAGCGATCGCAGCATCCAGCTGGGCAAGACCGCTAGCGGCAGTCTCCAGCTGGGTGATGGATTCATCGATCTTCGCAATGCCTGCATCGATCTGGGCAATACCGTCTTTCGCGTCAGTCAGCTGCTGCTTCGCTTCTGAGATCTGCTGGATCCCGGCATCGATCTGGGCAAGCCCTTCTTTTGCCTGTTCCAGATTTTTGATGCCTTCACGGATCTGTTTGATGCCGGCGTCGATCTCCTCCTTCATCGCCAGATATTCCGCTTCCTTCTCGTAATACTCTGATTCGCCTTCCTTCAGCTTTTCCCTGCCCTTTTCAATTTCTGCCCGGGCATCGGCGATCTGCTGATAGCCGTCCGCTTCACGCTCGTCCAGTTCCTTCTGTCCGTCCTTCAGTTTCTGAATGCCGTCCTCCAGTTCCTTCCAGCCATCGGCGATCTCTTTTTCAGCATCTGCGATCTCCTGCTCGGCATCAGCGATCTCCTCTTCGAATTCCTTTTTGCCGTCGTAGTATTCCTGCCACCCGTCATTCAGTTCCTTATATGCTTCTTCCAGGACCTCATCATGTCTGTGCATGACCTGTGTGGTCCCGAAATCCTCGATCTCTTTTTTGAGACGGCTGCAGTATTTTTCATATGCGTCATAGAATGACTCATACGAAACGCCTTCTTTGGTCAGTACATTGACTTCCACATCGTAATCAATGACAAATGCTTCCTCAGGAATATAAAAGTATGTCTGGATATACTGATTTGCCAGCGTGCTGTTTTCCTTGGTCATGTTCAGATACAGCGGCGTATTGATCGTTCCGACGACTGTGACCGTATCTGTGTCCAGCCAGTCATCCAGATCATCATCGGGTCTGGAAAGGCGCAGGACCGTTCCTACCGGATACCCCGGCTCCATATCCGTGCCTGCCTCAGACAGCACTTCGTTTTTTGTTTTCGGAAGCCTTCCTTCCACCAGTTCAAACAGGTTGATCTGACTATCAGGATCGTACGAATGGATCCTTGAAACGATGCTTGTGGAACCGGCAGCCGCATTAACGTCCACGAATTTCGAGCCTTCCGCGTAGGCCACTTCATCCAGCTGGGAGATCGCCTGAATATCCTCATCATCAAATCCGTAATCCGAATAGATCGTAATATCCTTCAGGCGCAGTCTGTCGGAATATGTATCGACATTGTCTGCCATGATCGTAGAAGATGAAGAAACGCCCACGAAAAAAGCCACTCCGATCGTTACGATCGCAGTCAGTGAAAAGAAGCGGCCTTTCGTCGCTCTGATCAGTCTCAGAATGTCTTTTTTCAGTGTACGGGGCATCTTTTACCACTCAATCGTTTCAATGTCCTGAGGATGTTCATTGACCTCTGCCGATATGATTTTACCGCTCTTCACACGGAAAACACGGTCACCCATCGGGCACAGGGCGAGGTTATGCGTAATGATGATCACCGTCATGCCGTGCGTGCGGCATGTATCCTGCAGCAGCTTCAGGATCTGCTTGCCGGTCACATAATCCAGCGCGCCGGTCGGTTCATCGCAGAGAAGAAGCTTCGGGTTTTTGGCAAGTGCCCTGGCGATCGCAACACGCTGCTGTTCACCGCCCGAAAGCTGTGAAGGAAAGTTATTCATACGATCGCCGAGTCCGACCTGTTCCAGTACTTTGGCCGGGTCCAGCGGATCCTTGCAGATCTCTACGGCGAGTTCGACATTTTCCAGGGCAGTCAGATTCTGCACGAGGTTGTAGAACTGGAAAACAAAACCGATGTCATATCTGCGGTAGTCCGTCAGCTCGGCTTCGTTCATACGGTCGACCCTTGAGCCGTCCACTGTGATCTCGCCGTCCGTGCATGTATCCATGCCGCCCAGAATATTCAGGATCGTGCTTTTGCCGGCACCGGAGGCACCTGCGATCACGATGAACTGTCCTTTTTCAATATCAAAGTCTACGCCGTCAAGCGCGCGGATATCCACTTCTCCGACATGGTAAACTTTTGTCACATTCCGAAATTCGATATAGCTCATATTAGTCCTCATCAACTATATTATTCTATCAATCATCAGGCCTGTTTTGTATCGATCTCTGCAAAATATTAATCTTCATCCGTTTTGTCACTGATGCAGCACTGACAGAAGTGATCATACGGAACCGAAAAGAGACCATGCGGTCCCTTACAGTTTCAGATATTTTTATAGATCTTTCCGTCTTTCATGACGAATCTCACATGATTCATCGTTTCGAAGTCCTCGAGAGGATCTTCTGCAAACGCTGTGATGTCCGCATAGTTGCCGGGCATCACAATCCAATCCGTCATTGCAGAGATGAGGGTTTCCGGATACGGGACACTACATTTCCTGTCTGTTTCATCCATTGTTCCAGCTCTTCCTGGAGCGCCCTTTTGGCAGCTGCCTTTGCCATGATATTTTCTGCATCTTCCGGCCGGATAACGATCACGCCGTTCTGATCCGCACAGATGATATCTCCCGGACTGACCGCCGCCCCGGCACATTCCACAGGAATATTGATCTGTCCTTCCTGTTTCTGGAGGGAGGAGCGCGCACATAATCCCAGCGCAAACACCGGCAGTCCTGCTGCTTCGCATCCTTCCTTATCACGGTAAAGTCCGTCGATGATCACGCCTTCCGCGCCAAGCATCTTTGCGCATACAGAACGATGATCACCCCAGTATGCGCTTTTCTGCCAGCCTTTTCCGGCAATGACCAGTATATCTCCCTCTTTGAGTTCCATGATCGCATCCGGGACCTTTCCGGCGATCCCTTCCGGTATATCCAGCGTCACTGCCCTGCCGCAGATATGCGGTGTTCCGAATGCCGGCTTGATCCAGTAATCCATGACATTGGGATCTGCACATCCGTCGCACAGTTCCGGCACGGTAAATTTTCTTAATTTCTCGATCAGTTCCTTCATCAGTTCAGCCTCCGCTTCAATGTTTGATCTTTCCGCAGCTTTATTATCATATACAATTCTGATTCCTGCATGTCCGATCATCAGACATTCTTTTTCTGTTCACCGATCAGCCGATGATATCAGTCATCCGGGAAAAGAAAAACCGGAATGGATCATCATTCCGGTGTTCTCACAATTGATTACTTTCTCAGGCCGAGTTTCTGAACGAGTTCGCGGTAGCGGTTGAAGTTTGTTCTGGACAGATAGGAAAGCAGCTGCTTTCTCTGACCGACCATCTTCATCAGACCTCTTGCGGAAGAATAGTCCTTCTTGTTGCTCTTCAGGTGTTCAGTCAGGCGGTTGATCTTTTCTGTCAGCAGAGCAACCTGTACTTCTACAGAACCTGTGTCGCCTTCCTTCAGGCCGAATTCTTTGACAATACGTTCAATTGTTTCCTTTTCAAGCATAATTTTATCCTCCTGTTATGCAATGTCGTTTCAATCCGAGACCGGCGTCAGAGGACTCGCGCGTCCCAGAATGAAAGCTATGAAATAATATCACACACCAGCGCCGAATACAATCAGAAAATTATTCGTTTTTATCAGCAGGAAATCTTTGATTCTGTTATACTAATGAACATTGAGGGGTAAATGGATATGGCTAGGACTGCCTTTGATTCAAATCAATATCTGAAGCTTCAAAGAGACAAGATTCTGGAACGCATCAGCATCTTTGATGACAAGCTCTATCTGGAGTTCGGCGGGAAAATGTTTGAGGACTTTCACGCTGCGCGTGTTCTTCCCGGATATGAACCGAACAACAAGATCAGGCTGCTGACAGAACTGAAGGATCATGTTGAACTGATCCTGTGCATCAACGCAAACAGTATTGAGCGTTCCAAAAGCAGAGGCGATCTCGGCATCAGCTATGATCAGGAACTGCTTCGTTCCATCGATGCCTTTGTCGCGCTGGGTCTGTATGTCGGAAGTGTCGTCATCACGCAGTATGAGCACCAGCCTAAGGCTGACCAGTTCATGCATCAGCTGAAAAACGACGGCATCAAATGCTACAAACACTATCCGATCCCCGGCTATCCGACCGATGTTGACTTCATCGTCTCGCAGGAAGGCCTGGGAAAGAATGATTATATTGAAACATCAAGAAATCTGATCGTTGTAACTGCACCGGGACCCGGTTCCGGCAAAATGGCAACATGCATCTCTCAGCTCTATCACGATCAGCTGCACGGCATCAAATCCGGTTATGCGAAATTTGAAACGTTCCCCGTATGGAACCTGCCGCTGCACCATCCGGTCAACCTTGCATATGAAGCAGCTACAGCTGACCTGAATGATATCAATATGATCGACCCGTATCATCTGGAAGCCTACGGCCGAACTGCTGTCAATTACAACCGTGATGTTGAGATCTTCCCTGTTCTCAACAGGATCATTGAACGCATCATGACAAAGTCACCTTACAGGTCTCCGACAGACATGGGCGTCAACATGGTAGGCTTCTGCATCACCGATGATGAAGCCGCAAAAGATGCTGCCAAGGCTGAGATCATCCGCAGGTATTATCAGACGCTTGTCGATGTCAAGGCTGAGCGCGTACAGGAAGCTTCCATACATAAGATCGAACTGCTTATGAATGAGCTGGATATCACCTCCTCCGACCGCAAGGTCACCATCGCAGCCAGAAACAAAGCACAGCAGACCGGAGAGCCTGCCATGGCTGTGGAACTGCCTGACGGCAGGATCGTCACAGGCAAGACATCTTCCCTGTTCGGGCCTTCCGCTGCAGCCATCATCAATTCGCTGAAAGCACTGGGCAACATCGATAAAGAGACACTGCTCATCGAACCGTTCTATGTCAAGCCGATCCAGGAACTGAAGATCAACAATCTCGGCAATCACAATCCGAGGCTTCATTCCGATGAGCTGCTGATCGCCCTGGCGATCACTGCCAAAACAAACGAGCATGCGGCTGCCGCAATGGCTCAGCTGCCTCATATGAAAGGTTCTGAAGCACATTCGACCGTGATCCTCCCCGAGGAAGATGCCAATGTCTTCCGCAAGCTGGGCGTCAATGTCACCTTCGATCCTGTCTATCAGCATAAAAAACTGTATCATCCTAAATGAGATCCAGGCGGATCTCATTTTTTTATCATCAGTATGCTGATCGGCAGTACAAAAAAGAGAACGGTGTGAACCGTCCTCATTCATGTGTAATCAATCAGCTGTCAATATGCTGTCCGGTCTGAATGCTCAGTGGAACAGGTGTTTGATGAATTCGATCAGGCTGGGCTTCTGCGTATCGGATTTTGCTACATAATCCATGCGTTCAGCTTCGAACCAGTTCGGTGATACTTTTACTTCGTTATTTGAATAAAGCGGATACATTGCCAACATATATTTCCCCTCCATTAATGTCTTGTACTTTACACCTATATAATAGCTGATATCAAAACGCTTACAATGGGCTGGAAACATGATATTTGGGCGTTTATATGTGCTGTGAGCACATATCAATAGTATAATAGCGGTAGAAAGAGGTTTTCTATGGGATATACGATCGAAGATCTGATGAGCAGTTCGCAGGAAAAATACGAAATCACCTTTGTGGCAGGACAAAAAGGATGGGCCAATTCCATCAGCTGGATCCTTTTGATCGAGGATATCAACGCCCTGCGCAATTTCAAGGGAAAGGACCTGGCAATTACGACAGGATTCGGTTTTGACAAAGAATCAAAGCTTCTGGCACTGGTCAGCCTGCTCGTCAAGCTGCGTGCGTCCGGACTGATCATTAATACCGGGATGTATATTTACGAGATCCCGCAGTCCGTCATCGACATCTGCAATGAAAACGATCTGCCGCTGCTGACGGTACCATGGCATGTGCAGCTGTTTGACATGATCAAGGATCTCAACATCCGTGTGCTTCTGCAGGGTATGGCTGATGAACAGATCTCGGCATCATTTATCGAAGCCATTGAGAAACAGAAAAACAGTTCTTATCGTACGGATCTGCTGCCCTATTTTGATGTTGACGGAGACTTCCAGGTCTTTGCCCTGGAAACAGGTGATCTGGACACCATGGATACGGTTGAACGGAGGCGTCTGAGTTTCCAGATCCAGATCTACCTTGAAAGCATCTCGCACAACGCGAACTTCTTCTATTATGATTCCTGCTTTGTCGTTGTCGTCAACAATGTGCCGCAGAATGTTCTCCACGAGATCATTGAATCATTTGAGCGGCGTGTCGAACAGCGAATGCCGATGCAGAAGCTGGTTGTCGGTGTCGGCAGTGTCTTTAAGGATCTGGATAACCTGAGCTACAGCTACAAGAGAGCCCGTGCCGCTGCCAGGAAAGCATTGATCTCAGGTGAAAGAGTCGTCTGGTTCGATGACATGGGTATAGAGCGTCCGCTCTATCTGATCAGTGATCCGATGCTGATCAGGGAAATGGGTTCAGACCTTCTGAGGCCGCTGATCGATTATGATGAGAAGAACAGCAGCGACTATGTCAGGATGCTGGAAATATATCTTCTCACGAACGGCAGCATCCAGGAGACTGCGTCACAGATGTACCTGCACCGCAATACTGTGATCTACCGCATGAACAACATCAAAAAACTGCTGAACAGTGATCTGGATACAACAGAAGAAAAAATCAAATATCTGGTCGCGTGCCGGCTGCTGTGCCTGGAACAGTCCTGAGAAAAAAGAAGATCCGCATGTCAGGATCTTCTTTCATATACTTCATTCTGTTCTCAATGCGAGACCATATACCTGGTGATCGCTGCGCACCTTGCGGCTGCTTCCTCCAGAAACTCCGTGAAAGACATTTCAGCAGAACCGTCCGCTTTATCGGAGATCGCCCTGATGATCACAAACGGTATCCTGTTCTGACAGCATACCTGCGCGATCGCGCCGCCTTCCATCTCACAGCATAATCCGCCGAAGCGCATGGAAATGGATGCTTTCTGTTCGGCAGAAGAAATAAACTGGTCACCGGTACAGACACGTCCCTCAAAGACATGCACATCCGGTGCGCACTGCTTCACAGCATCTACAGCCAGCGCACGCATGTGCTCATCGGCTTTCAATGACGGTGAACCGATCCCGTCCAGTTCTCCCGGTGCATATCCCAGCGGCGTCAGATCAAAATCATGCTGGACTGCATCAGCTGAGACAACGATATCACCGATATCGATCTCAGCGTCCAGTGATCCCGCAACGCCTGTATTGATGATGCGGTCAGTACCGAACACATGGATCAGCAGCTGGGCACAGATGCCTGCGTTGACCTTCCCCATCCCGCACTTTACGATGACGACCTGCTGTCCGTCCAGCATTCCTTCACAGAACTCCATGCCTGCGATCGCTGTCATTTCAGCATGTTCAAGATCCCGTTTCAGGGAATCCACTTCTTTGTCCATTGCACCGATGATTCCGGTCTTCATAGCTTCGTCCTCCGTTTTTCAATATGTGATTTCAGTCAAGGAATTCCTCCAGAACGGTATTCAGGATCTCATAGCCCTTGGGCGTACAGCATACCCGATCGTCCTGCAGCACCAGCATCCCCTGTTTCTTCAGCCTGTTCAGCTGCTTTTCATATACGGACAGCAGCGTCCTTCCGAAGCATTCCTCAAAGCGTTTCAGGGACATTCCGTGCTTCATGCGCAGCCCCATCATCACCATCTCGAACATTTCATCCGCTTCGCTCAGCTTAATGATCTCACGCTTCAGGGGATCCGTCAGATATTCGTTCAGGTTTTTTGTATTGTCATAACGGAAACCGGACTCTTTCCCGCTGGCACCCATGGAGATGCCATGGAAGTTCCGGTATTCCCAATATGCGGTATTGTGGCGGGAATACATGCCCTTACAGGCAAAGTTGGAGATCTCATACTGCTCATAACCGTGTGACTCCAGCGTCTGCACGATCCATTCATACATATCCGCTTCCAGTTCATCGTCACATGGCCGGAAGCCTTTTTTCGCAAAGACAGTATGTTCTTCGATCGTCAGCGAATACAGAGACAGGTGCGAAGGTTCCATTGCCAGCGCGTCCATCACGCTTTTCTGCAGATCTCCCATAGTCTGCTCAGGCAGTGAGTACATGATATCCAGAGACAGATTCGTGATCCCCCTGCTTCTCAGCAGGTCCATCGTCCGTCTGACATCCTCCGCAGTGTGATGGCGGTTCATGGTCTTCAGCATCTGCTCATCGGATGTCTGGTAGCCGATGCTGGCACGGGTGATCCCGTGCTCTGCCAGAATGTCCGCTTTTTCTTCCGTCATCGTCTCCGGATTCACTTCGATCGTATATTCACAGTCTTCCCCACGGTGCACGTCCAGCATGCATAACAGCCTGTCCAGCTGATCCGGTGTAAGGCAGGTCGGCGTTCCTCCGCCGATATAGATCGTCTTCTGCGGTATGCGTATATCCTTCAGCAGCAGTTCTTTTTCCAGTGCATCGAGCCATTGTGAGGCTATCTGTTCCCGGTAAACTGTTCGGCAGAAATCACAGTAAAAGCAGATCGTCCTGCAGAACGGTACATGTACATAGAGATGGCGGATCTCGTTATCCCTCATCATCGTTGACAGAAAGCACAGCCATGAACGCTTCCTGCGGAATGACTACAGATCCGACAGCCTTCATGCGCTTCTTTCCTTCCTTCTGCTTTTCAAGCAGCTTCTTCTTTCTTGAAATATCACCGCCGTAGCACTTTGCAAGCACGTTTTTGCGCAGTGATTTGATATTGGTCCTGGCAATGACCTTGCCACCTACAGCAGCCTGAACAGGGATCTCAAACTGCTGCTTGGGGATCAGTTCCTTCAGCCTGACAGTGATCTGGCTTCCGCGGCGGTATGCATCGCCTCTGTGCACGATGACAGACAGCGCGTCCACCGGTTCGCCGTTCAGCAGAATATCCATTCTGACAAGATCTTCTTTCCTGTAGCCGATGATCTCATAATCAAGCGAAGCATATCCCTTGGAACATGACTTCAGGCGGTCAAAGAAATCGAAGATGATCTCTGACAGCGGAAGCTCATAGGTGATCATGTTTCTTCCGGTATCGATGACCTCCATGGACTGATAGATGCCCCGCTTGTTCTGGCAGAGGTCCATGACAGCGCCGATGTAGGAATCCGGCACCATGATGTCCGCTTTGACATACGGTTCTTCAAGATGGTCGATCTTGGAGAAGTCCGGCATCTTCGCAGGGTTGTCCACGGCCAGCATCGTTCCATCGCTCAGATAGCAATGATAGATGACCGAGGGAGCTGTTGCGATCAGATCCAGATTGTATTCACGTTCCAGACGTTCCTGGATGACATCCATATGGAGCAGTCCGAGAAAACCGCAGCGGAAACCGAAGCCGAGTGCCTGCGATGTTTCCGGTTCATATACCAGTGAAGCATCGTTGAGCTTCAGCTTGTCCAGTGCGTCGCGCAGATCGCCGTATTTCTGGGCATCGCTCGGATACAGGCCGCAGTAAACCATGGGATTCATGCGGCGGTAGCCTTCCAGAGGCTCGGATGCAGGACGTACAGCCGAAGTGACCGTATCGCCTACCATGACATCCTGGATGGATTTGATGGATGCCGCAAACCAGCCGACATCCCCGCAGCCAAGTGTTCTGACGGGAACTTCACGGGGATTGCGGATACCTGCTTCCAGCACTTCATATTCTGCGCCGGTCGCCATGAAGCGGATCTTGTCTCCGACGCTCAATGAGCCTTCCCTGATCCTGACCAGAGCGATGACGCCCCTGTACGGATCATAGAACGAGTCGAAAACAAGTGCCTGCAGCGGCGCGGAAGGATCGCCCGACGGTGCGGGGATCGATGTGACGATCTGTTCCAGTACCTGATCTACATTCAGACCGGTACGGGCAGAGATCATCGGTGCTTCCGAGCAGTCCAGACCGATGATGTTCTCGATCTCATGCTTTACAAAATCAGGCTGGGCATTGTTCATGTCGATCTTGTTGATGACAGGCAGGATCTCCAGGTTGTTGTCCAGTGCCAGGTATGTATTGGCAAGTGTCTGGGCCTGGACGCCCTGCGTCGCATCAACGACCAGGATCGCTCCTTCACAGGCAGCGAGTGATCTGGATACTTCATAACTGAAGTCCACGTGACCTGGCGTATCGATCAGATTGAACAGATATTCATGTCCGTCCTTGCTGTGATAGCTCAGCTGAACGGCATTCAGTTTGATCGTGATGCCGCGTTCACGTTCAAGTTCCATATCATCCAGCAGCTGGTTTTTCATATCACGCTGCTGGACCGTATCGGTCATTTCAAGGATACGGTCTGCCAGAGTGGACTTTCCGTGATCGATATGGGCAATAATACAGAAGTTGCGAATATATTTCTGATCCATTGAAGACTCCTATTCAAATACATGGCCCGGGATGTTTCTTCCCGCTCCGTTGGCGTATGCGTCAGCGCTCATCCTGTTTTTTCCTTCAGGCTGCAGTTCCAGTACTCTCAGAATGCCGCCTTTGCATGCGACCTCCATTGCGTGATCCCTGAACCCGAGCACCGTTCCGGGTGTCTGTTCCGTCTCACAGATCTGTTTCCTGACTTTTATGAATTTCATGCGTCTGCCATCCAGCATTCCGTATGCAAGCGGCCAGTCTGTCAAGGCGCGGATGTGGTTATACAGTTCGTTGATATCCTCTTTGGCAAAATGGACCTGTTCATCTTCCTTGGAAATATTGCGTGCGATCACCACAAGAGATTCATCCTGCGGCTCGCCTTCCAGCTTTCCTTCCAGATACAGCGGCAGTGATTCTTTCAGCAGCGTGCATGCGGCATCCTGAAGCTTTTCATACAGTTCTGATGTTGTTTCATCAGGGCCGATCGGCAGTTCGCATCTTGCGTATACCCTGCCGGCATCCATTGCTTTTACCATTTCCATCAGGCATACGCCGGTCTTTTCATCTCCGGCCCATACCGCATGATGGATCGGTGCTCCGCCCCTGTATTTGGGAAGCAGGCTCGGATGAATATTCAGACATCCGTAGCGCGGTGCTTTGAGGATCACCTCGGGAACGATCTGTCCGTAAGCTGCCGTGACGATCAGATCGGGTTTGTAATCCAGAACGGGCTGATATTCCGTTCTCAGTTTCTCCGGCTGCAGGACGGGTATGTTCAGTTTGTCCGCCAGTGCATGTACCGGTGTCGGTGTTATTACTTGTTTTCTGCCTGTGGGACGGTCCGGCTGGCATACCGCTGCTACGACGTTATAGCCCTCGTCAACCAGAGTCTGCAGGATCGGGCAGGCAAACTCAGGAGTTCCTATGAAAATAATTCTTGCATCGTTCATGAATATTTCCTCCTTCAGCTTGTTCATTATACATTGAAATGCCTTCTCTTTTCATTGCATTTTGATTATTGCTTTGCTATAATGCTTTCGTTACGCAATGAATGGAGGTGTTGGCATGGCAAACATTAAGTCGCAGAAAAAGCGCGCCCTGACTAATGAAAAAAGACGGACAGCAAATGTAAGTGAAAGAACAGCGGTAAAAACAGCCATCAAGAAAGTTGTAGCTGCAGTTAAAGCAAATGATAAAGAAGCTGCTGTGAAGGCATATAATGAGGCTAATTCCGTTCTTGACAAGGCTTCAACAAGTCATATCAAGAAGAAGAATTACGTATCCCGTCAGAAGTCCCGCCTTGCAAAGGCTGTCAATTCCATCCAGTAACTGGACATTAAAAACACGGACAATTCCGTGCTTTTTTTTACCTTTCCATAACAAAAGCAGCCGTATGTGCTTCAGGCGGCTGCTTCTTGACAGGATTTTTTCCAGAGATCCAGCTGGTGCTGCAGCTCGGGATCTTTTTCTTTTCGTCTGGAAAGGATGAATTCCAGTGTGCTGATCTGCTTTGCGGCAAAGCGCAGATACGCTTCGTCGCGGGCAAGCCTGATCCCGCAGAGGATCTCCTGCTCACTGTACGGTTCATGATCGGCGCATGTAAAGCTCAGGGCGATGTAATCATGTCCATGATCACGGATCAGTTTTTCCCCGTCTGCCGTCCAGCGTCTGCTGCTGAGCCATGCACGGAATACCGGTACATCCGTATTGACCTGCACGATGATCTGCTCAAGCTGCGGAAGCCGTTCTTCTGCGCGTTCCAGGATGCTGATGGCTGTCTGGCAGCCCATGCCGGCGATCACCGCGCACTGCACATCGTCAGGTACATGCTCAAACCCGTCTGACAGGATCACGCCGATCCTGTCCTCCAGTCCGGCGTTCCTGACATTTTCAGCAGCCATTTTCAGAGGACCTTCCCCGATATCGCAGGCATATGCTTTCGGAATGATCTCATTCCTGATCAGCCAGACAGGAAGCTGGGCATGATCTGTGCCGATATCTGCCGTGACCATGCCCTGCTTTACCATTCCAGCGATCTCAATGATCCGCTGATTCATTATTTATCAAAGAAATCCTTCAGACGCTTTGAACGTGTCGGATGCTTCAGCTTTCTCAGTGCCTTTGCTTCGATCTGACGGATCCTTTCACGTGTGACATTGAATTCCTTGCCGACTTCTTCCAGTGTTCTGGTTCTGCCGTCATAGAGTCCGAATCTCAGTCTCAGTACCTTTTCTTCACGCTCTGTCAATCCGCTCAGGACATTATTGATCTCGTCCTTCAGCAGCTGGTTGTTTGCATACTGGTCAGGACTGAGCGCATCTTTATCCTCGATGAAATCTCCGAGATGGGAGTCATCTTCTTCGCCGATCGGTGTTTCAAGGGAAACAGGTTCCAGAGCGATCTTCTGGATCTCCCTGACCTTTTCAGGGGAGATGCCTTCCATATGCGCGCTGATCTCTTCCGGTGAGGGATCCCTGCCGAGTTCCTGGACAAGCTGTCTCTGGACACGCGTCAGTTTATTGATGGTTTCAACCATATGTACGGGAATACGGATCGTACGTGCCTGATCGGCGATCGCACGGGTAATTGCCTGGCGGATCCACCATGTCGCATACGTACTGAATTTGAATCCCTTTGTATAATCAAATTTTTCAACAGCCTTGACCAGACCCATGTTTCCTTCCTGGATCAGATCCAGGAACAGCATGCCTCTGCCGACATACTTCTTCGCGATGGAGACAACAAGACGCAGGTTGCTTGAGATCAGGATATTCTTGGCTTCCTCATCCCCTGCTTCGATACGCTTGGCGATCTCCGGTTCATCCTCAGGTTTCAGAAGAGGTACTCTTCCGATCTCCTTCAGATACATTTTGACGGGGTCGTTCATCTGTGTTCCGCCGGTGCGGCCGTATGTGCTGGTCAGTTCCTGGGGATTCAGATCACCCAGTTCATCATCGCCTTCACCGTCAGCGTCATCACCATCTTCATCCAGATCGCCGTCGTCATCCAGAATATCAACGTCGTCCGTCAGTGCTTCGACGTCTTCATCTTCAGAAATATCGATGCCTTCATCTGAGAACCAGTTCCAGAGATCTTCAAGATCCTGTTCATTCATCTCCAGATGCGACAATGCGGCCATGATATCTTTCTGGAAGATCTCAGCGTCATTCTCAAAAACATTTCTGAAGTCTTCTTTCAGTTCATCAAGTGTCTTATATTCCTTGCGGCGGCCTTCAAGCTTATAGGGTACGATCTCCGTTTTATCGGAAGGACGCAGGGCTCTGCGCATTTCAAGTACCTTCGCTTCATCGGGTTCTTCAGGTGCCGCTAATGCGACTGTTTCTTCCTGTGTCATTTCTTCGATCACTTCAGTCTCCTCTTCAGTATCTTCATCATTGAAAACATGCCGTGCACGCTTTGCGTTCAGATATGCAGTCTGATGTGCCGCAGACTGTTCAGCCTGCTGTAATTCCGTGTACTCACGTCTGGCTGCAGACTGTTTGCGGATTGCCTTACGTACTGCTTTTGCTGAGAGAACACTGTTTTCTTCAGGTGTTTCTTCTTCTGTCTCATTCAATGGGTTGTTCGCTGTTGTCTTCATCAATATACCTCCGTAGATCTCTCAGACATTCCTGATACTCGCGCGAGATCACTGCAAAGCTCTCCGCGTTCATCGGCTGCTGCAGTGAATCACGGAATGCGTCAGCCTGGGCGCTTTTGACACTGATCATGATCTTTCTGATCGCTCCGTCCATGATCTTTTCATCATATGGCATATCTTCTGCCGTTGATGCGATATATGCGATCAGTTCCTTCATTTTGACGTCAGATGTACTGTCAATGAGCGCCGCTGCGTCGATAACACTGTTACGTCCTGTATCTACGAGCATCATCGCTGCTGCATTCCGATCGGCTTCAGGCAAAAAGCCGAGTCGTTCTTCAAATCTTCTGCAGGCCTGGGAACTGTTCAGCATCATTGCCAGGATCAGGTCCTCAGCCTGCCTTGTACCGTCCGGCGCACCTGCCTTCTGAAGTGTTTCCGTCGTATAGATACGCTTATGGTTCCCGGGCGTATACTCGATCCGGAAACCGGTCATTTCGGAAAGCTCCTTTGTAAAGTGCTGCCGGTCTAATTCATCATCAAGCTCGGCGATCTCCGCCTGAGCTTTTTTCACCATTTCTTTTTTCTCCAGATAATTTGACATGTTTGTATGCTTCCGGAGATAAGCAAGTACAAACTCCATCCAGCTGATCTCATTTGAGACCATCTGCTTCAATGCCTCCGCTCCGCGGGAACGGATCAGTTCATCCGGGTCAAGGCCTGTGCGGTTATCGATGATCGTCACATCACAGCCTTCCCGGCGTGCCATTTTGGCAGCCCTCAAGGTTGCGGACTGACCGGCATCATCACCGTCATAGCAGAAGACGACCTTTCTGGACAGCCGCTTGATCTGCCGGATCTGATTCTCCGTACAGGATGTACCGAGCGTGCATACCGCGTTGTCCATGCCTGCTCTGGCAAACGCAATGACGTCAGTTACGCCTTCGCACACATAGATCCTGCCGCTTCTTCTCGCTTCATTTCTTGCCCTGTGGCTGTTGTATACGACATCGCTTTTATGAAACAGCACCGTATCATTCGTATTGATGTACTTGGAGCTGTTGTCAGGATTGATCGTACGGGCAGAAAAACCGATCGGATTGCCGGAGGGATCATGGATCGGGAATGTGATCCTCTGGGCAAAGACATCATGGACGCCGGATGGTGAGACACGGATGACGTTGCAGGCAGTCATGTCGCTGTCTTCGTATCCCTTTGCTTTCAGAAATTTGTAAAGCTGGTCATTGCCCGGATTAAAGCCGATCTCGAATTTCTGACGGAGCTCTTCATCCAGACCTCTGTCTTCAAGATAATTCTTCTCAAGGGAGGCTTCAGCCGTATTGATCTGATACATCGTGAAACGGACCGTTTCATTCATCAGGTCATAGAGTCTTTCCTTGTACGGATCCGAAGGTTTGCTGATGGCTTCCGGTTTTTCGGACAATTCAAAACCAACCAGGTCCGCTACCCTCGCAACCGCTTCCGGATAGCTGACTTTTTCATAATTCTGGACGAACGAAAACACATTGCCTCCGGCACCGCAGACAAAGCATTTATAGATCTGCCGTTCCGGTGACACTGACATCGACGGTGAATGGTCATCATGAAACGGACACAGTGCTACATAGGACTTCCCTTTCCTGTGCAGCTGCAGATAGTGTCCGACCACATCTACAATATCTGCCCTTGAACGCAGCTCACTGATTTCCTGTTCACTGATCCTCGGCATCAATGTCCTTTCCTCCGTCTCAGAAACGGATTTCCTGCTTGATCTTTTCTCTTACCTGTTCAACAGTCATGCGTTCCTGAGCCATGGAATCACGGTAGCGGATCGTAACTGTTCCGTCTTCAAGAGACTGTTCATCGATCGTAATGCAGAACGGTGTGCCGATCTCATCCTGACGGCGGTAACGCTTGCCGATCGAGCCGGCTTCGTCATAATCGCATTCAAAGTCATAAGAGAGATCTTTTCTGATCTGTTTTGCCAGATCACCGTACTTCTTTCTCAGCGGCAGGATCGCAGCCTTGACAGGTGCGAGTACCGGATGGAAATGCATAACGATACGTGTATCGCCGTTTTCAAGTGTTTCTTCATCATATGCATCCGTGAAGAACATGAAGAACAGACGTTCTACGCCGACTGCCGGTTCAACGACATACGGCAGGTATTTCTCATTCGTTGTCGGATCGAGATATTCCATATTCTCGCCGGAGAATTTCTGGTGCTGTCCCAGGTCATAGTCTGTCCTGTCGGCAATGCCCCACAGTTCGCCCCAGCCCCAGGGGAATCTGTATTCGATATCCGTTGTAGCCTTGGAATAGAAGCTGAGTTCTTCCTTTTCATGATCGCGGAAACGCAGGTTTTCCGGATTGCCGCCCAGACTCAGGATCCAGTCCATGCAGAACTGACGCCAGTAAGGGAACCATTCATCATCTGTACCCGGCTTGCAGAAGAATTCCATTTCCATCTGCTCGAATTCACGTGTACGGAAAATAAAGTTGCCCGGTGTGATCTCATTGCGGAATGATTTGCCGATCTGGCCGATACCGAACGGCAGCTTCTTTCTGTAGGCACGCTGTACGCCTTTGAAATCAACGAACATACCCTGTGCCGTTTCCGGTCTCAGATAGATCGTGCTCTTGGCATCTTCCAGTGTACCCTGGAATGTTTTGAACATCAGATTGAACTGACGGATCGGTGTGAAATCATGCGCACCGCAGTCCGGACACGGAATATGGTGTTCGTGGATATAGTTCTCCATCTGTTCATTTGTCCAGCCTTCCGGCGAAACTTCGCCGTTTGTGAAGGTCTCGATCAGCTGGTCTGCTCTGTGTCTTGTCTTGCACTGTCTGCAGTCCATCAGAGGATCTGAGAATCCCTTCAGATGTCCGGAAGCCTCCCAGACTCTCGGATTCATCAGGATCGCTGCCTGTATTTCAACATTGTTGGGATCTTCCTGTATAAATTTCTTCTGCCATGCACGCTTGATGTGATCTTTCAGCATAACGCCGTACGGACCGTAGTCCCACGTGTTTGAAAGTCCGCCGTAAATCTCGGAACCCTGGAATACAAAGCCCGTATTTTTAGCGTGTGAAACAATTTTATCGAATGTTTTCTCCATGAAAATACCGTATCCTTTCTAGTACGCTAATATTCGAAGTATAGCACCAACCGGGGTCCCGTTCAATGGAAAACCCTTTGGAATAAGGAAAAACTGCGGATTTCAATACCCGCATGACGATTCAATATTTCAAGCAGAACAGCCAGTTCGCCGATCGTATGCTCAGTGCTTTCCTTCACGATGGGATAGTGCCTGAGCTCTGCTTTTGAGACGAGCCTGAACCGTTTCAGTTCCGTCACGGAGCGCGGCGGGATACCTGCCTGCGCCGCGCATCTGTCGCACAGGAATCCTCCATCCCTGACCGAAACAGCTGCGGCATTGGGACGTCCGCACATCACGCATTCATCAACATTGGGACTCATGCCGGCGTTTTTCATCATGGTCGAAAGAAACAGAGCCAGCACGGTATCGGACTTCTCATTGTTTTCCAGCAGATCGAGCGCTTCCTCCAGCAAAGCATATGTTTTGACTGCTGAAGCGATATCATGATCGGTATACGTCATCTGATCCGCGATCTCACTGAGCACGCCCGCTGCTGCTGACAGAATGAGGTCAGCGTGTATATTCCTGTACGCCTTGACCGTCCGGGCATTCTTCAGGCGGAACATCGTGCGTCCCTCGCTGTAATCGATCGTTACAGCAGCTTTTGTGCATGTGATCAGCGCACCGGCATTTTTGCTGGTAAGCTTTCTGACCCCTTCCGCGCTCAGCGTGAGTTTGCCGTAGTCTTCCGTCAGAACAGTGACCAGCGCTGCCCGTTCACGGTAATCCGTCTGCTTCAGGATGATTGCCTGTGTAACATCATTCATCGATATTTCCGTATCCGTATTCCGTGATCCTTGCGTCACGGTCACGCCATTCTTCTTCTACGCGCACAAACAGCTCAAGCTCGGTCTTCATGCCTAGCAGCTGGCCGATCTCTTTGGCTGCCATGGAGGTGATCTTCATCAGCATGCTTCCCTGCTTGCCGATCAGGATGCCCTTCTGTCCCTGCTTTTCCACCAGCACCAGTGCCTGGATATAGCAGACATCGTTCTCGGTCTCCATCGTTTCTACAACGACTGCCGAGGCGTGCGGAACTTCCTCCTCCGTGCAGATCAGGATCTTTTCACGGATGATCTCAGCAATGCGGAACTTGATCGGGCCGTCGCTTGTGATCTCCTCCGGGTACATATAGTCCCCTTCCGGGAGATAATTCATCGTTGTTGTGATCAGGTCCGTAAAATCATTCTGCTTCAGTGCAGACAGCGGAAAGAATTCCGCGAATTCATATCTGGACTGCCAGGACTGCAGGACCTTCAGCACACGTTCCTTTTTCATCTGATCGATCTTGTTGAGGATCAGAAAAACAGGCACGCCTGCATTTTTCACCATGCGCAGCACATACTCATCACCTGTTCCGAACGTTCTGGTGCCGTCAACGACCAGATAGATCACATCGACCCCCTGGATCACATCGGCAGCTTCCTTGTTCATCCTGCTTTCCAGACGGGTGTTTGCCTTATGGATGCCGGGTGTATCGGTAAATACGATCTGGCCTTCCGCAGTCGTCAGAATACCGCGGATCTGGCTTCTGGTTGTCTGCGGCTTGCTGGAGACGATCGCGATCTTTTCCGAAAGAAGGCCGTTCAGAAGCGTGCTCTTGCCGGCATTCGGCCTGCCTGCCAAAGCCACGAAACCGCTCTTCATCGGATCACATCCTCCAGTCCGAACTGCATCGGAAGCAGCTGTTCAATGCAGGTGACCATTTCGTCACTGCCGTTTGAGAGATAGATCGGCATCGTCTGTCCGACCAGTTCACAGAGCACCTGGCGGCAGATACCGCATGGTGCCGCGATCCTGTCTCCGTCACTGACGATCGCCAGTGCTTTGATCTGTTCTTTGCGGTAGCCGTTGGAATATGCCGCAAATACTGCGTTGCGTTCTGCGCAGATCGTTGCGCCATATGAAGCATTTTCAACATTTGCCCCATAGAACAGTTTTCCGTCCGTTGTCTCAGCACATGCCCCGACATGGTAGTTCGAGTATGGCGCATATGCGTTTTCCATCGCTTTGAACGCTTCGCTGATCAGTTCATCCTTTGTCATAACAAGCCTCCGATATGTTTTGCCAGAATGATCAATGCGACCGCCAGGGCAGCGATCGACGCCGCAAGCACCGCACCGGCTGCCAGGTCCTTGATCACCCGGATCCTTTCATCATATTGTTCCGAATAAAGATCGCACAGTTTTTCGACTGCGGTATTCAGGATCTCTGCGGCGATCACCATTCCCGCGCATATGATCCCTGCGCACCACTCCATCGCGCTTAAGCGCAGAATAAAAGCAGCACATACCGCCAGTCCGGCAAGGATCATCTGGGTACGGATGCCATGATCCTTCCAGCCGTCCGAAAACAGTCCTCTGAATGCCGGAAGAAACTTATGCTTCATGTCCTGCTCACGATCGGATCAAGGATCCTGTCCTGCAGTCCGAACATTTCTTTTTCGTCTTTTTCCGTCATATGGTCATACCCCAGACAGTGCAGCAGGCCATGTGTGAAGAGGAAGCAGATCTCCCGTTTCTCACTGTGCCCGTATTCTTTTGCCTGGCGGCGCGCATAATCGATATTGATGAAGATGTCTCCGAGATCCATCTCTTCCTCGACATCTTCAAATCCGTCTGTATCATCCCGGACCGCAAAGCTGATGACATCCGTGGGACGGTCGATTCCCCTGTAGTCACGGTTGATGCGGTGGATCGCAGCAGAACGCACAAAAGTCACGCTGATGATACATGCATCATCAAGCTCCAGTACCTTTTCGGCGGAAGCTGCGATTTCATGAAACAGAGGAGCGTACTGCTCCATATCCTGATTGGTTCTGTTGATCAGTGTGATTTCCATTATCTGCCTGCTTTCTCGTATTCTTCAATGATCTTCTGAACCAGCGGATGACGCACGACATCATCCCCGCTGAGTCTGATCATTCCGATCTCTTTGATGTTTTTCAGAATTTCTGATGCTTCGATCAGTCCGCTGACTGATCCGTATTTGAGGTCGATCTGCGTCACGTCTCCGTTGATGACCATATGGGAATGCATGCCTAGACGCGTCAGGAACATTTTCATCTGTGAAGGCGTTGTATTCTGTGCTTCATCCAGGATGACGAACGAATCATCCAGCGTGCGTCCGCGCATATATGCAAGCGGTGCGATCTCGATCGAGCCCTTTTCGATCAGACGGTCTGTCTGCTCATTGCCAAGCATATCATGGAGCGCATCATACAGAGGCGTCAGGTACGGGTCGACCTTCTCCTTGAGGTCTCCCGGAAGGAATCCCAGGTTTTCACCTGCTTCAACTGCCGGACGGGTCAGGACGATCCTCTTGACATCGCCTTTTTTCAGCATGGAAACTGCCTGTATGACCGCCAGATATGTCTTGCCTGTTCCCGCAGGACCGATGGCAAATACGATCGGATATGTCTGCATCGCTTTCACAAGTGCCAGCTGACCGGCTGTTTTGGGCATGATCGGTCTGCCGGACAGCGTGCGTCCGACGACGACGGATGATAATTCTTCAAATTCGGCCTGTTTGCCCTTCAGAGCCATGCGGTAGGCATAGATCACGTCACTGGTCGTCAGTGATCTTTCCTTTGCGGCAACCTGGTAGAGCGCATGCACGGCCAGGGAGATCTGTTCTTTCTGTTCGTCATCACATTTGAATGCAACGGTATCATTCCGGAAAATGATATCCGTGCCGAACAGTTCTGACAGTGTATTCAGATTTTTATCCTGACTGCCTGAGAAGCACTGTGCCTGGGCGGCAGTCATTCCTTCAAAATGTATTGTATGAGTTTCCAAGGGAAGCCTCCTTCACAATGTTCATTATAATGCACATCAAACTGATGTACAAAAAAAGAAGCATCGCTTCTTTTTCCGATTACTTGCGTTTTCTGTTCTTACGTGCAGCTTCACGCTTGAGTCTCTTTTTGACGCCCGGCTTTACGTAATACTCTCTCTTGCGCGCTTCGGCAAGGGTTCCATTACGAGATACCTGACGCTTGAAGCGGCGCAGTGCATCATCGAGATTCTCATTTTCTTTCACAACAACTCTGGACATTTTCAACCCCCCTTTCCGTACGCGAAAGCACTTAATATACTATCAAACACTTTTCTCAAATGCAACGGCATATTTCAGAACATCTGCCGGTTTTCTGCGCTTCAGCATAAAGAAAAGGATGCGTACTGCATCCCGTTTCATTTACATCAGTTTGATCCCTGCGCTTGTTCCGATGCGCTCAGCCCCTGCTGCGATCATCTGATCCATATCTTCAGCAGTGCGGACGCCTCCGGCAGCCTTGACCTTCAGACGGTCGCCGACTGTTTCCTTCATCAGTCTGACATCTTCGATCGTTGCCCCGTGCAGTGAGAATCCCGTGCTTGTCTTCACGAAATCAGCTCCTGCAGCTTCTGCATCCTTGCAGGCGCGGACCTTTTCTTCATCGCTCAGCAGGCATGCCTCAATGATCACCTTGAGCGTATGGTCTCCGACAGCTTCCTTGATCGCCCTGATCTCTTCCGTGACATAGGCATCGTCCTGATCCTTGAGCTTTCCGATATTGATGACCATATCGACTTCATCTGCGCCGCGTTCAACAGCGTCCTTCGCTTCAAATACCTTGGCGGCTGTCGTCATGGCACCCAGCGGGAACCCGATGACAACACATGTCATGACATCGGAGCCTTTCAGTGCTTCTTTGGCTGTTTCGATCCAGCACGGATTGACGCAGACAGACGCAAAGTCATATTCCTTTGCTTCGCTGCACAGTTTCAGGATCATTTCCTTTGTGGCATCTGCTTTCAGCAGTGTGTGGTCAATGTACTTGCTGCGTTTCATGTTCAACCTCCTAAAGACAGTACTTTTTCAGTATTTCAACAGCGATCGCATCATCACCTTCATATGGTTCTCTTCCGTATTCACGGTAGATGAATTTTTCGTCGCCTTTGCCCATCAGCAGCACGCAGTCTCCGCTTTCCGCCATTTCGATCGCCTGGCGTATCGCGTCATACCGGTCTTCCACGATGATGTAATTCGTATGCTTGATGCCCGAAGCGATGGAGTTGCAGATATCGATGATCTGCTCATCGCGCGGATCGTCTTCGGTCAGAATGATCATGTCCGCGTATTTATCGAGGATCTGTCCGAATACCGGGCGCTTTGCGGTATCGCGCTTGCCGGCCGAACCGGTCACGGCAATGATGCGGTTGTCTTTCTTGGTAATGGCAGCGGCGTATGAGCAGAGTTTCGTAATGCCGTCCGGCGTGTGCGCAAAATCAACGAGAATGCTGAACGGCTGGCCGAGATTGATCCGCTCCATGCGTCCTTCGATCTGATGGATATGTCCGATCTTCTCAAGGATCTGGGTGATGCTGAGTCCTTTCTGGTTCAGTGCGGCGATGGCGCCTACCAGATTGTAGATATTGAACTTCGCCACGAGATTTGTTTCCATCTCGTATTCCATGCCGTTGCATTTCAGCGTGAAGACCGTCTTGTCTTTCATCAGCTGATATTTCGTGACACGGTAATCGGCATCGTTGTCGATGCCGTATGTAACGACAGGACATTTGCAGTCAGCGACGATCTTCATGCCGTACGGATCATCCGCATTGGTGATCGCAACTGCTTCCGGCTTCAGATTGTCAAACAGTTCTTTCTTTGCGGCAAAGTAATTCTCCATCGTTCCATGGTAATCCAGATGATCATGCGTCAGGTTCGTAAAGATCGCCGCATCAAAATCGATGCTGTCGACTCTGCCCTGTTCAATGCCGATCGAGCTTGCTTCAAGCGCGCAGTTCTTGATGCCGGCAGCCACCATATCACTCAAGAGACCATGCAGGTCATCAATGTTCGGCGTCGTCAGCAGCGGCGGAAGCTTGACGTTTCCGTATGCGATGGAGATCGTTCCGATATAGCCTGTCGGAGAATAATCATTCAGGATATCCCTGATGATGCAGGCTGTGGAGCTCTTTCCGTTTGTGCCTGTCACGCCGAACATATTCAGACGATGAGAGGGATATCCGTAGAACGCATCAGCCACACGGTTGAATACGGAATTGACATCCTTCACACGGATATAGGTGATATCCGGATGCTTGTTGGCGATCGGTTCGGAGTGCACGATGACCTTTGCGCCGTTTTCGATCGCCTGTTCGACAAATCTGTGTCCGTCAAACATCATTCCTTTTTCACAGAAAAAGATGGAATCCGGACGCTTTTTCCGGCTGTCAGCCATTAAGCTCCTGATCTCGATATCAGGTACCTGTTCAAATAATTCCGTCAGTTTCATAATTCCTCTTTCCGTATACCTGGTGGTCCTTCAGTTCAGTCAGTACTGTTGGGACCATGGATCCTGATTCAAACTCCCCTTCGATCTTAACGGGGATATATTGGGATGTGTAGCCTCTGGTCCAGCCGTCCTGGACTGTTTCACACATCACTTCGGCAGTTCTGTTCAGCCATGATGCTTTATATGCATCATAGAGTTCCTGAGACAGCGCGATGCAGTCTGCAGTACGCTGTTTTTTGATCTGTGAAGGGATCTGCTGTTTCATCGCTGCTGCAGCCGTTCCCTCACGCATGGAATAAGGAAACACATGCATGAACGAGAATCCGCATTTTCTCAGGAAGGCAAGCGCATCCTGATGGTCTTCGTCTGTCTCACTCGGGAATCCGGTCATCAGATCGCATGACACGGAAAGATCCGCAACAGCCGCTCTGATCTCTTCCACTCTATTATAATACGCATTTGTATCATAAGGACGATGCATCAGTTCAAGGATCCGGTCGCTTCCCGACTGCACCGGGATATGCAGATGTCTGGCGATCCTTGGCTCGTTCTTCATGAGCTCGACAAACTCGTCATCCAGCTCTGTGATCTCGATCGATGAGATGCGCAGTCTCTGCAGTTCGTCCGCTTCATGCAGGATCCGCTTCATCAGCTGTGCCAGCGTGACGCCATGTTCCCTGCCGTATCTGCCGGTATGGATGCCGGTGAGCACGATCTCATGGTGCTGTTTTGAAAGACGGACGGCTTCACGTACAGCCATATCGGGATCCATGGAACGCTCCCTGCCCCTGGCATAAGGGATCACGCAGTAAGTGCAGAACTGATTGCAGCCGTCCTGGATACGCAGGTACGCCCTGGTCTGATGTTCAAACCTGTTCACGACCATCGGTTCGAACGGCGGTCTGTCTGTTTCCGAAGGATCCGATATGCGGATATGGTTCTCCCGGAAGGAATCGATATAATCCGGTATGTTCATTTTATGTGCGTTTCCGACCAGCACATCGGCACTTTTCAGTGCGCCTGGATCGATCTGCGCATAGCATCCGGCGACCACCAGGACCGCATCAGGATTCCGTTTGCGCATGCGATGGATCATCTGTCTGCTTTTGGCCGCGGCCGTGTTGGTCACGGCACACGTAAAAATCAGACAGGCATCGCTGTCTTCATCCGGCTCAACACGGGTATGTCCGCGCTGTTCAAGCATGCCGGCCACGCTTTCTGTTTCAAATGCATTGACTTTGCAGCCAAGATTAATTGCTGAAAATCTCATCTGGCACCTTCTTCATATTCGCCGATCACACTGACGGCATATACTGCTGCTGTTTCAGCCCGCAGGATCCTGTTTCCCAGCGTGATCGGATGGAAATCCATATCGGACATCATGGATACTTCATCATCCGAAAAGCCGCCTTCCGGTCCGATCACTACAGTCACAGAACCGGCAGGCAGATATTTTGAGATCCTGCCCGATGACTCGCTTGCTTTTTCAAAAGCCGCAAGATTCACATCACTCCGATAGTCCTTCAGTTCCTTTAGAGAAACCACGCCTGTGATCTCCGGTATGAAATTACGCTTGCACTGCTGGGCTGCTTCCAGAACGATCGTATTCCAGCGGTCGGTCTTTTCCTTTTTGTTTTTCACCACGCATCTGGATGATACAAACGGCACGATCCGTGATACGCCCAGTTCCGTGGCCTTCTGAAGCACCCACTCCATCTTTTCACGGCGTATCAGCGCCATGGCAAGCGTGATCTTTGTGTTCAGTTCATTGACACGGGGATCTTCTTCCGTCACGAGCGCACTGAAGCCTTTTCCTTCCGGTGCCCCAACAGCGAAATACCCTTTCCCGTTGTAAACAAGCCTGATCACTTCATTGTTCAGTCTGACGACTGTTCCGGCATGGTGCGCCTGTTCTTTTGTGAATACTGCTTTCTGTCCGACTTCAAGCGGACTGTCCATAAAATACTGCTGCATAATTTCTTTTCCGTTTTCTGATTATATCAGACACCGTTTTGACAGGCAATCAATACAAAAGGCATATGACCTGCATATGCCCCTGTGCATGTATTTTACTGCTGTTTCAGTTCGTAGAGATAGTGATACAGCGCACCGATCAGGTTTGCGTCATTATGGAACGTGCATGCGACGATCTCAGGTCTGATGACAGGGATCGCATTGCCGGTGATCGCATAGATCTCATCGATCTTTCTGTTCAGTGTTTCGATCAGGACAGGCTGCTGCGAAATGCCGCCTCCGATGCAGTATCTGTCCGCATCCAGAACTGCCTGCAGCGTCATGATGCCGTTGACAAATTCAGTGCAGAATTCATCCAGAACTTCTTTCGCTGTCTGATCACCGTTCTGCAGGCGTTCAAAGAAGACACGCCCGTTGATCGTTGCGGGATCTGCCAGAACTCTTGTCGCATAGGAATTGACCAGATTCGGCGTGCATCCGCGGATCGCCCACAGGTTCTGGAGATAGAAGCCCTGGTAGTTGGAATCAAGCAGTGAGAATTCACCGGCGGAAAAATGCGAGCCGCGGTGAAGCTTTCCGTCAATGACAACGGCTCCGGCGATACCGGTTCCGATGCCGATGACTGCTCCGTTGCGGACGCCCTTCAGGCCGCCCTTCCAGACTTCAGCCAGTCCTGCTGCCTTGCCGTCGTTTTCGATCGCTACTTCTTCAATACCGCATCTTTTTCTGATCAGTTCTGCCGCATTGACATTTGTCAGGAATGCAGAAAGTGCGCCGCCTGAATAGAAAAATCCGGTCTTTGCATCGATCCTGCCGGGTGCGGACATTACGATCACCTTTGTCTGATCGGCATACCGGTCATAGATGCCGCCGATTGCTTCAATAAATGTGTCCAGTGATTCTTTCGGTGTGGGAATAAAACCTTTTTCAAGAATTTCTTCTTCGGTCATCAGAGCATATTTGATCTCTGTTCCGCCGACATCAATGCCAAGATACTTTTCCGTCATATTATCAGATCTCCTTATTGACATTTCACTTTACTATTTTCTCATGCATTGAGCGGTGATATCAACCAAATATCCGATAACATCGTTATATTCAGCAAAAAAGCCCGGTGTGTGCCGGGCTCTATCTGTATGCTTTGTCTACAATCAGTT
>CAMOPG010000014.1:0-30074 GCA_946622165.1 uncultured Erysipelotrichaceae bacterium
TGCTCATCTTCATCGTCATCATCGTCATGATGGTGATGATGTTCATGCTCATCTTCATCATGATCATGATGATGCTCATGTTCGTGTTCTTCTTCCTCTTCTTCGTCCTCATCAGGTCCGAGATCTTCAGGGAATCCGTCACTGGATCCTGTCATTGCTTCGAAGATCGCTTTGCCTGTCAGATCATCCCACGGTGTGGTAATGATGCGTGCTTCAGGATTCAGTTCATGGATGATATCAACAGCTGCCTGCAGCTTCTCATCGGATACCATCTGTGTTCTGGAGAGGATCACACATGCTGCTGTAGCGATCTGATCATCGAAGAACTCTTTGAAGTTCCTGTGATAGACCTGGCATCTTGCAGCATCCACAACAGTTACATAACTGTCGAGCTCAATGCCTTCGATCGGACGGATCGCTTTCAGAATATCGGAAAGCTTGCCGACACCGGACGGCTCAATAACGATCCTGTCCGGATGATAGTTTTGAAGAACCTGCTGAAGAGCAGTCTGGAAATCACCTTTCAGTGTGCAGCAGATGCATCCGCTGTTGATCTCCGTGATCTCGATTCCGGCATCCTTCAGGAATCCGCCGTCAATACCGATCTCTCCGAATTCATTCTCAACAAGTACGATCTGCTGACCCGGGAATACTTCTTTCAGCAGTTTTGCTATCAGTGTAGTTTTTCCGGCTCCGAGAAAACCGGATACAACATCAACTTTTGTCATAATTCTGTATTCTCCTTTGCCCAATCATTATATACCAGTTGTCAAATAAGTATTCTGATTTGCCCCTGCAAAAGAAAAGAACAGATGCGTGATCTGTTCCTGTCACTCCGGCTCAACGATCCTGCTGAACAGCATGCTGTATTTGCCGTCAAAATCCATATCTTTATGATAATGCCCGAAATACCAGTGTCTGAATACCGTCTTTTCCCTGACTTCCTCGAGGTATCTGTTGAGCTGGTCTCCTTTGGCAACCGGTACGATCGTTCTCAGAATGCTCATAGGAGCACAATGGCTGACAATATAATCAACGTGCCAGTGATGTGCTTCCAGATTCCGGAAGCCTTCTTCCGTTTCTGCTTCGGACGGCATTTCCTGAGGCCACCAGCTGACATGTATTTTGCGCATCCCTCTGTCCATGGATGTTCCGCCGCCGAATGTGAACCATGTTTTCCCGTCGATCTCATATACCTGTCCGCGCATCAGATGCAGCAGGTTGCTGCGGACGCGGTGTACCTTTCCGCCATGCCACATTTCCACCGGAAGTGCATTGATCAGATCAAAGTTTTCATGATTTCCGTCGATCCAGAGAACTGTCAGCGGAAGGGAGGCGAACCAGTCCAGCAGTCTGGCGTCATGTTCGTCGCCTGTCCATATGCATCCGAAATCTCCGGCTATGAACAGATAGTCATCCCTTGTCTTTCCTTCATAATTGAAATTCTGCGGAAGTATTTTCGCAATGTCCTGCGTCCTGTGTATGTCACCTGTCAGATAGATCATGATCGTCTTCTCTCCTGAAAGAATCATCTCACAAGTCATGGCTGTTGTGCAAAAAGATATGACCATAAACTGATTTTAGCGATACGCAGTTTGCGGCAGAAAGAAAACAATGAAGTTTCCTATGATATATACAGGCGGTGAAAGTTATGAAATTCGAACAGGAATTTTTGAAGAATCAGGTATTTGAAGACAGTCTGCTGACGGTGAACTGGTATCCGGGCAAAGGATATCTGCCTTCCAGTGCTTTCAGATGCATGGAATATCTGGAAAACGGCGATGTTGTGATCAGGATCGGTGCGCCTGAAGCACATGAAGTCAAGATCATTGCACAGTTCGGAAATCCGGATGCCAACGGGTACTGTCCCTGGCAGGACGACCCGGTATACGGCACGAAGGATGAAGCAGGCGTATTTACGTGTGTGCTGCCGTTCGGCAGAACACATACAGGCAGCAGAAGCCTGAAAGTATATATTGACGGGACACTGGTCATATGGCCGTATCTTCCGACAGCTTTCGGCAGCAACCGTATCCAGAATTTTATCGAGATCCCGGATCACGATATGGCATTCAGCTATATTTATAATGTTCCCCATGGGGCAGTGATCTCACAGAAGTATCATTCCTCCGTTACAGGAAAAGAAGAACGCTGTATGATCTATACGCATCCGGGTTATCAGAAGAACAGTGAATCCTATCCTGTGCTCTATCTGCTTCATGGCGGAAGCGACAATGAGACATCCTGGTTTACCAGGAACAGGATCCAGGATATTCTGGACAACCTGCTGGCAAAGGGAGAATGCGTGCCGTTTATTGTCGTTTCGATGAACGATATGTATACATTCGGTGAGGACTCCGCGGAACGTTCCTGGAACCACGTGGACGGCAGCACGGAGGCAGTCCTGATCAACGATCTGATCCCGTTTATCGAAGACAATTACCGTGCAAAGACCGATAAATGGAACAGAGGCATCGGCGGTCTGTCACTCGGAGCGCTGCAGGCATGTGACTGCGGGTTCCGTCATCCGGAACTGTTCGGCAATATGGTGTTCCTGACAAGCATTCTCTATCATGACCAGTACAGGAATGCACTGGGCAGACCGTGGGAAGAAGCGCTCAGGCATCCGGAACAGATCGCTGAGAACTATCGTTTCATCTTCTGCTCCGCTACGCCGCAGGAAGATCATTTTGATTACTTCAAAAATGACGAAAAACTGATGAAAGAGGCAGGTCTGGAAGAGCTGATGGACGGATATGTCAGGGAAGTTCATGATGGAAGGTTCACCAGATGGTGCAGCTGGAGGATCGGTTTCCGCGACATGGCCAGGCTGATCTTCAGAGACTGAATAAACAAAAGATCCGCGTTTTCCGCGGATCTTTTTTGCAAATGGTGCACCAGACAAGACTTGAACTTGCACGGGTCGCCCCATACGCCCCTCAAGCGTACGTGTCTGCCATTCCACCACTGGTGCGTGCTTAATTATTATACATACACCTGTGGGTTTCGTCAAAATGTTTTTTACTCAACTGTGACAGATTTTGCAAGATTTCTCGGTTTATCGACATTCAGGCCCTTTGTGACGCTCAGATAATAGCCCAGAAGCTGCAGCGGAATGACTGCCAGACTGGTCGCAAAGTGCTGATCTGTCTTCGGAATGTATACGGTAAAGTCTGCTGAATCCTCGATGCTGTAGTTGCCATAGCTTGTAATGCCCATGAGGTATGCGCCTCTTGTCTTGCATTCCAGCATATTGGAAAGCGTCTTTTCATACAGTTCCTTCTGCGTAAGTGAACCGATGACCAGTGTGCCTTCTTCTACCAGTGAGATCGTGCCGTGCTTCAGTTCGCCTGCCGCATACGCCTCGGAATGAATGTAGCTGACTTCCTTCATTTTCAAGGAGCCTTCCATCGTAATGCCGTAGTCGATGCCTCTGCCGATGAAGAAGATATCCTTGGCATTGGAGAACTTTGCGGCAAACCACTGGATGCGTTCCTTGTCTTCCAGGATCCGTTCGATCTTGTAGGGGAGCGTTCTCAGTTCATCGATCATCTGATCGCGCTTTTCTGCATCGATCGTACCTCTGATCTCCGCAAACCTGATCGCCAGCAGGTAGATGCAGATCAGCTGTGCGCTGTATGCCTTGGTGGTAGCCACAGCGATCTCAGGACCTGCCATCGTATAGAAGACATGGTCTGCTTCCCTGGCAATGGATGAGCCGATGACGTTGACGATGCCAAGTGTCGGGATGCCCCTTGATTTTGCTTCACGCAGGGCGGCCAGGGAATCGGCTGTTTCACCTGACTGGCTGATGACGATGACCAGACCGTTGGGATCCAGGATCGGGTTCCTGTAGCGGAATTCACTTGCCAGCTCCACTCTGACGGGGATCCGGCACAGGTCTTCAATAATATATTGGGAGACCATTCCGACATGGTACGCGCTGCCGCAGGCAACGATATAGATCTGTGAATACTTTCTGATCGAATCTTCATCGATGCCAAGCGGGGACAGGTCGATCACGCCTTCCTCGGTAACAGAGGAATTGATCGTATCGCGCACAGCCTTGGGCTGTTCATGGATCTCTTTGATCATGAAATGTTCGAAACCGCCTTTTTCTGCTGCTTCGGCATCCCATGTGATCTCTTCGGGTTCTTTTTCGATCTGCTCGTGGTCGATGTTGAAGAATTCGACTGTCCCTTTGCCGAGTCTGGCAATTTCCATGTTTCCGATAAAATATACATGCCTTGTATATTTCAGGATCGCAGGAACATCACTTGCCATATAAGTTTCATTTCCGGCAATGCCGATCACCATCGGGGAATCTTTTCTTGCTGTGTAGATCTCGTTCGGATAATCCTTGAAGAGTACTGCAAGCGCATAGGAACCTCTGATGCGCATCATTGCCCTGGCAATGGCATCCACGGGTCCGCCCTTGTATTTCTTATAATAATAGTCGATCAGCTTGACCGCGATCTCTGTATCTGTCTGGGAATAAAACTTGTAGTCATGTCTCAGCAGCTTGGCCTGGAGTTCTTTATAGTTCTCAATGATGCCGTTGTGCACTGCGACGACATTGCGGTCATCGCTGCAGTGCGGATGCGCGTTGTTTTCGTTCGGCTCTCCGTGCGTTGCCCATCTGGTATGACCGATGCCGCATGTGCCCTGCATGGCAATGCCGCCGTTAGTCTTTTCATACAGTGCGCGGAGCCTGCCTTTTGCCTTGACCAGTTCCACATCATCAGCGTCATTTCTGACGGCGAGTCCTGCCGAATCATACCCGCGGTACTCCAGTTTGGTCAGACCTTCGAGAAGGATCGGGGCAGCCTGTTCATATCCGTTAAATCCTACAATGCCACACATGTGTTAACCTCCTGCCGTCATTCAGCGGCTCCTCAATAGTGTTATTATATACCATGCATGCACGTCAATTGCGGTAAAATGTGCATTATCAATATGTATGTTGTGTTTTGGACGGCAGTCATTTATAATAATGAGCGTTTCGAGGTGATATGCGATGAATTATGAGAAGATTATCAACATAGCAGTAATAGCTCACGTAGACGCAGGCAAGTCTACACTGGTCGATGCATTCCTGAAACAAAGCCATGTTTTCAAGGACAATGAGAAAGTCGTTGACTGCGTCATGGACAGCAATGACCTCGAACGTGAAAGAGGAATTACGATCTATTCCAAGAACTGTTCCGTACAGTATAAGGATTATAAGATCAACATCGTCGACACACCAGGTCATGCGGACTTCTCCAGTGAAGTCGAACGTATCATCCGCACGGTCGATACGGTCATCCTGCTGGTCGACTCATCCGAAGGTCCGATGCCTCAGACAAGGTTCGTTCTCCAGAAATCACTGGAGATCGGTCTCCGTCCGATCCTGCTGATCAATAAAATGGATAAGCCGGACGCACGTGCAGACGAGGTCATCGATGAAGTATATGACCTGTTCCTGGATCTGAATGCGACAGACGATCAGCTGGACTTCCCGATCCTTTACGGCGTTGCCAGAAAGGGCATCGTCCGCTACAACTTCGAGGATGAAAACGAAGATATCGTCCCGCTGTTTGAAACGATCCTGCATCATTCACAGGCATATCCTGATCTGAGAGAAGAACCTCTCCAGATGCAGATCTGCGCACTGGCATATGATGACTATATCGGCAGACTGGGTATCGGAAGGATCTACTCCGGTACAATGAAGCCTGCGGTCACATATACCGTATGCAACGCCGACGGAAAGAATGCACTTGGCAAAACAAACCAGGTATTCGTATATAAAGGACTGTCCAGGATCGCAACAGAAGAAGCACAGTGCGGTGAGATCGTCATGATCTCCGGTATTCCCGATATTTCCATCGGTGATACGATCTGTCCTCAGGGCGTGGCAGAACCGATGCCTATGATCTCAATTGAGGAACCGACCCTGTCCATGAACTTCATGGTCAACGATTCCCCGTTTGCCGGTCAGACAGGCAAGTTCGTTACATCCAGAAATATCCGTGAACGTCTGGAAAAGGAACTGGAAGTCAATGTTGGTCTGAAAGTGGAAGAAACGGATTCTACCGATACATTCAAAGTGTCAGGCAGAGGCGAACTCCATCTGACGATCCTGCTGGAACAGATGCGCCGTGAAGGCTATGAAGTGGCTGTATCAAGACCGGAGGTCATTCTGAAGAAGATCGACGGCGTCACAAACGAACCGGTGGAAGAAGTCGTATGTTCCGTACCGAATGAATATTCCGGTACAGTGATCGGTGCCCTGAATATCAGAAAGGGCATGCTTCAGGATATGGAAGACGAAGGATCCTATACGAGGATCACATATCTTGTTCCGACCAGAGGTCTGATCGGCTATCGTACGGATTTCATCAACAGTACGCACGGTGAAGGAACCATGGTGCAGAGACTGTACGGATATGAACCGTGGAAGGGAGATATTCCGCAGCGTGAAAACGGAGCCCTGATATCCACGGAAACAGGCGGAGCCATGACATATGCGCTCTGGAATATCCAGGAAAGAGGACAGCTGTTTATCGGTGCCCAGACACCCGTCTATGAAGGCATGATCATAGGCGTATCCGCGAAAAACATGGATATGGGCGTCAACCCGATCAAAAACAAAAAGATGACGGCTGTACGTTCCACCGGCAACGACGAAGCCATGAAGCTCGTACCGCCGAAGATCATGTCACTGGAAGAAGCAATCGAATTCATCAATGATGATGAACTGGTCGAAGTTACACCGACAGATATCCGTATCCGCAAGAAGTATCTGACTGCGCTTGACAGAAGACGTCACGCAAGAGAACTCGGAAAGATCGAGGAAGAAGACTGATCAAGAGGACAGCGAAAGCTGTCCTTTTGTGTGACAGAATGCGCTGTTTCCAATATGATATTGCTGTACGGAGGTAGTTTATGTTCAGAGAGATCATTCGTTATAAACAGGCACTGTCTGATGAACGGTGCATTGAAATATTAAAGCAGACCAAGCGCGGCGTTCTGTCTGTATACGGTACGGAGGGCTATCCGTACGGACTGCCGATCGATCACTGGTACTGCGAAGAAAACGGAAAGCTGTATTTCCATTGCGGCAAAACAGGCCATAAGCTGGACGCGCTGCGTCAGGATCCCCGTGTATGCTACACAGTATACGGAGACGGGGAAGCTGCTGAAGGGGAATGGGCACTGTATTTCCAGAGCGTGATCGTATTCGGAGAGATCACGTTTGTGGAGGATGAAGAACGCATTGCGGACATCTGCAGGCAGCTGAGCTACAAGTTTACAGATGATGAGCACTATATTGCAGAAGAAATCAAGGGACACCTCAAAGCGACGCTGGTGCTGGAACTGACACCGCACCATATCAGCGGAAAGCGTGTCCAGGAGTCATAAAAGGAGGACCAAATATGAAATGTGCTGTATTTCTTGCCGGCGGTTTTGAAGAATGTGAAGGAATGATCCCGGTGGATCTGCTGCGCAGAGCAGGGATGACCGTGGATACGGTCTCTATCACGGAAGAACATGCTGTAACGGGCTCACGCGGCGTTACGGTACTGGCCGACAAACTGTGGAAGGAAATCGATCCGGAAACATATGATGTGCTGATCCTGCCCGGCGGAAAGAAAGGGAAGGAAAACCTTGAGGCATTTGAACCGCTCAAAGCAGCCTTCGCCAGACACTATGAAGCAGGCAGACTGACATGCGCGATCTGTGCCTCCCCGTCCATCTTCGGACACATGGGCATCCTGAAGGGAAAGACATTTACCTGTTTCCCGGATTTCAATGAGAATGGTTTCGGCGGTACATACAGCGAAGAGCTGGCTGTGCGCGACGGGAATCTCATCACTGGCAAGGGCATGGGTGCTTCCATTGAATTCTCCAGAGAGATCATCAAAGCAGCTGCTCCCGAACAGCTGGCAGCCGTGGAAGCAGGCATCCAGTACAGACCGTACTGAGAGCACAGCTGACTGTTCAGCACTGGGCTGAAATGGTAAAATAATTCGGGAACACAACGCAGGAGCATAGGCGGTACAAGGCATCTGCAGCGGAGAGAATGATTATGAAAAGAAGAATAAATCCCGCATCGATGCAGTGGGTCAACAAGCCTGGCATGACGATCGTAAGCGGGGACAAACTGATCATTGAGACAGAACCTCATACCAGTCTGAACGGACTGATGTTCGGGTCCAGGGCGGCTGCGATCCTGGAACTGGAGCCAATGAAGAATTTTACACTGGATCTGAGGATCGACTATGAGCTTCACAAAAATGAAGACGAATGCGGCATCCTTCTGAAGATCAGTGATGTATACTGGTGCAAATTCTGCCTGGACCGCAAGGATCAGTCACTGGATCTTGTGTGCTCGGTGTACCGCAACGGATACGGAGATCATTGTGTCAGGGAAGTGGGAGACATGATAAACCATCTGTACTTCCGTGTCCGGTACTGGAACGGGAATGCCACGTTCAGCTACAGCTTCAACGGAGACCGCTATTCTGATATGAGATGGCTTCATCTCACAACGCAGGAGATCACGGTAACAGCAGGCGTATATGCCTGCAGTCCCGAGGATTCCTGGTTTGACTGTACTTTTTCGGAAATGTATATAACCGACGGAAAATAGAAAGAGGATGATTAACATGAGCACAGTAGAAAGATTTATCCGCTACATCAAGATCGACACGCAGTCCGATCCGAAACATTCAGATGTCGTACCGTCTACACAGAAACAGTTTGATCTTGCCAAAGTTCTGTATGAAGAACTGAAGGAAATGGGACTGAGTGACGTCAGACTGGATGAACATTGCTATGTATACGGCAAGCTGCCTTCCAACCTGGATCATCCCGCCAAACGGGTCGGTTTTATCGCTCATATGGACACAGCTCCCGATTACAGCGGGACAAATGTGAATCCGCGCGTGATTGAGAATTATGACGGCGGAGACATTGAACTGTGCGAAGGCGTAGTCACAAAAGTGAAGGATTTCCCGCAGATGGCTGCTTTGAAAGGAAAGAGCCTGATCGTGACAGACGGCAGCACACTGCTCGGCGCCGATGACAAGGCCGGCATTACCGCGATCATGGAGGCTGTTTCCTACCTGGTCAGTCATCCGGAGGTAAAGCACGGAGACATCGCTGTCGGATTCACGCCTGACGAAGAGATCGGCAACGGTCCGAAATACTTTGATGTTGAAAACTTCGGAGCGGATTTTGCCTATACGCTGGATGGCGGAGCGATCCGTTATCTGTGCGACGAAACATTCAACGCGGCATCCGCAGTGATCGATATTACAGGCTTCTCGATCCATCCGGGTTCTGCAAAGAACAAGATGATCAATGCCGTCAGCATGGCAGCGATGCTGCACAGCTACCTGCCTGCACATATGAGACCTGAGCATACGGACAGATATGACGGTTTCTTCCATCTGACTGAACTGAACGGCAATATGGACCGTGCGCATATGGAATACATCATCCGTGACCACAATGCGGCAAAACTGGAAGCGAAAAAAGAGATCATGAGAAAGGCTGTCGATTATCTGAATGAAGTGATCGGAACAGAAGCTGCAGTCCTCACGATCACGGACAGCTACCGCAATATGAAGGAGATCCTGGACAAGAATCCCGAAGTTTCCGAATATGCATGGAAAGCGATTCAGGACCTTGGTCTGGAGCCCGGCAGGGAATCCGCACGCGGCGGAACAGACGGCGCAACACTGACATATATGGGACTTCCGTGCCCGAACATCGGCACTGGCGGCGGCAACGCACACGGCCGTTACGAATATGTTGTGATCGAGGAGATGGAACAGGCAGCACAACTGGTTCTGCGCATTATCGACAGGGTTGGAGCTGATCAGTTATGATCTGTACCTGTACCCTCAACCCGTCGCTGGATTACTATATGGAATTCAGCGAACCGATCGAACCGTCCAGATACAACAGGTCAAAACAGGAATACTATGAAGCAGGCGGAAAGGGGATCAACGTTTCCATCGTCCTGAACAATCTGATGGTCCCTACCAGAACATACGGATTCCTTGGCGGTTTTACACGTGACTTCTATATTCAGCTGCTGCAGAAATATGAATACATCCAGCCGAACTTTACTTATATTGACGGTCATACAAGGATCAATGTGAAGCTGCATGACGGCAGGGATACGGACATCAATGCAAAAGGTCCCTATATCACGCAAAAAGACATGAACAATCTCAAAGAGAAGGTCAGACGTCTGGATATGGGTGATTACTTCGTGCTTGCCGGGGCTGCTCCTGCATATCTTACGGAAGAAATTATCGGCATGCTGGGCGAAGCAATCGACAACGGGGTCAAGGTCGTGCTGGATACCAATCCTGATATTGACCGTGAATGCCTCCGGTTCAAACCGTTTCTTCTGAAAACAACTCCGGATGAACTGGCAGAATTGCTGGGCCGGCAGATCACAAATGATGAAGAACTGATCGCCGGAGCCAAGGAAGTATATGTTTCCGGTGCAAAGAATGTCATCGTTGTTGAAAACAAGCGGGAAGCGATGCTGGTATGCGAAAAAGGGATCTTTGAGTGTGACCTTGTGACGGAGGAAAAGACTGTCAGCACGGTCGGTACGGCGGATGCCCTGGTCGCAGGGTTCCTGATGAACTATCTGAGAAGTGCCGATGCGATGGACTCCTTCCATTTCGGTGTCTGCTGCGGCTGCGCAACAGCATATTCCAGAGGCATGGCAACCCGGGAAAAGATCGAGTCATATTATCAGTCTACAGAGGTCCGCAGGATCGGATCGATCGAATAAACATACGGGCGCGGGTCTGCGGATCCGCGCTTGACGCCTTTGGCGGCAGGAACGGGAGGCATGCATATGATCAGTGAGGAAAAACTGAAGGCATTCAAACACACTCTGAACAACGGCGAGCTGTACAACGCCATGGAGGATGAGCTGATCTCCTATCAGCACAGTCTGGTACAGAAGCTGAATGAATTCAACCGCACAGACGATACTCCGGAAGGATTGAAGCAGCGGGATGAGATCCTGAAGGAACTGATGGGAACGTATGGGGAAGGGCTGTATATATGTCCACCTGTTTATGCCAACTGGGGCCTCAGGAACGTTCATGTCGGAAAGAACGTATTCTTCAACTTCGGATGCACGTTTGTCGATGATGCGGACATTACCATCGGCGACAATACGCTGTTCGGCCCCCAGGTCAGCATCAATACCGCCGAGCATCCGATATCACCAGAACTGCGGAGAAACGGACTGCAGTATAATAAGCCCGTGCATATCGGAAAGAATGTATGGCTTGGCGCAGGCGTCATCGTGCTTGCGGGTGTTGCGATCGGCGACAACTCCGTCATCGGAGCGGGAAGTGTCGTGACAAAGGACATCCCTGCCAACTGTATTGCCCTGGGTACGCCGGCAAGAGTGATCCGGGAGATCACGGAGCAGGATGACCTGGTATACGATGGAAACAGACAGATCCCGGAGGAACTCCGGGAACGGTATATCCTGAATGCTCAGGATAAAGCCGGAAACAGATAAAAACATGCGTGCGAGAATATATACGCCTGAATGGAGGAAAAGGATATGCTGGTAATCATATATCTTGTTTCAATGATCCCGCCGGTAGCTCTGTACTTCTGGATGAAGAAGCGGCTCAAGGATGATCCCGAGTATCAAAAGACATGCAGGAAAGCATTGATCCACGGACTGCTCAGCATATTCCCTGTCATGCTGTGTTCATTCCTGTTTAATCTGGCACTGGCGTTTCTGATCAAAGACCGTAATTCTGTACTGTATATCACGCTGTATAATTTCTTCGTGCTTGCTTTCTCGGAAGAGACAAGCAAGATGTACATGATGCGGAGGGTGAAAAAGGAATCCTATGCATGGTCATGGATGGAAACGATCATATTTATGACATGTGTAGGGATCGGCTTTGAACTGAGTGAATCGGTCGTTTACGTATTCGGATCAAATGCAGGTCAGATGGTCATCAGAGGCATCACCATGATGCATGGCGTGTTCGGCATGATCATGGGTTATTATTACGGCAAAGCAGAATATACGGGAAAGAAGATCTATTATGTGCTTTCTCTGGCAGTTCCCTGGGTGCTGCACGGGATGTATGACCTGACGCTGAAGGATCGGATCTCCGAGATCAATGACCTTCTGCTGTTTATGCCGCTGATCATTGTGGCAATCGATGTGGTCGTCCTGATCCGGATGGTCCTGTTCCTTTGGAAACAAAGAAACAATGAGACATATACAGCCGCGATCACGGGGCCCGGTGAATAAAGAAGCGCAGTGCTTCTTTTTTCTGAAGCCGGAACGATTTGCATATCAAAATGGTTTTTGCTAATATAACTGTCGTACGTAAAAAGAAGGTACAGAACATGAAAAAACTATTGATGGCAATTGTCCTGGCTGCTGTGTCACTGACAGCCTGCAGCAAAGATGAGAATAAAGAACCGGAACAGGTAACGATCACCAATCCTGTGGAATTTGAAACACTTCCTCTGGTCATGGACGGATATGAATTCCTGGAGGATGATGATCCTGCATTTATTGAGATCACCCTTGCGGAGTCTGTCAGGATGTTCACGGAAAAGGGCAGCGGGATCCTGTATTACGGAAGAGAAGGCTGCTGGTGGTGCCAGCGTGCCGTACCGGTCCTGAACGAAGCTGCGAAGGAGTTGGGCGTTAAGGTGTATTACATCGATGTCAATCTTCCGACATCCAAGGAATCCTATGATGCTTTGGAATCACATATCAACAGTATCTTCGAGAAGGATGCTGAAACAGGCAACCCGGTCTTCAAGGTTCCTGAAGTCATCGGTGTCAAAGAGGGAGAGATCGTCGGACATCATCTTTCACTGGTCAAGAGCTTTGAGCCCGGTGACAATGACGCTATGATGAATGACGAACAGAAAGCAGAACTCAAACAGGATTATCTTGATATCATCAAAGCCGCTGCAGATTGACAGCGGTTTTCTTCAAATCAGTAGTATGATGAATGCATCGAGGCTTTATGAACTTACTGTTTTTCAAACAAAAGGAACGGATCCCGGGCGAACGCGTCGACCTGGTGGTCATACGAAAGATCAAAGGAAATGCGGGAAACAATTACATTCCTTCCGTGCTGTACCACATCGTGCTGCATGATACGGATGAGGTCATAGGCAACTGTGACCTGCGGATCGGGATGGATGAGGAACTGTACTACGCCGGAAATATCGGCTACCGGATCAACACGCCGTGGCGCGGGCATTCCTATGCATATGATGCAAGTCTGCTCATGATGCAGCAGGCAAGGGATGTTTACCACATGGATTCATTGCTGATAACATGCTCGCCGGATAATCCGGCTTCAAAGCGGACTCTGCAGAAGCTCAGCGGGACACTGCTTGAAACAGTTGATGTGCCGGCATGGCACTGGCTGTATAAACGAGGAGAAACAGTAAAGGAAATCTACCGTTATCAACTCATTTGATGGTATGATGTCATCATATGAATCGTACCGGGCGAAACATATTGTATTATCTGATGACCATTTGCATGGTATTTCTTTGCGGATACGGTGTTTATGGTTTTTTTGTTGAAGCACCGAAGGCACATGCCGATCAGGAAGCGATCGAGGAAATGCTGAAGAAGAACCAGGAGATGGCGGAGTCCAGAAAGCAGAACCAGGGCAATAAGCCGTCTGCGCCTGCACAGATCAAACCGGAAGATCCGTGTGCGAAGCTCTGGAAGGAAGCGGAAACTGCCTCCTGGAAATGGTACGAGGATGCGACAACAATGAGTCTGACGATCGAAGGGGACTCTGTCATCACGGCAGCTTTGCCGCAGCTGTATGAACGTTTCCCGAACGCATATATCGATGCCAGATTCGGCAGAACGATCTTTGAAGGCGAACAGTCGCTGGCACAGCTTGAACAGCAGCACCAGATCGGTGATGTGCTGGTGATCGGACTGCTGACCAATGTCGCTGAGATCAGTGTCGCAGACTGTGAAAAAGTATATTCCCATGCGGGTGACACACCCACATTCTGGCTGAATACATTCGGCGTAGCCAATAACGCAAATGCTGTATTTGAACAGTTCCGTCAGGGCAAGGACAATGTCTATATGGTCGACTGGAACAAACTGGCTACAGAACATCCGGAATACATGCTGTCAGACTGGCTCCACCCGAATGAAGAGGGATCCAGAGCACTGGCAGATCTGATCGCGGAAACGATCAATCAGGAACTGCTGATACCATACAGAGAGAAGAACGGATTTAAGGGTTGCACATATGAAGGGCCGAAAGAAGACCAGACGGGTAATTTCAGGTTTTAACGGACTCAGGACGCTGGCACTGCTGGGTGTCCTGCTGTACCATACCTTTCCTGCTGTCGTCAGGGGAGGCTTTTTCGGTGTGGTCATATTCTTCGTGATCAGCGGATTCCTGACAGCATATTCCACGGCTTCCAGACCGTCCTTCCGTATCGGTTCCTATTATGCAAGAAGATTCGTCAGGATCTATCCTGCACTGCTGATCGTGCTCTTCAGTACGATCGGCGTACTGACACTCAAGGATCCTTCCAGACTGTCCAATACGCAGGCCGAGGTAACCAGTGTCCTGCTGGGATACAACAATTACTGGCAGATCTCTGCCAATGCGGACTATTTTGCCAATCTGGCAAACCAGTCGCCGTTTACACACCTCTGGTATATTGCAATCCTGATCCAGTTTGAACTGGTATGGCCTGTCCTGTATGCCGTGACACGCAGACAGCGTGTAACAGAAGCAGTATTGCTGATACTGACGCTCATTTCAGCGCTGATCATGCCGGTGTGCACACTGCTTGGCGTGAATATTACGGCTGTCTATTATGCAACGCACACCAGGGTATTTGCACTGCTGGCCGGGGCGCTGCTGGGGATCCTGCAGGCAAAAGGAAGACTCGGCAATCCGCTGAAAAGGATCAATCCGTTCCTGCCGGTACTGCTGTTTGTGATCCTGACGGTCGTTCTGTATGCGACAGTCAGCGGTACGGACAGATGGATCTATCTGATCGGCATCAACGGTTATACACTGCTTGTGTGTCTGATCGTCTGGCTGCTGTCTTCCGGAAACTCATCGACCGGCAGGCTGCTGGACAACCCTGTCAGCAATTTTTTCAGCAAATACAGCTATGAGATCTATCTCTGGCAGTATCCTGTGATGTTTGTGGCTGCACTGTTTATCCCCGGCACACCGGCAAAACTGATCCAGATCCCGGTCATCATGATCCTGAGCATATGGCTCAATATGTTTACAAACAGACCGAAGAAACGCACGGTACAGAGAAAACGGACTTCTGCATAACGGCAGACAAGAAAAAAACCGCATCACTGCGGTTTCCTTAGGTCGGGATGACGGGATTCGAACCCATGACCTCTTCGTCCCGAACGAAGCGCGCTACCAAGCTGTGCTACATCCCGCTTTTGCGGCTAAGACATTATAGCAAACACAAAAGAAAAATGGAATAGTTATTTTGAAAATCTTACAGATCTGATTTTCGCTCAAGAAAAGGTGGATTCCCGTATGAAGAAAAAACGCAGATTAAGGATAGACCGGCTTCTGATTCTGATCGCTGCTGCAGCACTGATCATAGCCATACCTGTCAAGGTGATCGCTTCACTGGCAGAAAGAGGCAAAGAACAGAAACCGGAGCAGACAGCTGAAACAGCTGAAGAAACACCCGAGGCTAGCAAGGAACCGGTCGTTGAGACTTATCAGGCCAAGCTGTTCATGGCAGGAGATGCCCTGATCCATGGCGCGGTATATTATTGTGCCCAGCAGCCAAACGGTACCTATGATTTCCATGAGATCATGAAAAACATGGAAACACTGGCAGCGGATTATGACCTGCGCTATTACAATCAGGAAACGATCCTCGGCGGTACGGAGATGGGATTATCTTCATATCCCCGCTTCAATACACCGCAGGAATTCGGTGATACGATGGTGGATTACGGCTTCAATCTGGTGTCGACTGCCAACAACCACAGCCTGGACATGGATGAAACGGGAATCCTGAGATCGACTGCCTACTGGAAAAGCAAAGAAGATCTGGGTGTCCACATGACAGGTACATTCGACAGTGCGGAAGCCCAGCAGGCACTTCCTGTATATGAAGTCAACGGCATTACCTATACATTCCTTGCCTATACCTACGGCTGCAACGGTCTGGAACCGCCTGCCGGGAAAGAATATCTTGTCAATCTGTATCCCGGACATGAAGAAGAAATGCTGGAAAAGGTCAGACAGGCAAATGAAGTATCAGATGTTGTGATCATCTGCATGCACTGGGGTACGGAATACAGCATGGATGTCAATGAGGAACAGCTTTCCCTGGCACAGCAGCTGTCCGATGCAGGCGCAGACATCATCATCGGATGCCATCCGCATGTGATCGAACCTGTCCAGTGGCTCAATGACGGAAAGACCATTGTGTATTATTCCCTCGGAAATATGGTCAGTGCCCAGGACCAGCTGCCGCGCATCATCGGCATGATAGGCGGCGTTACGATCACAAAGACGGTAACAGACGGCGTCAGTGAGATCAAACTGTCTGATGCGAGGGCAGACCTGATCTATACCAAATATGACATTATCAACGGTCACTTCTATCACTTCAGGGTATATCCCTTCAGTGATCTGACAGATGAGCTTCTGCCTGATCATGAAGCGATCTACAAAGAATATTCTTCCAAGATCACCGAACTGGATCCAACGATCCTTGTCGGCGGATTCTGAAATCAAATGACAAATGCGGGATGTGTGTCCCGCATTGTTTATTCGTCCTGGCAGACAGTTGAGGAAAGACAGGAAGAGAAGAAGAGGCAGACTGACCGGTTCTGAAACTTCCGATCAATAATGATTGCTTGAAGCGCTGACACTAAAGTGTTAAATTGCTTATTGTAAAAATCTGGAGGATATTATCATGCCTATTACTGAAGAAGTTAATCAATTTACCGCTTTTCTGAAACAGATTGAGCCGATGGCTCTGGAGTTCCTGATTCACCTTGTTATCAGTATCGTAATCTTCTTGGTGGGGAAGAAACTAATTAAGATTATTCAGGGCCTGGCACAGAAGATGATGGAAAGGGTGAAAATGGACGTCAGTATCATGCAGTTCCTGCTTTCACTTCTGACGGCCGGACTCTGGGTCATACTGGCTTTCATGATCGCCGGAGAACTCGGCTTTAACACAGCTTCGATTATCGCTCTGCTCGGTTCAGCCGCACTCGCCATCGGCCTTTCCCTTCAGGGAAGTCTGGCCAATCTGGCTGGCGGCGTCCTGATCCTTCTGTTAAGGCCTTTCAAGGTCGGTGACTTTATCAGCACCTCTTTCGGTGACGGTCTGGTCCAGCGGATCGGCCTGATTTATACAGAGCTGCGTACAGGTGATTTCCGCCTGATCTCCATCCCGAACGGCGCTCTTTCCAATTCCGCTGTAACGAACATGACAGCTTATGAAAAACGCCGTGTTGATGTCAGAATCAACATTCCCTTTGATCAGGACATCAAAAAAGCACGCGATGTGGTCGAACAGGCAATCCAGTCCGTACCGATGATTCTGAAGGATGAAGGCTGCTGGAGTTTTGTGGCTTCTCTCGGAGAAAACGGTGTAACTCTCGGAGCTGCAGGCTGGGTAAAATCATCAGATTACATCAGAGCCTGCGGTGCTGTCACCGAGGCAGTGAAGCTTGCTTTCGATGAAGCCGGAATCAGGATCCCTTACAAACAGGTGGAAATCAGAATGCAGGATCATGACTGAAGCGCTGCTCTGCGCCAAGGCATACGGAACAACAGATCATTAAACAGCGAAGGGGCTGCAACAGCATTTCAACTGTTACAGCCCCATCGTTTTGTTTTGTCTGATCAGTGATTATTTCTTTGCATTCAGCAGCGCATTAGCAACATTGAACAGTGTACCGACATTGATCGTACCGTTGCTGTTATATGCATTGTGTGAGTTGGCACCCAGCAGTGAGGACAGAAGCTGTCCTGTTGCGTTTGTTGATGTGCCTGTCAGAAGCGACTGCAGAACGCTGTTTGCACCGGAATTATTGGAGCTTCCGAAGCTGAATACATTCGGTGAAGACTGCTGAGGAGCAGCAGATGAGAACAGGTTGCCGAACAGTCCGGAGGAGGCCGGCTGTGCAGTCTGCCCTGTCAGCATGCTGTTGAACAGGTTCAGAGCTGAGTTCTGCTGTGTATTGCCTCCCAGCATGGATCCCAGCAGTCCGCCTGTATTGGTGCTGGCTGCAGGCTTTTTGCCGCCTGTCATCAGCTTGAACAGCGCGATCAGGATCAGCAGTTCTTTGAATTCCAGCTTGCCGTTCATCAGTGCGCGCACGCTTTCGCTGTTGTTGGGGTTCGTTCCTTTGAAGCCGCCGGTATATTCCAGCAGTTCCTTTGCGTCGATGTCTCCGCCTGCGCCGAGATACAGCTGCATCAGTGCGTTTGCATCGAGTGTTTCAGCAGCCTTGCTGACATCTTCAGCACTGGCACCGTTTCCGAGAAGCTGCTTCAGGATCTGTGAAGTAGCGTCTTCACCGCCGGCTCTGACAGGGCCTTCCTGTTTAGCGGCGAGCAGGGAGCTCATCAGCTCGGGATTCTCCTGAAGCTTATCGAACAGAGTTTCATAATTATTGTTTTCCATTTAATTCACCTCTTTAACTATCTGAGAAAATTATAGCAGGTACTTGCTTTGAACGTGAAAAAGAATATTTAAACCGCATGTGCTTCGAGCAATTTTAATAATTCCGGCGGAACGGAACGGGGACCTCTGACGGCCCTGACACCGTATTCTTTCAGCAGGCTGAACGGGAATTCGTCCGGTCTGTATTCATGCAGAAGCTTCAGCTTCATCAGTTTTCTCATTTTGACCTGATCATTCTGAAAGTGATACGGGATGTCCGTTTCTACGCATTCCGTACGGTATATGATCGCGGAATACGGACTGCCCATGTACATATAAACGATATCTCCTACATGAACATCCGTGCTCTGTTTCCATCTGATCGTACCGTGTTCACGCTTGAAAGCGGCAGGGACATCATAGTAGGAAGGGTTTGCCGGAACGAGCCATACGCCGTGGACGGATCCAGCTTTTCTGCCAGCTGTCAGTTCATGGCTGGTCTTCAGGAGATCCATGATCTCTGCATCATCAAGCGTGTCATCCATGACGACCGTGATCCAGTGTTTTCTGTTCATATGCCAGGCCGGATAGATCCCGCTGATGGACTGCAGTGCTTCGATCTGTTCATCCGGCATCTTCAGGTTGACGACATCGATCTGTCCGGACGCTCCGGTCCTGATCCTGTCCGCATCGACCCGCATGAACAGCGCATACCATTTTTCATTGTCCTGATGCCTGAATACTGCGTAATTCTTATCCTGAAAGGTGTATTCGGGCCGGTCATGCCACAGCTCGAATATCTGCTCGGATATCCTGTTTGCCTGATCTGATGCAAAGGGAACACTGTAAAAACAGTGCTTTGCTGTATCTTCAAGGATCGCAATGTATGCTTCCTTGACGGCTGCAGCGAAATTCCCGATCGCACCCGGCACATGGACCTGTATGTATTCTTCATCCAGTTCCGTATCCATGACTTTTCCGCTGAGGGTACCGTCAGGATGCACTGTTATGACAGCCCGGAATTTTCCGTCCATGAACGCACGTTCAAGTACATATTCATCATCCGTTTTCCGGAATCCGTATGCTGTGAGAGCCTGCTCTGAAGGCCGCAGGTGTGAAAACAAATCAGTTTCAAGAGACATAAATACCTCCTTCTGCATAGATCGTTACATGTCTATCGTATACCTTGGGAAACAGGTTATGGTATGATAATTGCTATAAATTATTGCGAGGTTCATGATGAGCAGAGTGAGGAAACTGATCGCAGCCGGACTGACTGCGGGAATATTGGCTTCTATGGCGCTCCCGGTACTTGCGGAAGAGTCATATCCTTCCGGTATGGGAACAGATGAGTTCCGCTACAGACTGGAAGATACTGTGGATGATCTTCAGGATGACGGAAAGATGGCTGCCATGGGTATGGCAGTATTCACTGCAGATGAAGTGCTGTACAGCAATGTGTTCGGCTATACCGATATTGAAAACAAGATCGAAGCGGATGAACAGACGGTATTTGACTGGGGCCCGACAGCGCAGATGCTGGTATGGACAAGCGCCATGCAGCTGAAGGAGCAGGGACTGCTGGATCTGAATGAAGATATCCGGACATATCTGCCGGACGATTTCCCGCCCTTTCAGACATATGAAACACCGGTGACGATGCTGGATCTGATGAATCATACCGGAGGTTTTGAAGAACTGTTCGTCGATACACATGAAAAAAGCATCGGCAAAGCACTGCCGCTTGATCAGGCGCTGAAGCGTCATCTGCCCGATCAGGTTTATGAGCCCGGCACTGTGACTGCCCAGTCTGACTGGGGCGCCGCACTTGCAGGCTATATCGTTGAATGCATCAGCGGTCAGAGCTATGCGGAATATATCAGGGCAAATATCCTGGAGCCGCTGGACATGGATCAGACGGCCGTGAAACCCGATCTGAGCGATGTTGAAGGACTCGGCATGCGCCGTGTCAGGCTGAGATGCTACAACACGGAACTTGCTGAGCTTGAGAATGACTATTATCTCAATGTTCTGTATCCCAGCGGAAGCGCTGTCGGTACAGCTGCCGATTACCTGAAATTTACGCAGGCGCTGATCCCCGGAAGCCAGGGCAGCAGAAAGCTGTTCCAGAAACAGGAGACAGCGGAGGAAATGCTGTCGGCAAGCGACTATTACGAGAATAGCGGACTGCCGAAAAACAGTCATGGCCTGTGGCATCTGTTGCAGAAAGTGCCTGTGATCGGCATCAAAGGCATTACAACAGGCTGTACATCATTGTTCATGTATGAACCTGAGAGCGGCATCGGACTTTGCGTGATGACAAGCGTGCAGGGTGATACGGAATTCATTGGAGGGATCCCGGATATGATCTTCGGCAAAACAGAGGATGCCGAGGTACGGCTGGGTGAATATCCTTCCGGCAGATATATGTCAGCCAATACGATCTATACAGGTCCGCTGAAACTCTTCAGCTACCGTGCTGCCAGAATCAGTGATGATGAGATCCTGGACGGTTATTGGGAAATGACGGAGGATCAGAGAAAACTGGAACAGCCTTACAGCGATTACCTGAAGGTAGAAGCTTCCACATGGCTGCCCAGAGACATGCTGATCGGATGGTTCACCGCAGCGTTTATCATGGGATTTTTGTGCCTGATGATCTGGATCTGGCCGCTGCCTGCGGAAATGAAGCAGGTCGCTGATGAACTGAAACTGTATGATGCATGCACCAAAGCAGGCCATATGCTGGTCCTGATCCTGACTGCTGTCATGATGATGACGCTGCAGCTGGCTGCCCAGTATTATGACAGCCGTTACTATTCCTTTGTATTCCCGCTGCTGGGCGTGATTGCAGGTCTCTTGGCTGTACTGCTTGTATGCAATATTATCCTGAATTTCAAAACAAGAAATGTGCACCAGTCAGTATTCAAAAAAGCATGCGGATATGTCCGCCCTGTTCTCTGGCTTGGTGTGATCGTCAATGTTGTCTATTGGCAGCTGTATGCAGGTTCCCTGCTGTAAGAGGGTTTGATCATGATGAAAGACCGTTTGAACGCCACCCTGTATCAGGCGAAACGCAGCCAGATCAGGCAGTTCTCACAAATGGCACGGCAGACACCGGGATGCATTGCATTGACGCTGGGTGAACCTGATTTTGATACACCGGATGCGATCTGTGAAGAAGTACCAGCCGCACTTGCTGAAGGGAAGACACATTACATCGAAAACAACGGAAGAAGAGATCTGAGAGAAGCGATCGCATGCTATGAACGCGTTCACTGCGGCATGGATTATACTGCAGATGAAGTGATCGTGACAGCCGGCGCCACACAAGGCCTGTTCACGGCACTGTTCTCCATCCTGAATCCTGATGATGAAGTGATCGTCCCGACGCCTGCATTCCTGCTGTATGAAGATATCACGGGAATGTGCAGAGGAAAGTTTGTTCCCCTGAATACATCGGACGATGGATTTCAGATCGATCCGGAAAAACTGAACGCTCTGATCAATGAACATACCAAGGCGATCGTATTGAATACGCCGAACAATCCGACCGGTACCATACTGAATGAGGACAGTCTGAAAGCGGTCCATGATGCAGTCAAAGGAAAAGAGATCTTTGTGATCTGCGATGATGTATACAGGCAGATCGTATATACCGGCAATTATCACAGCTTTACGGAATTCCATGACCTGAGAGAACAGATCATTCTCGTGCAGAGCTTCTCCAAGCCGTATGCAATGACAGGCTGGAGAATGGGATATCTCTGTGCGGATGCATCGGTCATCGACCGCATGCAGCTGGCGCATTCCGTGACGATCACGTCCACGCCGGCCATGTTCCAGGATGCGGCAATCAAAGCCCTGGAAACAGATCCTTCCGGCATGCTGAAACAATATCAGAGGCGCAGGGATCTCATGGTCCGCAGGATCAGTGAGATCGGTCTGGACATGACAGAGCCGGAAGGGGCATTCTATGTATTCCCCAGAACAGACAGGTTCGGCATGACATCTGCGGAATTCTGCACAAGACTGATCAAAGAAGCCGGCGTCGGGGGGACTCCCGGACAGTGCTTCGGCGATGACAGATTTATACGCTTCTCTTACGCTGCCAGTGATGACATGCTGGCAGAGGCCATGAACCGTCTTGAAAGATTTATCCGATCACTCTGAAATTCATCAGGAGGCAGTATATGAACGAAACAAAAACACTTGCACTGACAGCCGTAGACAGCTCGGCAGCTGAACTGAACCTGCTGAGCGACAGGATCTGGGACAGCCCGGAAACATGCTATACGGAAGTAACAGCCGTCAAACTTCAGACTGCATTTCTGCGTGAACACGGTTTTGCCGTAGAAGAGAATCTCGGAGATATTCCTACAGCGTTCTCCGGCTCATTCGGCAGCGGATCACCGGTCATCGGTATTCTCGGTGAATTTGATGCTTTATCCGGCCTCTCACAGGAAGCAGGGGTCATGGAACTGAGTCCTGTTGAACCAGGAGGAAACGGACATGGCTGCGGACACCAGCTGCTCGGTACAGCATCCATCGGGGCTGCGCTTGCAGTGAAAAAATATCTGGAAACAACAGGTGCTTCCGGAACAGTCATCTATTACGGCTGTCCTGCAGAAGAAGGCGGAGCCGGCAAAGGCTTTATGGCAAGAGACGGGGTGTTCGATCACCTTGACTGTGCAGTAACATGGCATCCGGGTGATCTGAACCGTACATCCACAACCTCTTCACTGGCGAATATCGTTGCACGCTATAAATTCCATGGCTGTTCTGCCCATGCGGCAGGAGCGCCGCATCTGGGCAGAAGCGCGCTTGATGCTGTCACACTCATGAATGTCGGTTCACAGTTCCTGCGTGAACATGTCATACAGGAAGCCAGGATCCACTATGCTGTAACGGACACAGGCGGCGTGTCGCCGAATGTCGTGCAGGCTGATGCGGAAGTGCTGTATATGATGAGAGCACCTCAGATCGATCAGTGCAGAGAGATCTTCGAAAGGATCCATGACATTGCAAGAGGAGCTGCTCTGATGACAGGGACAACGATGGAAGAGATCTTTGTCAAGGCTACTTCCAACATCGTTCCCAACAGAGCGATCGAGGAAGTGCTGCAGAGAAATCTGGAAGCAGTACCGCTGCCTGAGTTTGATGAAGCAGAGATGGCATTTGCCAAAGGATTCTTTGATACAGTGACCACAAAGGGCGGAAGTCTCCAGAAAGCTTTGAAGCATATGAAGCCGGAACAGGCAATGGAACTGGAAAAGCATCTCGGAGAACCGTATTACGGTACATTCATCCTGCCGCTGTCCGACTATGAGGAAGCATCTCCGGGTTCCAGTGATGTGGGCGATGTCAGCTGGGTGACGCCGACTGCTCAGATCAACACTGCAACATGGGCGGCAGAAACGCCCGGTCATTCCTGGCAGATCGTTGCCCAGGGCAAGGGCAGCATCGCTCATAAAGCACAGCTGTTCGCTGCTAAAGTTATGGCAGGAGCTGTCATCGATCTTCTGAATGAACCGGAAACGATCGAAAAAGCAAAGAAAGAACTGGACTACAGAAGAGGACACAAATCATTCACATCACCGATTCCCAAAGGTGTGCGTCCTTCAACATTGAAATAAGAAACTGAAAACGGCCGCCGGCCGTTTTCGTGTATATACAGAAGATATTGCTTACATGAATTTTTTGCCGTCGGAGAATGCGTTTCCGACGATTTCACCGATCACGCGGTAGAGGTTCATGGAGCTGTCGAACATGATCGGTTCAAGCTTGCCGATGTCTACAACGCCGTCGGTCATGATGGACTCATCAGCGTTGACGCCCAGCACGCGTCCGTACAGCAGGAAACCAGTTCCATCCGGTTCAAGACGTTCTACTTCACATTCCAGTGCGAGCGGGAACTCCTCAAATACCGGTGCATCGACTTTTTCTGCCTTCATTGCATGCAGACCGGCTTTTTCGATCTTGTTGATCTTTTTGCCGGAAGCCATGCCGAGATAATCGGCTTCAGCCGTATGTTTCCTGTCGGCAAAGCTGATCGTGAATGCCTGCTTCAGCTGCAGGTTATCTGTTGTTTTGTGCTGTGAAAGGCTGACAATGATCTCATTTGCATCGATTTGTCCGCCCCATGCGGCGTTCATTGCGTTCGGTGTGCCGTTCTCATCGTATGTTCCCAGAAGCAGAACGGGCAGCGGCGTGAAAATATGTTTCTTATCAATGTATTTTCTCATTTGATCTCACCTCTGATCCCATTATCTCACTGAATCGGACAGAAGCGTTTTCGTTTGATCACAGAAGATTGACAAATATATTCATCAGGACAACGGTGATCATGCCGGATACGGCGATCGAAAGTGAGCTCATCGCGCCGGCAGTTTCACTGAGTTCCATAGCCTTTGCTGTGCCGATCGCATGGGAACTTGTACCGATCGCCAGTCCCATCGCTACCGGATCGGTGATCTTCATGATCCTGCATACAGCTTCACCGATCATATTTCCGGTAATGCCGGTAATGATGATCGCAGCTACCGTGATGGACACGATGCCGCCCATTTCTTCCGAAATGCTCATGCCGATCGCTGTCGTGATGGACTTGGGAAGGAATGAAACATAGAGTTCATGCGAGAACCTGAATACCAGTGAGAACAGATAGATCGACAGCAGACTTGTCACGCAGCCGACCAGAATACTGATCAGGATCGCTTTGATATTCTGCTTCAGACGTTCCAGCTGCTGGTACAGCGGGATCGCCAGGGAAACAGTGGCAGGCGTCAGAAGCCAGCTCAGGTATTTTGCGCTTGCATTGTATGTCTGGTATTCAACACCTGTCAGCAGCAGGAACGCGATCACGAGAATGATCGCAATAAGCAGAGGATTGAGAATGCCTGACTTGAATTTGTTCTTCAGCAGCATTCCGATCCAGTAGGCGATCAGACTGATCACCACGCCTGCTGTGGCAGAAGCAGCGAATAATTCGTTCATTGCTTGTTCCTCCTGTCTCTTCCGATGATGAACATCGCAGTCTTTCCTGTCACGGTCATGACGATGAATGTGACAGCGATCATCGTGACAAACATCTGAATAACGATCGGCTGTACCTGTGACCATGAGTCGATCAGACCTGCAGCAGCAGGAATGAACATGACAGGCATGATCGCAATCAGAAACTCAGCGCTTTCGCGGACGTCTTCCAGACGGAGGACCTTTGTGCAGAGCAGGACGAACATCAGGATCAGTCCGTAGATGCTTGCGGGGATCGGCAGCGGCAGCAGGAAGCGGAGCAGCTCACCGATAAATGTGATCAGCAGTATGATGCCGAACTGTTTTAAATATTTCATAGAAAGCTCCTTACAGGTAATATGATATATCAAGTCTGCGCATGATTCTGAACGTTTTTCAGCAGTGCCTGTGATTTGCCCCGTAAGTTTTTGACATATCCTTTCACAAAGTAAAGAAGAGCAAAAAATTCACGAAAATTTCATAGAAAATTTATAGATGTATTATTATGACCATGTTATATTTTTTAGAGAATCACAAATGACCAACAGTCATTATTGTTTCTGCATCTGTTAGTTTTCTGAAAAATCACTGATAGACAATATGTAACAAATAACTGTAATTCGAAACCGAGGTTTTATTTATCATGCCTGTTTGATTGTATAAAATGAACATGCAGGGGAAGTATACAGGTTTGTCGATAATGCGGGAAAAACTGTAATGAAACAACTACAGAAAACACGAAAAGAATGAACGTATATAGCGTTGGGAAGAGTCGTTTATGGCAAAGAAAGCAATCAAAAAGTTTAAAACTGCATTTTCAGAACTGCTGGGCAAGAGCCCGTATGATGAGCTGACAATCGTACAGGTCGCTGACGCTGCAAAGGTTACACGTCAGTCTTTCTATTACCACTATGAATCAATGGATGATTTTGTCTTTGATGTCATTTCCGATGGACTGGATGACGCTATCAGCAAAGACCGCAGAAAGAACATATCGCTTGAAACGATATTTGTGAGGATCCTGACTGCGTGCAGAACAAACAGGAATGAAGCATTGAACCTGTACAACAGTTCTCTGCGTGACCGTCTGGTCGTATTCTGCAAGTCCTATTTCGCGAAGATCGTCAATGAAATGATCGACGGACTTCTGGAAAAGAATCCCAGGGAGCTGGATGACGGGGACAGGAAATTTATTGTTGATCAGTACAGCAACGGACTGACCTACAATGCCATGAATTATATTGCGGACGGAATGAAAGAAAAGCCGGCTGATGTCGGGAGAATGATCTCAAAATTCCTGGGCAGGACACTGGATGAAGTCCTGACGGCATTCGCTGCAGAACCAAAGCATAACTGAACAGGCACACGCCTGTTTTTTTTGCGGCAGTGCGGAAAATGACTGCAGACTGTCAAAAGACGCTGGAAACGATGTATGATTGATACGCATATATGCGTACTTTAAGAACAGCGTATCTGCCGCATGTAACAACCGGCTGTCTTTTCAGAAAAAAGGCGTGATCTTGTGAAAAAAGCGTTGTTTTCCACAAGACAATTCACGCTTGAGTATGCATAATATCAGTGACGGAGATGAATGATATGAAAATTGCAAACGCCGTAAGAATGAATCAGGTCCACTCGGATATCCGCGGACCTTTATATCAGGAAGCATTGAAAATGATGAAGGAAGGAACGGATGTTCTGCGCCTCAATACCGGGAATCCCGCGAATTTCGGATTCGGTCTGCCGGACAGCGTCCGTGAAGCACTGCTGTCAGGCATTGACAGGGCTGTCGCATACTGCGATTCCAGAGGCATGCCGGACGCCAGGGAAGCGATCCTTGCCTATCACCGGTCCAAAGGGCTGACAAATCCGTGCATGGAAGATATCTTTGTCGGAAACGGTGTTTCCGAAATGGCGGAGATGGCTGTGCTTGCGGTCATGGATCCGGGTGATGAGATGCTCGTGCCATGCCCGAATTATTCGCTCTGGTCCAATGCGCTTTATCTTGCCGGCGCAAAGCCTGTCTATTACCGGTGCGCGGAGGAGAACAGGTGGATGCCGGATACGGAACATATCCGTTCACTGATCAATGACCGCACAAAAGCGATCCTGCTGATCAATCCGAACAATCCGACCGGTGTTCTCTATGACGAAGAGATCGTCAAAGAGATCCTGCAGATCGCACGTGAACATCATCTGATCGTCTTTTCCGATGAGATCTATGACAGGCTTGTGATGGACGGAAAGGTACATCAGTCCTGTGCGAAGCTGGCACCGGATCTGCCTGTGCTGACGTTCAACGGACTGTCCAAGTCGCATATCATCTGCGGTTTCCGCTGCGGATGGGTCATTCTTTCTTCACCGGATCATGAGCTGGATGAAATCCGTGATGCGCTGGAGAGGCTGTCTTCCATGCGTCTTTGCGGCAATACGCTGACGCAGCTGGTCATTCCTGCCGCATTGAATGATCCGGAAAGCACAAAAGCACTGCTGGTGCCGGGCGGCAGACTGTATGAACAGAGAAAAGCCGTGGTGGATGTGATCAGCCGCGCGGAAGGCATGTCGGTCGTACCGAATGATGCGGCGTTCTATGTGTTCCCGAAATTTGATGCACAGAGATATCACATCACAGATGACAGAGACTTCGGAATGGGCGTGCTGAAGGAAAAGCACATCCTGATCGTTCCGGGCAGCGGATTCGGCTACCCGACGCCCGATCACTTCCGCATCGTGATGCTGCCGGAAGCCGGGGAACTGGCAAAAGCAGTGCAGGATATCGCTGATTATCTGCACACACTGTAAAAAAAGAAATGCTGCGGATCTCCCGTGAATGAACCGGGATGGTCCGCAGCGCTGTTTTTTTATACGACTGAGTTTTCTACAATATCGAAGCCGAATTCCTTCAGTGCTTTCGGGATCGCCTGGTTCCAGAAGAAGAAATTATGCTGGCCATGCCAGTATTCACTCTTGACCGATACATCGGGACATACCGTGCGCAGGCGTTCCTCCAGTTCTTTGCATGCTTCATAGACACGGTCTTCCGTTCCGCAGTAGAAGATGTATTCCGGCTTGCGGCCTTCATATGTGCTGAGCCTGTCGATCAGGTTGTACAGGTTATTGTCGCTTGTTTTCCATTCCTCTTCAGAGCCGAAGATACCGGTCCTGTGCGGCGTCGCTCCGAACTGGAACGGCTGGAAGTTGCCGCCGGACAGGATCACTGCTTTTCCGAATTTTTCGGGGCAGGCAAGGGCGATCCTTGCTGTGCCGTAGCCGCCCATACTCTCGCCCATAATGAATGTCTGCTCCGGATCATCCGTGATCGGGAAGAGATTCTTCATCTTGACCGGCAGTTCCTCCGAGATCCAGGTGAAGTAGTTCTGTCCGTATTTGGCGTCGCAGTAGCTGGAATTATTGCCGCTGGGAAGCACAACGACAAGATCGAGATCTCTGCACATCAGGAACAGCGTTGAAAGGTTGACCCAGGAACTGCAGTCTTCCTTGCCGCCGTTGAGTACGTACAGAACGGGATATGTTTTTCCTCTTGTGTCAGCTGTATGGTGACGGTCTTCAGGGAACAGTACGGTTACCTTTGTGTCCATGTCCAGGGCTGTGGAACGCAGGGTGATCTCCATATGCATCATAATCAGTTTCCTCCTGTGATTCAGTAATGCTCTGTTGTTATTTTATTGCATCCATCAAATGCCCGTCCGTCAATTTTTGTGTGCAATGATACCCGTATTTTGTGCAGAGAGATGCATCCCTGAAACGCCCATGCAGATATTTCCTTCAGTTCCGGCCCGCATATGACTTCCCTCAGTTCCCTGCAGTCTTTGAATGTAAACGGGTAGACCGACTTCAGGGAGTCAGGAAGCCGGATATCCTTGATGGAAGAACGGACAAATGCATACTGCCATAAAACAGAAACACTGTCGGGAATGATGATGCGGTCCAGTGAAGTGCACCCGTCAAAAACAAATCCCCCGATATCCGTGAGCGTTGAAGGCAGACGGATCTCCCGGATCTCTGCATGATGCTTGAACAGATCGTCATAAAGCATCGTCACCGGAAGCCCGTAAAATGTTTCGGGTACGGAAACGATGGCTTCATCACCTTGATAGCCTGTCACCATATATGTATCGTTGACATTGTATTTGAATCTGAAATCCTGCATATGTTCAGTATAATACATCATCGTGCCAAAGTGATTTTCCGGACCCTGAAATCACAGATCGTGAAAGGAGCTGTCAGGCTGCCGGGACTCTCTGTCCGGAAACCGTTCTGAATAATGCCAAAGGCTGAAGTACAGCTGTTCACGCCCGGAAAGCATAACTTCTTTTACTGGAACAGCAAGCTTCCTTCCGCACTCCATC